>NC_010511.1:6515000-6812500 GCF_000019365.1 Methylobacterium sp. 4-46 | reverse complement strand
CAGGATCTCGGTGAGGTGGCGCCGGTTCGGCAGGCCGGTGACGGGGTCGCGGTCGGCGAGGTTGAGGAGCCGCCCGTCGCCCTCCGCGACGTCCCGGATCACCGCCCCCATGCACATCCCCTCGGCGCCGGTCCAGACCGAGAGCGTGAGTTCGACCGCCACCTCGCTGCCGTCCCGGCGCAGGCCGGTGAATTGCACGGTCCGGCCGGCGAGGCGCGTCCCGCCCTCCCCGAGGACGCGGGCCATGCCTTCGCGGTGGCGGGCCCGGGCGCGCTGCGGCACGATGACCTCGACCGGCAGCCCGACGAGGTCGCCCGGCCCGTAGCCGAAGAGGCGCTCGCTCGCCTGGTTGGCGAAGCCGATGCGGCCGTCCGGATCGACGGAGAGGAGCGCGAGTTCCGTGGCGGCCGCGAAGCGCGTGATCTCCGCGTCGCGCCGGCCCTGGCGCCGCAGGTCGAGCTGGGTCATCATCAGGCGCGCGAGGTCGGCGAGGCGCCCCCGCCCGGCCGCGTCGAGGGCGGGGCGCGGGGCATGGTCGAGGACGCAGATCGCCCCGATGCGCGCCCCGCTCGGCGTGACCAGGGGCGCGCCCGCGTAGAAGCGCAGGGCGAGGTCGCCCCGCACCAGCGGATTGTCGCGGAAGCGCGGGTCCCGGCTGGCATCCGGGACCACCATGACCTCGTCGCTCTCGATCGTGTGCGTGCAGAAGGAGACCGATCGGGGCGTCCGCGGCAGGTCGAGGCCGTGGCGCGCCTTGAGCCACTGCGTGTCCTCGCCGATCAGCGTCACGGCGGCCCAGGGCGTCCCGAACAGGGCGGCGGCCAGGGAGGCGATGCGGTCGATCTCCGGTTCGGGCGCGCTGTCGGCGATCCGGTAGGCCGCGAGTTCCCGCAGGCGCCTCTCCTCCGCGGGCATGTCCTCGCCGGGCGAGGCGCCGTCCGCGCGGGCAAACGAATCGACCATCTTCCCCACGTCCACCGATCCGCACCCCGGGCGCGGTATGCAACCCAGTGTCCAGCCGCAGACGTTAACATATGCTTTTGTTACGCTCGGGCGCCCGGCGCCGGCGAGCACCTGATCCGCACTGACGCGGCGGGCGCGCTGCTCTTGAACACTCGCCCGTCCAGAGCGGCGCGGCGATCGTGACCGGCCGCATCGCCCGCGCGATGGATCGCGGGCCCGAACCGGGGAAGTCGACGCGCGGGAACCCGACGGACGATCCTGCCGGATGCCCGTGCGGGCGCGGCGGACGGCCCCGCCGGCGCGCCGGCACGGGATCGGACCGCTGCTGACTGAGGATGGTCTGGGGATCTGCCGGCGGCCCGCCGGTCTCGCGCGTCGCGGCGGGTCTGGCAGGCGGGTCGGCGCTCTCTCGTCGCCGCGCGCCGCCGCCATCGGCGGCCGCGGCGCTCGCGGGCAGGGCCGCGCGGGAGCGGGCCGCCCGGCGGAGTTCAGTGGACGGAGCGGACGGCCGGCGCCTCCCGGGCCAGGCGGGCCTGCTGGATGATCGACGCCTCGTAGAGCTCCGCCTGGGCGCGGGTCAGGCCACTCACCAGCACGCTGGTGCCGCGATACACCGTGTATGTCCCGTCCTGGGTCGGTTTCACCCGGATCGCGTCCTGGGTGGTAACAGCGTCTGAAGCCATGCGAGGCCTCCCCTTGTGCGCTGGATTTCGCGAACGTTCCGCGATGAACGCGACGTTAACGAAATGTGGCCCCTGCGCAAGGGGCGCGCCTTTTTCCAAGCTGATTCGGGCCGGCAATGCGGCAGAATGCCAGGGGACGCGAAGCGCTCTCGGGGACGCGAAGCGGTCTCGGGGACGCGACGCACTCTCGGTGACGCAATGCGTCCTCAGGAGGGTGCGCGTTCCGTTGGGGCAAGGGCCGACGGGGACAGGTCGCGCGGGGCGCTCGGCAGCGTCCACCAGCCCACGGCCGACTGGACCGCGAGCGTCATCACGACGAGGAGCACGGTCACGAGGGCGTGCCGGCGGAACACGGGAGCCGGCACGGCCGGAACGCCGGCCGCTTCGGTCTCCAGAGGCTCCGGCTCGAGCGGCAGCAGCGAGGTGTAGATCCCCGCGGGCTGGCCGGCCGACCGGTGGAAGGGTCCAATGCTGAACATCGGCGACTCCTGTCGAGGGCCCCTGGGACGCGGGCCATCGGATCGGAGGAAGATTAACAGATGCTGAACAAAGAGCCACCCCCGGCGCTCCATCCGGCCTAAATTGCCGCCAATGCGAGGGGTTTTCCCGCCGTTCCGCCTCCCCGGCGCCCCCGGGGAGCGTCAGGACCGGCGCGGCGGGTCCCGGCTCAGGCCGCGCCGGGCGAGTTCGTCGCAGTAGCGGGCGAACCGCTCCTCCCGGGTCGCGCCGAGCTCGCGCAGGTAGGTCCAGGAGAAGATCCCGGTATCGTGCAGGTCGTCGAAGCCGAGCTTGACCGCGTAATTGCCGACCGGGGTCACCGACAGGATCTGGACCTCGCGCTTGCCGCCGATCCACTGGCGCTCGGAGGGGGCATGGCCCTGGACCTCGGCCGAGGGACTCTCCACCCGCAGGTACTCGGCCGGCAGGGCGTAGGCGGCGCCGTCCGCGAAGGTCACGTGCAGAACGCGCTTGTCCCGCGCCAGGCGGATCTCGGTCGGCCAGTCTGCATCGCTCATGGGGCTTCTCCCGGGGCTCTCCCGCCGGCCGCTTGCTCGCCGCCGCATCTGCCCTCATATGCAGGGGGCGGCCCGGCCGCCAGAGATCGGGCGGTCCACGGGGCCGCACCCCGGTCCCGGCAGGCCGCCAGAGAGGAGCGTCCAGCCCGCCATGTGGGGTCCCGCCGACGAGACGACGCGCCCGGCGCCCACGCGGCCGGCGCCCCTGATCGACCCCTTCCAGCGGGCGATCACCTACCTGCGCGTCTCGGTGACCGATCGCTGCGACCTGCGCTGCGTCTACTGCATGGCGGAGGACATGACCTTCCTCCCCCGGCGCGACCTGCTCACCCTGGAGGAGCTCGACCGGGTCTGCGCGGTCTTCGTCGCGCGCGGGGTGCGCAAGCTGCGCATCACCGGCGGCGAGCCCCTGGTGCGGCGGGACATCATGCGGCTCTTCCGCGGCCTGTCGCGGCACCTCGCCTCGGGCGCCCTCGACGAGCTCACGCTGACCACGAACGGCACCCGGCTCGCCCAGTACGCGGCCGAACTCGCCGATCTCGGGGTGCGGCGGATCAACGTCTCCCTCGACACCCTCGATCCGGCCCGCTTCCGCGCCATCACCCGCCGGGGCGACCTCCCGGTCGTCCTCGGCGGCATCGCGGCGGCGCGGGCCGCCGGGATCCGGGTCAAGATCAACGCCGTGGCGCTGCGGGGCGTGAACGAGGACGAGATCGTCCCGATGCTCGAATGGGCCCACGGCGAGGGCATGGACCTGACCCTCATCGAGGTCATGCCGCTCGGCGAGATCGAGCCCGACCGGGCCGACCAGTTCCTGCCCCTCTCGGTGGTGCGCGAGCGCCTCGACGCCCGTTTCCGCCTGACGCCGCTGCCCGACCGCACCGGCGGCCCGGCCCGCTACGTGCGGGTGGAGGAGACCGGCGGGCGGCTCGGCTTCATCACGCCGCTGACCCATAATTTCTGCGAGAGCTGCAACCGGGTGCGCCTCACCTGCACGGGCAGGCTCTACATGTGCCTCGGCCAGGAGGACGCGGCGGATCTGCGCGCGCCCCTGCGCGCCTCGCCGGACGACGCGCTGGTGGCCGAAGCGATCACCGAGGCGATCACCCGCAAGCCCAAGGGCCACGACTTCGTCATCGCGCGCGCGGCGCGCCCGGCCGTGCCGCGGCACATGAGCACCACCGGCGGCTGAGCCGTCAGGGAAGCAGGAGCAGGCTGCCGCGGCTGCGCCCGGATTCGAGGTCGCGCTGCGCCCGCCCGGCCTCGGCGAGCGGGTAGGTGCCGCCGATCTCGCCGGCGATCCCCTCCCGCATCGCGGCGAGCACGGCGCGGGCCGCCTCCGGGTAGCGCGCGCGGTCCGCCGCGTAGGCCATCACGCTCGGCCGGGCGAGGGACAGGGAGCGGCGCGGCCCGACCTCCTCCACGGCGAGCGGCGGGATCGGCCCCGCCGCCTGCCCGACGCTCGCCACGGTGCCGAAGGGCCGCAGGCAGGCGAGCGTGCGCGCCAGCATCCCGCCCCCGATCCCGTCGATGGCGAAGTCGACGCCGCGCCCCCGCGTGAGGTCGGCGACCCGCGCGGGAAGGTCGGCGTCGCGGCCGACGATCACGGCGGCGGCCCCGCTCGCGCGGGCCGCCTGCGCCTTCTCCTCGGACCCGACCGTGCCGATCACCACCGCGCCGAGGCGCGAGGCCCAGCGCGTGACCAGCGCCCCGAGCCCGCCCGCCGCGGCATGGACCAGCAGCACGCTCCCGGCCGTCACCGGACAGGTGAGCGTCAGCAGCATGTGGGCGGTCAGGCCGCGCAGCAGCGAGGCCGCGGCGGCCTCGTCGGAGATCGCCTCCGGCAGGGGAATCGCCCGCCAGGCCGGGAGCAGGCGCGTCGCCGCATAGGCGCCGGGCACTCCCGCATAGGCCACCCGCTCCCCCGGGGCGAGGCCCGCGACGCCGGGCCCGACCGCCTCGACGACGCCCGCCCCCTCGACTCCGGGCACCGCCGGGAGCGGCAGTTCGTAGAGGCCCGTGCGGTGATAGATGTCCATGAAGTTCACGCCGATCGCCCGGTGCCGGAGCCGGATCTCGCCCGGGCCGGGCTCCTCGGCGCCGCAGGGGACGACCTCCAGCCGCTCGACCTCCCCGCACGCGGCCATCTGCACCTTCACGTCCATGGCATCCTCCATCGGGTGACGGGCGAGTGTCCGGCGTGGCGGGCCGGGCGGAAATTCCCTATTCTCGGCCCTCCTTTGTGCGAAACTTCACAGGGGGCATCCGGCGCGAGGAGGATTCTTCAGGTGGATTGGGACGGCCTGCGGCACTTCGCGGCGCTCGCGGAGGAGGGCAGCCTCTCGGCCGCGGCGCGGCGCCTGGGCGTCGAGCACGCGACGGTGGCGCGCCGGGTCGCCGCCCTGGAGGCGCAGCTCGGCCTCAGGCTCGTCGACCGGCGCGGGCGCCGGCTGGTCCTGACGCCGGAGGGCGCGCGGATCGCCATCCTCGCCGCCCGCATGGAGCGGGAGGCCCAGGCGATCGGGCGCGCCGCGGCGGGCACGCGGTCGAGCCTCGTCGGCGAGGTGACGCTGAGCGCGCCGCCCGCCCTCGCGGCCGCGCGCCTGATGGCCCCGTTGGCGGCCCTGCAGGCGCGGCATCCCGGCCTGACGATCCGCCTGCGCGCCGAGACGCGGCACGCCTCCCTGGCGCGGCGGGAGGCCGAGGTGGCGGTGCGGCTGAGCCGCCCGGAGACCGGCGAGGTCGCCGTCAGCAGGCTCGGCGAGATGACCTTCCGGCTCTACGCCAACCCGGATTCCCTCCGCGGCCGGCCGGAGGCGGCGTGGCGCTTCGTCGGGGCGGACGGCGCGATGCAGGGCTCGCCCCAGCAGGTCGCCCTGGAGGCGGTGGCAGCCGGGCGGCCCTTCGCGGTCCGGGCCGAGAGCGTCGAGATCCAGGCCGCCGCGGCGCGCGCCGGCGCCGGGATCGCGATGCTGCCGGATTTCCTGGCCGCCGCCGACCCGCTCCTGGCGCCGCTCCGCCCGCAGGATCCGCCGCTGCGCCGCGAGATCTGGCTCGTGGTCCACGCCGACCTGCGCGCGGCGCCGGCGGTCCGCGCCGTCACCGCCTGCCTGCGCGACGCCTTCGCGGGCCCGCCGCCAGCGCCCGAGGGGTGAGGCTCATCCGACATCCGGGTGATGGCTTCGCCACGCGGATCCCGGATCACAGCCGATAGGCCATCCGCACCCCGCCCCAGTGCCGCCCGTGCACGCGCACCGGCGCCGAGACCTCGCGCAGGGGCGCCGCCCGCCCCTCCTCCGGGCGGAGCTGGACCAGGAAGGGGCGCATCGAGCGGGCCGCCGCGAGCCCGGCGGGATCGTCGTGGAAGCGCTGGTGGCGCGCGTGGCGGGCCGTCCAGTCCGGGTCGCCGGGACGGGGCTCCTGCGCGAAGCGGCGGTTGTGCACCGGGGCGTAGCCGTTGCGGTCGACCGCGAAGCAATGGGCGAGGCGCGCATCCGCGAGCAGGGGCGGCTCCAGGAGCGGCGGCAGGATCTCCTCCAGGACGGGGCCGGCCGCGGTGAGGAAGCGCGGCGGCGCGCTGCCGGGAACCGGGGCGTAGGCCGGGTCGAACAGGGCGTCGCGGGGGAGCCGGCCGAGGCCGAGAGCGCCCTCCAGGGCCTGCCCGACCTCGGCGGCGAGGTCCTGGGCCGCCGCCACCAGGGGGCGATGGGCCGCCTCGATCCGCGCCAGGGCCGGCGCGCAGCGCGCGGCATCGGCCTCCCGCGCGAAGGCGCAGTGGAGGCCCCGGGGGCTGGTCCCGACCACCCGCACGGCGACCCGGCCGATCCCGCGCAGGTCGAGGTCGAGGAGGCTGCCGGGCGCGGCCGCGACCCCGGCGGGGGGCGTGAGCAGGAGCCCGCCGGCGCCGAGATCGACCACGCGCCCGAGGCCCCGCCGCCCCAGCCGGGCCGGGAGATCGAGCGGGTAGCGGTCGTGCAGGCGCCGGTCGCCGATCTCGGCATGGCGCAGGGCCGCGACGAGGCGGGGCCCGGAGCCGGCGAGGCCCCGCGCCGCCGCCTCGGCCGCCGCCGCGCGCAGCACCGCGCCCGACGCCGCGACCAGCGCCTCGGCCAGGTCGCCGCCGAGCCGGTCGGCCTCCTCGGCGATCCCCCGGGCCGTCCCGGCGATGGCCTCGGCTTGGTCGGCCTGGGCGCCGCTCGCCGCCCGCAGGGTGGCGAGCACCGGGCCGAGGCCGGCCACCGAGGCCGCCGCCATCCCGGCCGCGGCGGTCGCGGCCGCGGCCCCGTCCTCGCAGCGGCGGCCGAGCTGCCGGATCGCCTCCCCGGCCCGCAGGCCCTCGGCCGCGAGCCGCGCCGCGTCGCGGGCCATCCGGGCGCAGCCCTCGCCGGCCTCGCCGAGGCGCGCCGCCTCGATCGTGGCCTGGTGGGCGAGGAGGTTGGCCTCGCGGGCGACGACCGCCACCCGGTCGACGGCGCGGGCGATGGCCTCGGCGGCGTCCGCGAGCAGGCCCGCCGCGCGGCGGGCCTCGGCGTGGCTCTCCCCGGCCTGGTCGAGGTGGCGGCCCGCCTGTTCGAGCACGGCGCCGAGGCCGGCCGCCTCCCCGGCCAGGATGTCGGCCGCCGCCGCGATGCCGCGGCCGTCCTCGGCGAGGTCCCGCGGGATGCCGGCGGCGAGGCGCCCGGCCGCGGCCGCGTAGCCCTCCTGCGCGGCGGACGCCGCGGCGGCGAAGGAGGTCGTCGCGCCGGTGAGGTCGCGGGCCGCGCGGGCGACCTCCGCCTCGACGGCATCGACGAGGTCGAGCCCCGCCCGGCGCGTGGGCGCGGCCCATCCGCCCGGGGCGGGGCGGGGCCGCGGCGCCTCGGGCGGGAGCAGCTCGACGGCCTCGAGGGGATCCTGCGGCGTGCGGGTGCGGGTCGGGCGCATGGCGCCATCAGGCGGGTCGCCGCTTAAAGGCGGATTAACCCTGGGGCCGCCCGTCCGCCGCGGTTGCGCGCGCCGCCCCGGCCGTGGCAAGGGTCCGCGTCACGCCAGAACGGCGCGTCCCGCCAGACGGGCCGCGTCCCGCCGAGCCCCTGCCCGGATGAGCCGCCTCTCCTCGCGCCTCCTCGTCCTCCTCAGCCTCGCCGCCCTGCCGGTGCCGGCCGCGCTGCCGGCGCGGGCCGCCGGCCTGCCGGAGCCGGTGCGGATCGCCACCGAGGGCGGCAACCCGCCCTTCAACTACGTCGAGGACGGCCGGCCGGCCGGGTTCGAGGTCGATCTCGCCGAGGCCCTGTGCGGGCAGGCGCGCCTCACCTGCCGGATCGTCACCCACCAGTGGGACGGGATCATCCGGGGCCTCGAAGCGGGCGAGTACGACGCCATCATGGCGTCCCTCGCGATCACCGAGAAGCGCCGGGGCCGCATCGCCTTCTCGCGCCCCTACTACCGCATCCCCTCCGCCTTCATGGCCCGCCGCGACGCCCCGGCGCCCCCCCTCGACCCGGCCTCCCTGAAGGGCCGGGCGATCGGCGTCGCCGCGCGCTCGCGCGAACTCGCCTACCTGGAGGCGCGGGCGCCGGGCGCGGATCTGCGCGTCTTCGATTCCGTGAAGGATGCCGGCTACGACCTGCGCCTCGGCCGGCTCGATCTCGTGCTCGGCGACAAGCGCGAGCTCTCGGAGATCCTGGCGCTCCACGACGGCGCGGCCTGCTGCCGGCTGGTCGGCGACGTGCCGCCGGGCGATCCGCTCCTCGGCGAGGGCGTCGGGATCGGCCTGCGCAAGGGCGACGACGCCCTGCGGGAGGCCCTCGACGAGGCGCTCGCCGCCCTCGTCCGGGACGGCACCTACGACCGCATCCGGGCCAAGTACCTGCCGTTCGACACCAAGTGAGCCGGGACTCGCCGGGCAGCGCCGCGCGGCCCCGGCCGGCA
The DNA here is from genome assembly GCF_000019365.1 of Methylobacterium sp. 4-46. GTDB lineage: Bacteria > Pseudomonadota > Alphaproteobacteria > Rhizobiales > Beijerinckiaceae > Methylobacterium. The sequence goes on along the minus strand of NC_010511.1, from coordinate 6,803,928 downwards.
TTCCAGCAAGGGAGGATTCATCCATGGCGAAGGTCGCGTTCCTGGGTCTCGGCGTGATGGGGGCCCCGATGGCCCGCCACCTCGCCGCCAAGGGCCACGAGGTCACCGTCTACAATCGCACGGCCGCCAAGGCGCAGGCCTGGGTGGCGGCCCATGGCGGCCAATCGGCCGCGACCCCGGCCGAGGCGGCCGCCGGCCGGGAGATCGTGTTCGCCTGCGTGGGCAACGACGACGACCTGCGGGCGGTGACGACGGGGCCGGAGGGCGCCTTCGGGGCGATGGCGCCGGGCGCGGTCTTCGTCGACCACACCACCGCCTCGGCGGACGTGGCCCGCGACCTCGCCGCGGCGGCCTCCGCCTCCGGCTTCGGCTTCGTCGACGCCCCGGTCTCCGGCGGCCAGGCCGGGGCCGAGAACGGCGTGCTCACGGTGATGTGCGGCGGGGAGCCCGGGACCTACGCGCGGGTCGAGCCCGCGATCCTGGCCTATGCCCGCTCCTGCCGGTTGATGGGCCCGGCCGGCGCCGGCCAGCTCACCAAGATGGTCAACCAGATCTGCATCGCCGGGCTGGTCCAGGGGCTCGCCGAGGGGATCCACTTCGGCAAGCGCGCCGGCCTCGACATCGAGGCCGTGCTCGACGTGATCTCCAAGGGGGCGGCCGGCTCCTGGCAGATGGAGAACCGCGGCAGGACCATGAACCAGAACAAGTTCGATTTCGGCTTCGCGGTCGACTGGATGCGCAAGGACCTCGCGATCGTGCTCGCCGAGGCCCACCGCAACGGCGCCCTGCTGCCGGTAACGGCCCTGGTCGACCAGTTCTACGCCGAGGTGCAGCGCCTCGGCGGCGGGCGCTGGGACACGTCGAGCCTGATCGCCCGCCTGGAGCGCTGAGGCGGTAGCCGGGCCGGCCTCCCCGCGCCGGCCCGGCGGGACCGGTCCCGCGGCGACCCGCGGCACCGCGGCAACGGACGACCCGGCGCCGAGGCTCCCGCGCGGGAGCCTCGGCGCGGGCGGGTCTACCCTCCCGCCTCCCGCATCGCCGCCTCCGGCGCGAGCCAGCGCCAGCCTGCCCCGGCCTGGTGGCGGAACCACGTCACCTGGCGCTTGGCGTAGGCCCGCGTGTCCGCCTGCCCCCGGGCGACCGCCTCCTCGCGGGTGAGCGCCCCGTCCAGGAAGGCGATCAGGCCCGGCACCCCGTGGGCCCGCATCACCGGCAGCATCGGGTCGAGGCGGCGGGCGCGCAGGCGCGCCACCTCGTCGAGGGCGCCCTCCTCCATCATGGCGAGGAAGCGCGCGTCGATCCGGGCCCGCAGGAGCGCCCGATCCGGGACCAGGAAGAGCTTGTCGCAGGGCATTCCCGCGAGCGGTCCCGGCCGGCGGCTGCCCTGGAAGGCCGAGAGCGGGCGCCCGGTGGCGGCGAGCACCTCCAGGGCCCGCAGCACCCGCAGGCGGTCGTGGGCGCCGAGCCGCGCCGCGCCCTCCGGGTCGCGCCGGGCGAGGTCGGCGTGGAGGGCGGCGGTCTCGCGGCCCTCCGCCTCCGCCCGCAGGGCGGTCCGCACCGCCTCCGGCACCGGCGGGATCTCGGAGAGGCCCTCCAGCAGCGCCTTGAAGTAGAGCCCGGTGCCGCCGACCACGATCGGCAGGCCTCCCGCCGCCCAGACCTCCCGCAGCACCTCCCCCACCGCGGCGAGGTAGTGGCCGACCGAGAAATTCACCGCGCCGTCGACGCTGCCGTAGAGGCGGTGGGGCGCCTGCGCCTCCTCGGCGGGGTTCGGGCGGGCGGTCAGCACGCGCAGATCCGCGTAGACCTGCATCGAGTCGGCGTTGATCACCACGCCGCCCCGCGCGCGGGCCAGCGCCAGGGCCAGCGCCGACTTGCCCGAGGCGGTCGGCCCTGCGATGAGGATCGCCCGCCCGGCCATGCCGTCGGTCCCCATGCCGTCGCGCCCTTCTCCGAGTTCCGTCATGACCCTTGTGGCGACCCTGATAGCAAACCCGGCGCGTCCCGCCATCACGGACGCGGTGCTGGCCGAGACCCGGCGCGTGCTCGCGACCGGGCATCAGCCGCGCATCCTGCACGGGGAGGTCGCCGCCGAGGTGCTGGTTCCCGGCGCGCCCGAATCCGCTCCGGCCCTCGCCGCGCGGCTGCGCGCGGCGCTCGGCGACGAGCCGGTCGACGTGGCGGTCCTGCCCGCCGGCGCGCATCGGCGCAAGCGGCTGTTCCTCGCCGACATGGACTCGACCATGATCGGCCAGGAATGCATCGACGAACTCGCCGACACGATCGGCCTCAAGGACCGCGTCGCGGCGATCACCGAGCGGGCGATGCGCGGCGAGGTCGCCTTCGAGCCGGCCCTGCGCGAGCGGGTGGCCCTGCTGAAGGGCCTCGCCCTGGAGACGGTGGCGGCGGTGATCGAGGAGCGCATCACGCTCAATCCCGGCGGGCGCACCCTGGTGCGGACCATGCGGGCGCACGGGGCCCACACGGTGCTGGTCTCGGGGGGCTTCACCCTGTTCACCGGCCCGGTCGCGGAGCGGATCGGCTTCCACGAGCACCGGGCGAACCGCCTCATCGTGGCGGAGGGCCGGCTCACCGGCGCCGTCGAGGAGCCGATCGTCGGGCGCGACGCCAAGCGCGAGACCCTGGTCGCCCTGCGCGAGCGCCTCGGCCTCGACGCGGCCGAGACCCTGGCGGTGGGCGACGGCGCCAACGACCTCGCCATGCTGGCGGAGGCCGGGCTCGGGGTCGCCTACCGGGCCAAGCCCGCCGTGGCGGCGACGGCCCGGGCGCGGGTCGAGCACGGGGACCTCACCGCCCTCCTGTACCTGCAGGGCTACGCGGCGGCCGAGTTCGTGGACTGAGCGGCCCCGCCGCGGCTAAACCGGACCCATGGCGACCGGATTGATCACCCATCCCGACGGGCAGGACCGCTGCTGGTGGCCCGGCACCGACCCGCTCTACGTCGCCTACCACGACACCGAGTGGGGCGTGCCGGAACACGACGACCGGGCCCTGTTCGAGAAGCTGATCCTCGACGGGTTCCAGGCCGGCCTGTCCTGGATCACCATCCTGCGCCGCCGCGACGCCTTCCGGCGGGCCTTCGCGGGGTTCGATCCCGCCGCGATCGCGCGCTTCGGCGAGGCCGAGACCGAGGCCCTGATGCGGGACACCGGCATCGTCCGCAACCGCGCCAAGATCGTCGGCACCGTCCGCAGCGCCCGGGCCTACCTGGCGATCCAGGAGCGCGGCCCGGGCTTCTCCGCCTTCCTGTGGGATTTCGTGGACGGGCGCCCGATCCAGGGCACCGCCCGCGACCGCGCCGGCATCGCCACCGAGACCGACGTCTCGCGCCGGATGTCGAAGGCGCTCAGGGCGGAGGGGTTCGGCTTCTGCGGCCCGACCATCGTGCACGCCTTCATGCAGGCGGTCGGGATGGTGAACGACCACCTCGTCGGCTGCTGCCGGCACGGGCCCTGCGCCGCCCTGCCGGGTCCCGGCGGCCTCGGGTCGCGCCGGTGAGCCCGGCCCCCCGCGCCTGGCAGCGCATGCTGTCGGGCCGCCGCCTCGACCTCCTCGATCCCTCGCCGGTCGACATCGAGATCGAGGACATCGCCCACGGCCTCGCGCGGGTGGCGCGCTGGAACGGCCAGACCGCCGGGCCCCACGTCTTCTCGGTCGCCCAGCACGCGCTCCTGGTCGAGGCGCTGGGCGGCGGGCTCAGGCCGGAGGCGGGCGCGGCCGAGCGCCTCGACCTCCTGCTGCACGACGCGCCCGAATACGTGATCGGCGACATCATCTCGCCCTTCAAGGCGGCGATCGGCGAATCCTACAAGGCGGTCGAGGCGCGGCTGCTCGCGGCGATCCGCCTGCGCTTCGGCCTGTCCCCGCAGCCCGCCCCCGCGATGCAGCGCCTGATCAAGCGCGCCGACCGGCTCTCGGCCTTCCTCGAGGCGACGCGGCTCGCCGGCTTCTCGCGGGCCGAGGCGCTCAAGGTCTTCGGCCGGCCCGAGCCGGTGCGGGTGCCGGTCGAGGCCCTGCTCGACCCCTGGCCCACCGCCGCCGCGCAGGCGCGCTTCCTCGCCCGCTTCGCGGCGCTCGCCGAGGCGCGGGGGCGCGGCCGCGCCGAGACCCTCGCCGACGAGCCCCTCCCCGACAAGCCCCTCCCCGCCGACCCGCCTCCCCCAGGGACCTGACCCGATGCCCCGGCTCCACGTCTGCTCGCTGTCGCGCCTCGCCGAGACCGTGGCGGAATCCGGCGCGCGCCACGTCGTCACCCTCATCAATGTCGGCACGCCGGTGGTGCGGCCGGCCGCGATCGCTCCCGACAACCACCTCTTCATCGGCGTCAGCGACATCACCGCCCCGATGGACGACCATGTCCTGCCCGAGCGGGCCCACGTGGAGCGCCTGATCGCCTTCGTGCGGGCCTGGGGCCGCGAGGCGCCCCTGGTGCTGCACTGCTACGCCGGCATCAGCCGCTCGACGGCGGCGGCCTACATCGCCGCCTGCGCCCTCAAGCCCCGGCACGACGAGGCCGAGATCGCCCGGGCGCTGCGCGCCGCCTCCCCGTCCGCCACGCCCAATCCCCGCCTCGTCGCGGTGGCGGACGACCTGCTCGGCCGGGAGGGCCGCATGGTGGCCGCCATCGCGGCGATCGGGCGCGGGGCCGACGCCTTCGAGGGCACCCCCTTCAGCCTCGCGATCGACTGAGCGCCCGCGGCGGGCCGGGCGGGTCGGGTGCTGCCGGGCGCGGCATCTCTGACCCAGGGTCATGGTCAGGAAACATAATTCCTTGCACCATATTGCAGGTGTGCGTTTTCGCACTCTGTTTTATTGTGCAGCGCACTCATCACTTGTGCATTGCGACAAGGCGTGTTTCTATTGGGGTAACAGCAACAATACTTTTGGAGCCAGCCATGCGGTTCTCCCTCCTCGCCTGCGCCTGCCTCGTCGCCGTCTCCACCGTGCCGGCCTGCGCGCAGGACGGCGCCGTCACGGTGTTTCCGCCGCTCTCGCGGATGATGGTCCGGCAGGCCCGGATCGAGCGGCCGGCGGCCGAACTCACCACCACGCCGCAGCCGGTGGCTCCGGCCCGCGAGCCCGGGCAGCGCGTCGCGCAGGCCCGCTGAGGGCAGGGATCCGCGGGGGCGGCGCCGGGGCGCGGATCGCTGCCCTCACGCGACGGTCCGTGCTAAGGGGGGCGCATGAAGATCGACGGCCGCCCCTATCGCACCATCTTTCCCGAGCCGGGCGGCGACGCCGTCCTGGTGATCGACCAGACCCGGCTCCCCTTCGCCTTCGAGATCCGCCGCCTCGCCCGGGCCGAGGAGGCGGCGGAGGCCATCCGCACCATGGTGGTGCGCGGGGCGCCGCTGATCGGCGTCACCGCCGCCTACGGGCTCGCCCTCGGGCTGCGCGAGGACCCCTCCGATGCGGGGCTGGCGCGGTTCGGCGCGATGCTCGCGGCGACGCGGCCCACCGCCGTCAACCTGCGCTGGGCGCTGGACCGCCTCGGCGCGACCCTGCGTCCCCTGCCGCCGGACATCCGCGCGGCCCAGGCCTTCGCGGAGGCCGGGCGGATCGCCGAGGAGGACGTGGCGAATTGCCGGGCGATCGGCCAGCACGGCTCGCGGCTGATCGCCGAGGCGGCGCGCGCCAGGGGCGGGCGGGTCACCGTGCTCACCCATTGCAACGCGGGCTGGCTCGCCACCGTCGATTGGGGCACGGCGCTCGCGCCGATCTACGCGGCCCACGATGCCGGGGTGCCGGTCCACGTCCTGGTGGACGAGACGCGGCCCCGCAATCAGGGGGCGGCGCTGACCGCCTTCGAGCTGCACGCGCACGGGGTGCCCCACACGGTGATCGCCGACAATGCCGGCGGGCACCTGATGCAGCACGGGCAGGTCGATCTCTGCATCGTCGGCTCCGACCGCACCACCGCGACGGGCGACGTCTGCAACAAGATCGGCACCTACCTCAAGGCTCTGGCGGCCCACGACAACCGGGTGCCCTTCTACGCCGCCCTGCCGGTCTCGACGATCGACTGGACGCTGCGGGACGGCGTGGCCGAGATCCCGATCGAGGAGCGGGACGCCCGCGAGGTGACCCACCTCACCGGCCGCACCGCGGACGGGGGCTTCGCGACGGTGCAGGTGGTGTCGCCCGGGAGCCCGGTGGCGAACCCGGCCTTCGACGTCACGCCGGCGCGCCTCGTCACCGGCCTGATCACCGAGCGCGGCGTCACCGAGGCCAGCGCCGAGGGCCTGCTGCGGCTCTATCCGGAGCGCCGGGCGGCGGCGTGATCTCCCCGGCCGAACCGGCCCGGAAGCCTCCCCGTCTCCGCGCCGAGCGGTGACGGGACCGCCTCAGCGCCGGCCGCCGAAGCCGCCCGGCGCGCCGCCCGGTCCGGCTCCGCCGGGCGCCCCGAACCCGCCCGGCCCGCCCAAGCCGCCCGGATCTCCCGGCAGCCGCCGATCGAGCGAGAGCCCGCCGCGGCCGATTCCCGCGGGCGCCCCCGGCATCCGGCGGTCGAGGCCGAACCCGCCCGGCCCCGGCGCGGCCGGCCGCTCCGGCCCGGCCCGCCGAAGCCGCCCCGATCGGTCGGACCGGCCCCGCCCGGCCGCGCCCCGCCCTCGGACGATCCCGGGCGCAGGCGCAAATCCCGCGCGGTCAGGCGCCCCGCAGGCCCCGCCGCCGCCTCGATCACCGCGAGCCCGCCGCCGCGCGGCAGCGCCGGCGCGCTCCCGGCGACCGCGAGCCCCGAGCCGAGGCGCAGGCGCCCGCCCTCCCGCGCCACGTAGGCCTCGAGCGAGACTCGCCCGACCTCCGGCCCGAACGGCGCCTCGGCCGAGCGGCCCTCCACCACGGCGCGGCCCCCGACGAGGCCGGGCGCCAGCCCCGGCAGTGGCAGGGCGCCGATCCGCGGCGTGCCGCCGGGGTCCCGGCGCACCGGCCCGGCGACGCGGCTCGGCAGGTCCCCGGCCGGATCGACGCGGCTCGCCGCGATGCGCCCGTCCGGCCGCCGCAGCCCGCTCACCGCCACGCGCTCGCCGAGGCGCCAGGAGCGCGCCGCCGCCGCCCCGGCCGTGACCACGCTCTGGCCGAGCACGGTGAGCCGGCCCCGCCCGACCGCGCTCACCGGGCCCACCACCTCGTGGACCACGTCGATCCGCGCCGCGGAGACTCCCGCCTCGCCCGCGCGCGCCACCACCTGCACCACCTGGTCGAGCCGGAGGTCGGACGCGGTCGCGGGCCGCCCGTCGATGGCGACCGGCACGTCCGGCGCGTAGGCGATGCGCAGATCGTTGACCACGATGCTGCCGAAGGCCCGGATCGTGCCGATGACGCCGGTGCCGCCGATGCCGCGGTCCCCCTCCTCGTCGCCCGGCCGGGTGCCGGTGCCGCCGATGCCCTGATCGCGGATGCCGTCGCCCGCCGCCCCAGCCGGGCGCGGAAGGGCGAGCGCGGCGCCGCCGGAGAGGAGGCGCAGGAGGGCGCGGCGGCTGAGCGCGTCGGCCAAGGCGGGGATCCTCACGCGGCCGGGGTCGCGGGCGGCGGGGCCGGCGCCTCCTCGCTGTACATGTCGATGCCGAAATTCCAGCGCGCCGCGCCCCCCGGATCGGTCTCGCAGGCGGCGTGGGCCTCGCGGTTGGCCTGCTGGAGCGCCTCCATGGCGATCTCGCGCGCCCGCGCCTCCAGGCGCCGGGCGAGGTCCGGCGACAGGCCGTCGTAGTGCCCTGCCGCTGCCCTCGCGCGCCATGGCGGGGCGCGCCCTCGCAATCGTCCTGGCGCTGGGGATCCCGCTCGCGGCGGCGCCCGCGGCGGGTCACCTCCGCCCGGCCGCGTCCTCCCGGTGAGGCGATCGGCGATGACGCCCCCTCGGCGGGACCCGGCCGGCAGGGTGATCCGGTTCCCGGCCCCGGAACTCGGCGGCCGCTGGGCGGCGCCCCGCCCGGCCGGCAAGGCGGAGGATGGCGGCGCGACGGTCGTGCTGCTCGGGCTCCTCCTCGTGATCGGCGGCTCCGTGCTGCTGGTGGCGCTCCAGACGCTGCTGATCCTGCGCACGCTCTGACGCCTCCTCCGGCCGCTCCGCGGCCCCGCAGCGGGCGGGGCCGCGCCCCTCTGCCAGCCACGGCTGACATCCATGATCCGAACGATCCTCCTCGGGGCGCTCGGCGGCGCCTGCCTCGGCACGGCGTCCCTCGCGGCGGACCTGCCCCGCAAGGCGGCCCCGCCTCCCCTGCCGTGGCGCCGGTCGTCACCTGGACGGGCTTCTCCGCGGGCGCGAATGCCGGCCACGGCTTCGGCGCGGGGAGCGGCCGCTTCACCGATCCGACCTCCGGCGCGGTCGCGACCCGCGGCGGCTTCGCCGCCGGAGGCGGCAGCCTGCCCTCCTTCGCGTCAGCCGACACGGGGTCCCTGCCCGGCACCGTGCGCACCGCCTGACGGCCGAGGGGCATCGCGGAGGCGATCACCGACCTGTTCAGCGCCAAGCTCGAAGGCCTCTCCGTCGACCTCGACCGCGGGCGCGCCACGACGATCCACGGCGCCGCGACGGGTGCCCATTCCGGCATGGGGCGCGAGGGATCCGAATTCGGCCTGGTCCGGGCCGGCCTGAACGACCGGTTCTCGCCGTTCCGAGTTCCCCCAGCCTCGGAACGGCGAGATGGGCCGGAGGTGCGCGCGCCTCCGGCCCGACCCGCCTCCGCGGGCGCGCCGCGGCACTGCCCTTGCGTCACGGCCTCCGCTCACCCGACGGAGGTCTCATGGATGTCTCGACGCTCGCGGCCTTCGCGGTCGCCTTCACGGCCTTCGCGGCGAGCCCCGGCCCCGACAACATCGCCATCGTGGCCCGCACCGTCTCGCACGGCGCACGATCGGGTCTCGCCTACGGGGCCGGCATGGTGGCCGGCATCCTGACGGTGCTGCTCCTCTCGGCCCTGGGCCTGTCCGCCCTCGCGGCGCGGATGGAATCGGCGATGACCGTGCTGCGCTACGCGGGCGCCGCCTCCCTCGTCCTGGCCGGGATCCGGCTGTGGTCGGCGCCCGCCGCGGCCCCGGGGGCGGGGCCGGCGCCCGGCCGGCGCGGCGTCGCCTCGGCCTTCGCGGCGGGGCTCGCCCTCAATCTCGGCAACCCGAAGATGCCGCTCTTCTCTCTGGCGCTGCTGCCCAACGTGGTCGGGACGTCGCTGACCCTGCGCGAGACCGGCCTGCTCGCCGCCATCATCGTCGCGGTCGAGATCGGGGTGGTCGGGGCCTACATCCTGTCGGCGCGGCGCGCCCGGGCGCTCCTGCGCGAGCCCAGGGCCCTCCGGCGGGCGAACCGCGCGGCGGGCGGCCTGATGATCGGGGCTGGCCCCGCCGCGGCAACGGCCCGCTGAGGCGAGCGTCGCCGCGATCGGGCGCCGGCCGGATCGCCGCGATCGGGCGGCGCCCCGTCGCCGCGATCAGGCGGCGACCAGATCCTGCGCCTCGCGGCGCGCCGGCGCGGGCCGCGGCAGCGGCCCCTGCAGGGCGGTCTCGGCCTCGCGGCGGGAACTCATCCGCACGAGTTCGGACCAGCGCAGGGCGACCTCGTGCCGGGCGACGAGCCGGCCGCGCAGGTCGAACTTGCGCCAGCCGCAGCTGTCGCGGCCCTGCGCGTCCGTCTCGTCGTAGGTCTCGTAGCGGGCGACGACCTGGCCGGCCGGATCGACCTCCGTGTGGAACCAGCACACGCCGTCCGCCGGGCCACCGCGGCTGCGAGAGCCCATGATCATCAACCTGTGCGCGACAGGGATTCGGAAGATGGTCTCGAAGACGGGGGGCTGGAACAGCATGGTGCCTGGTCTCTCCTCCCTTGGCCCGGTGTCGCGGGGCCGTCAGAACCGGCCTGCATAATGGGAATGGTGCGCCGCAGCACCCGCAGCGTCAAGCGCCCCGGATCGAGCGCCGGGGGTGACGAAGCCAGCCGTTGCCCTCACTGTCGGCGGCACGAGGAGGTCCGCCCATGCGTCGCTTCCGGCTCGCCACGCCCACCCCGTCCGGGGCGGCATACCTGTCAGGGGGTCGGCGCCGGCGGGCAGGCCGCATCCGGGCCCTCGCGGCGCCCCCGGCGCCGCGAGGGCCGGCTCCCGGCCCGAACTCCGTCAGACGCCGCAAGGCCTTGCGGCGCAGCGGCGCCCTCCCGCCGGCGGCGCGGCGCGGCGCCTGCCGCCCGGTCACGCCCCCGCGCGGAGAGGTCCGGCGCCGCGCGCGACGGCGGGGCGCGCCGCTCCCCGGCGCGGTGCGGGAGCGGGAGGCGCGAGCGCGCCATCACAGGCGCGTGAGCGGTCGCGGCCGGCGGCGTCATCTCGTACCAATTGGCGAGACGGCCGGGCCGAAACGACCCACCGTCCCGGTTCGGCCGGGCGGTGATTCGGACCTCGACCCGGCCGCGCCTGCCCCCTCGCGTCCCGCGGCCGGACCCGCGCCGCGCCCCGAGGCGCCGGCGCCTCGATCGCCACGCACAGGAGCTTCGCCATGCGACGCCACCGCCACGCCAAGATCGTCGCCACCGTCGGGCCGGCGAGCGCCGCCCCGGAGCGCCTGCGGGCGCTCTTCCTCGCCGGGGTCGACACGTTCCGGCTGAACTTCTCGCACGGGAGCCACGACGACCACGCCCGGGTCTACGCGGCGATCCGCGCCCTCGAGCGGGACACCGGGCGACCGATCGGCGTCCTGCAGGACCTGCAGGGGCCGAAGATCCGGCTCGGCACCGTCGCGGGCGGGCGCCTGGCCCTGGAGGCGGGCGAGGCCGTGCGCTTCGTGCGCGAGGGAGAGGCCGGCGGCGCGGACGCGATCCCGCTGCCGCATCCCGAGATCTTCGCCGCGGTGACGCCCGGCCAGGACCTGCTCATCGACGACGGGCGGGTGCGCGTGCGGGTGACGGGCGTGACGGACGAGCGCCTCGACGCCGAGGTGGTGACGGGGGGCGTCGTCTCCGACCGCAAGGGCGTGAACCTGCCGGGCACCGTGCTGGCGCTCTCGCCCCTGACCGCGAAGGACCGGGCCGACCTCGCCTTCGGGCTCGACCTCGGCGTGGACTGGGTCGCCCTCTCCTTCGTGCAGACGCCCTCCGACGTGATCGAGGCGCGCGGGCTGATCGGCGGCCGGGCCGGGCTGATGACCAAGATCGAGAAGCCCTCGGCGCTGGAGCACATCGAGGACATCGTGCGGCTCTCGGACGCCGTAATGGTGGCGCGCGGCGATCTCGGGGTGGAGCTGCCGCCCGAGGACGTGCCGGGCCGCCAGAAGGAGCTGGTGCGCGCCTGCCGCCACGCGGTGAAGCCGGTGATCGTGGCGACCCAGATGCTCGACTCGATGGTCTCGGCCCCGAGCCCGACCCGGGCGGAGGCGTCGGACGTGGCGACCGCGGTCTATGACGGCGCCGACGCGGTGATGCTCTCGGCCGAGTCGGCGGTCGGCCAGTACCCGGTCGAGGCGGTGGCGATGATGGACCGGATCATCCGCCGCACCGAGCAGCACCGGCTCTACCGCTCCCTCGTGGCGGCGAGCGAGCCGGAGGTGGAGGACAGCCCGCCCCACGCGGTGGCGGCGGCGGCCGCGGGGCTCGCCGACGCGATCGACGCCAAGGCGATCGTCGCCTTCACGTCGAGCGGCACGACGGCGGCGCGCATCGCCCGCAAGCGGCCGCACGTGCCGATCCTGGCGGTGACGCCCGATGCCGGCGTGTCGCGCCGCCTCAGCCTGTACTGGGGGGCGCACAGCGTCCTGTCGGACGACGTCTCCTCCTACGAGCAGATGGTGGCGCGGGCGGCCGAGATGGCGGGCCAGGAGGGTTTCGCCCAGAGCCCCGACCTGATCGTGGTGGTGGCCGGCATCCCGTTCGGCACGCCGGGCACCACCAACAACCTGCGGGTGGTGGAACTCGGCCGCGCCGGAGGGTGAGGGCCGGCCTGCGGGCCGCAGGACGCCGTGCGCAAGGGGGGCGGTCGGCGGCCCGAGCGGGCGGGGCGCCCGCCGCGCCGGCTCAGCCCCGGTCGATCCGCGCCTCGGCGGCGGCGACGCGGCAGACGTTGCGGGCCGGGCCCAGTTCGGCGAGCGGCGTCTGACCGGTCGCGCGGGCGACGCGGGTCGGGCGGGCCGGCAGGCGGGCCATCGCCACCTGCACGGAGGGGGACGGGGCGGCGGAGGGCATGCCCTCCCGCTCGCCGCGCGGGCGCTTCTCGTAGAAGGCGTTGCCGCCCGCCAGGGCCACGTAGTGCATGTTCCGGTAGGGGAAGCGCAGCCCCGCGGTGTGGAAGAACATCGCGCCGCCGACGCCGTCGTGGCGCTGGCCGGCGAGGACCGCGTCCGCGACCTGCTCGACCTTCTCGCGGTCCTGGTCGCGCATCGGCTTGCGCAGCACGCCGGCCGCGAACTGGCGCGGCTGGCCGACGACGCCGCAGATCGATTCCGGGTAGGAGGCTGCCTGCAGGCGGTTCATCACCACCGTGCCGACCGCGAGCAGCCCCTCGTCGCTCGACCGGTTGGACTCGAAATACATCGCGCGGGCGAGGCACTCGCGATCGGCGGCGGTCACCGCGGCGACGCGCTTCCCGTTCGGCAGCGAGCCGGTGGTCGCCACCCGGTCGAAGCCGGGAGCCAGGACGCCGCAGCCGCCCAGATGAGGCGCGCAGGCGAGAACCACCAGACCGGCGGCCAGAGACATCGATCGCGCTCGCGGCATGCACCCCCCGAAGCTTGCAGTCACGCTTTGGCACAAGCTCGACGGCAAATGTGGCAGAGGATTGGCAACGATCCGGCCAAGATGCCACTCTTTTGCCTTGACAGGCCCGTCTATGATTCGGCGCGGGGCCGGAGGCGGCGTCTCTTGCGCTGCGGCAAGCCTCGCCGCAGAGGTACGGACCGGCAGGGCGGCCGCCGAGGAGCTCCGCCGGGCGGAGGGACCCGCATGGTCGAGGACGAGGCGACGCTCCCGAAGGCGCAGGGTCCGGCGGCGACCGGCATCGCCTTCGCGGTGACCACGGCGGGGCCGGACGGCGTCACGCTCGCGGTCTCGTTCGGCCCGCGCACCTACCCGGTCCGGCTGAGCGCCGCCGAGGCCGCCGATCTCGGCCTCACGCTCATCGCCACCGCCTCGGTCTCCGCCGACCGCGACCACCCGGTCCCGCCCGGCACCGCGGTAGAGAATTGCTTCTTCCCGGTGCTGCGCTGGACGGCGGGCCGGCTCGCGCCGGAGCACCCCGCCCTCTCCCTCACGGTCGCGGAGGGGACCGAGATCGCCTTCGCGTTCAGCCCGGACGCCGCGCGCGGCTGCGCGCGCGACCTCGCGCGCAGCGCCCGCCCCTCCCTGCGCGAGCGCCTGCAGCGGACCCTGCCGGCCCTGCAGCAGGCCCTGCCGGCCCTGCGGCGCGCCTCGCAGGAGCTGCGGCAGGCGCTCCCGGCCCTGCGCCGCGGCCGCGCCCCGTGAGGCGGCGGGCGCCGGCCCGCAGGCCTGCCGCGCCAGACCAACGGTCCTGTCTCACGACCGTCGGTTCCGGTCTCGCATCGTCGTCACGCCATCGGCGTGCGTCGACGATCCGAGAGGGTCGACGGTCCGATGCGCCGGCATCCCGGGCCGTCGGGATCAGGGCGGAACTCGGCTCCTGGAGGCCGCTCGCCGGGATGCACGGCTGGGGAATGACGACCGGCCCGGGACGGCGCCGCAGCGGCATCGGTCAGGCCGGACCGGCGAAGGGGGCTGCCCGCGCATCGCCGATCCCCTAGAGCATTTTCCGACGAAGTGGATGCCGGTTCGTCGCAGAAAATGCGGCAAGATCAAAGATCGAGAGCAGCACCCGATTGCAACGTGATCGGGTGCTGCTCGAGAGGCTGTGATGGCCCGCAGACAGGTGTTGTGCGGGCCATAGCAGCCTCTAGAGGTGGGCTGCGCCCCGTCTACGGGCGCCCCGCCCTGGCAACGGGCGCCCCGCCCGCCCTGGAGAGCCGCCATGACCGTCGCCGTCTCCATCGTCTCGCTGCTCCTCGTCCTCTTCCTCATCAGCCGCGGGGTGCCCGGGCGGCAGCTCCTCGTCATCCTGGCGGTGACGGCGGCGGTGGTGCTGCTCATCGTCGGGGTCGAGCGGTCCGGCCTGTGGCCGGCCGAGCTGCACACCCGCTGAGCCGCCCCGTGGCGATCCTGCCCCTGCTGCGCTACCCGGATGCCTGCCTGCGGCGGGCGGTGCCGCCGGCCGCCCTCCCCGACCCGCGCGTCGCCGCCTTCGCGGCGGACCTCGCCGAGACGCTCGACGCGCATCGCGCGATCGGCCTCACCGGGCCGCATGTCGGGGCTTCGATCCGGCTCACCGTGATCCGGCTCGGGCCGGGAGCCCCGCTCATGACCTGCGTCAACCCGCAGGTCGTCCACGCCTCCCCCGAGACGGCGCGCCACCGCGAGGGCAGCGTGGCGATGCCGGGCGTCGACGAGGAGGTCGAGCGCCCGGCCCGGGTGCGGGTGCGCTACCAGGACCTCGACGGCACCGCCCGCGAGGTCGAGGCCGAGGGCTTCCTCGCCGCCTGCCTGCAGCACGAGATCGACCAGCTCGACGGCGTGTTCTGGACCGAGCGCCTGTCGCGCCTGAGGCGCGAGCGGCTGCTCAAGCGCTTCGCCCGCGCGGGGCGCTCCTGACCACCCGTCGGCCCCGGCCGGCGGCCCGGGCGGTAGGCCAAGGCGATCAGGCCAAGGCGATCAGGCGAGTGCGATCAGGCGAGGGCGCCCGCGGCCCCGAGGATGCGGGCGAGGTCGGCGCGCGCCGCCTCGTCCAGGGCCGCCTGGGGCGGGACCGGGTCGCCGACCGCGAAGCCCTGCAGGGCGAGCCCGGCCTTGACGCAGGCCGCGAGGTTGTAGCGCGCGAAGGCCTGGTTCACCGCCCAGAGGTCGCGCTGGAGCGCCATGGCGCCGGCCCAGTCGCCCGCCCGCGCCCGCTCGTAGAGGGCGACGCTCTGGCGCGGCACCAGGCAGGCCGGCCCCGCCATCCAGCCGACGCCCCCGATCAGCATCACGCAGGCCGGGATGTGCGAGGAGGCGGCGAAGACCCGCATCCGCCCCTCGGTCTCGCTCAGGATGGACAGGAGCCGCCCGGTATTGGTCGAGGCGTCCTTGATGTAGCGGATGTTGCCGACCCGGGAGAGCCGCCGGATCAGCGGCAGCGACAGGTCGGCGCGCTGGAAATGCGGGTTGGTGTAGAGCACGACCGGCCCGTCCACCGCCGCCGCGATGGCGGTGAAATAGGTCTCGATGCCGTCGTCGGGCACCGGGAAATAGGCCTCCAGGGTCGCCATGACGCCGTCCGCCCCGCGCTCCATCACGGCGCGGGCGAGGGAGACCGCCTCGGCCGTCGCGGTCGCGGCCACGCCCGCGATCACCGGCACCCGCCCCGCCGCCGCCTCGACCACGGTCTCGACCACGGCGAGCTTCTGCGCGGGGGTGAGGTAGGCGAACTCGCCGGTCGAGCCGAGGGGCGTGAGGCCGTGCACGCCGGCCGCGATCAGGTGCTCGACGAGGTCGGCCAGCACCGGGCGCATCACCCGGCCCTCCGCGTCGAGGGGCGAGACGAGGTAGGGGAAGACGCCGTGGAGGTCGCGCATCGGCTCGGGTCCGGGGCGGGAGGGACGGGATCGGGATCAGCCGCCGAGCTGCCGGTTGCAGGCGGAATAGTAGCCCCCGCCCCGGGCGGTCCAGCGCAGGCCGCCATTGCCCCGCCCGGCCGCCCGGTTGGCGCGGTACTGGTCGAGGCAGGTCAGGCGCCGGGCGATGCCGGGCGAGCGGTCCGCGTAGGCCGGCGCCACGGCGGCGGGGAAGCGCAAGGCGGCGGGTGCCGCGGGCGGCGGCACCGGCACCGAGGGCAGGTTCGAGGCGAAAGGGTTCGTCACCAGCGCGCCCTGGGCGGCGGTCGGCTGCGCGACGGAGATCGCCAGGGTGGCGAGCGGGAGGGCGGCGAGCGGGAGGGCGAGACGGCGCGTCATGGCGCCCATTCTACGGCAGGGCGCGGCGCCGCGGGAGCGCCGGCCGGCTTTGACCCAGCGCCGCCCCCGCTCCAGGGTGGGGCGGGGCCGCGCCCGGGCGCCGGCCCGAACGGGAGCGAGTCGATGACCGAGAGAGTCGCCGTGGTGACCGCCGGAGGCAGCGGGATGGGGGCGGGGGCCGCGCGGCGGCTCGCCGAGGAGGGGTTCCGCCTCGCGATCCTGTCCTCGTCCGGCCGCGGCGAGGCGCTGGCGGCGGAACTCGGCGGGGTCGGCGTGACCGGCTCCAACCAGTCCAACGACGACCTCGCGCGCCTCGTCGACCTCGCGATGGCGCGGTTCGGGCGGATCGACGTCCTGGTCAACAGCGCCGGGCACGGGCCGCGCGCCCCGATCCTCGACCTCTCCGACGAGGAGTGGCACCGCGGCATGGAGGTGTATTTCCTCAACGTGGTGCGCCCGACCCGCCTCGTCACGCCGATCATGCAGCGCCAGGGCGGCGGCGCGATCGTCAACATCTCGACCTTCGCGGCCTTCGAGCCCGATCCGGCCTTCCCGACCTCGGGCGTCTTCCGGGCCGGGCTCGCCGCCTTCGCCAAGCTGTTCGCGGACCGCTACGCCCCGGAGAACATCCGCATGAACAACGTCCTGCCGGGCTTCATCGACAGCCTGCCGGAGAGGCCGGAGCGGCGCGCCAGCATCCCGCTCGGCCGCTACGGCACCGTGGCGGAGGTGGCCGAGGTCGTCGCGCTCCTCGCCACCGCGCGGGGCGGCTACATCACCGGGCAGAACATCCGGGTCGACGGCGGGCTGACCCGCGCCGTGTGACGCGAAGAGGCCCGCCGGGGCGACCGACGGGCCTTGTGGGCAGGGGCCACGCCCCAGGGTTGCCGGTATCTTGGGGTCGGCGCGGTTAGGATGCCGTCTCGGCCCGCGCCGGATCTGACCGCCCTGGAGCCACTATCCCTGTCGGATCTGGTCCGGCGGCGTGTCCTCGCCGCTTTCGGCCGTGCGGGTCGCCTGAGGGTGATGGCCGTGAGCGCACATCGCTGACCTCCTCTCGTCGACTTCGACCCGGTCATGCTGCGCCCGTTCGGGGGCGCGGGTCAAGCGGCCAGTGAGCCGGCTCACACCGGCGCTGACGGCTCATGACCGCCGGTTCCGCCCTCGCATTTCTCGCCACGCCTCCGGCCCGGGGTCGCCCCTTCGAGAGGCGCGACGGCCCGGTCCGTCGGCATCCTGGGCCGTGCATCACACCACGTGCAGGATCGCGTCCTTCACCACCCGGGCGACGATTTCGCAGGTGAGCTCGCTCGCGGCCGCGTGGGTGACCTGGCGGTCGTCGCGGTCGTGGTCGAGGGCCGGGTCGCAGGCGCTGGCGAGGAAGTAGCCGGCATCCGTGATGCTCATCACGTAGACCGGCGAGGCGCGGCCGCTGCCGCGGTTGATGAGCATGAACTGCGTGTAGGCCTGCTCGAAATCCGGGCGGCCGCGCAGGGAGGGCCCGCGCTCGACGAGGACGCCGCAGGGGGCGAGCTGGGCGGCGGCGGCTTCGAGCACCTCGGCGGCGATGCCCTTCAGCAGGGCGACGCGCCGCAGGTCCTCGGGCGAGAGCGGCGCGGCGGGGGCGGGCGCCGCGGCCGGCTCCTCGGCGGCGTGGCGCTTGCGGCGCTGCTCCTCGAAGAAGGACGCGAAATCCGACAGCACCGCCGGCGCGCAGCAGGGCGACGGGGTGGCGGCCTCGACGCGGGGCTCGCTCTCGGCCATCGCGACTCTCCCAGATCCCAACCGGCCCAAACGCCGCGGAGCTTAGTTCGGATGCGCGCTGCGGCAAGCGACCGCGGCAGTCATGTCGACGGCCCAGGGTGCCGACGCATCCGGCCGTCGGCCCTCTCGACGGGTCGACCCCGAGCCGGAGGCTTGGCGACCCCTGCGCATCATTCCGCCGGCCGGGACCGGCCGGTGCCGACGTGGCCACCGGTTCGGCGGCGAACCGAAGCACCGCGTCAGCGAAACATGATGCGACACCAACAGACCAAGCAGGATGGCCCCATGCAACTTTGCTTGGAGAACGGAACCGACGGTCATGAGAGATGACCGTTCGTGTCATACGGGATCCGCGTGATCGCAGCGGATCCCGGATCACGCGCCCGCGCGGCGCCTGAGCGCGGCGCCTGAGCGACGCCGACATCCGCATGGCCGAAATCGGAGATGGCGAAGCCATCAACCGGATGGCGTATCAGGCGCGGGCCTCCTGACGGGCGCGCCGCCGCTCGTAGGTCTTGAGATGGGTGAGCACCGTGTCGAGATGCGGGAAGGGCGCCTCGGGCGCCCCGGCGCGGCCGCGCCGCAGCAGGTCGCCGACGATGTGGTCGGCCTCGATGGCGGCCCCCTTCTCGATGTCGCGCAGCATCGAGGCGGTGAAGGCGGAGCCCTCGGCCGTGAGGGTGCCGCGGCTGGTCTCCAGGAACTTCTCGCGCGGGGCGTAGCCGGCCTGCGCGGCGATGCGGCGGCACTCGTCGAGGAGGCCGAGCATCAGCGCCCGCCCCCCCGGCGCCCCGACGATGTCCCCGACCGTGCCCCGCATCAGGCAGGTCCCGCCCGCGAGCGTCGCGAGGAAGACCCACTTCTCCCACATCTCCAGCAGCACCTTGTCGGTGAGCCGGGCCGTGAAGGTGGCGTCCCGCATCAGCGCCGCGACCGCCTCGACCCGGGCCGAGCGCGTCCCGTCCCGCTCGCCGAAGGTGAGGCTGTGCAGGTCGCTCATCTGCACGATCTCGCCCTCCGGGCCGAGCGTCGCCGCGATGGCGCAGGAGCCGCCGAGCACGCGCGCGGGCCCGAAGCGGGCGTCGAGGGCGTCGAGATGGGCCATGCCGTTGAGGATCGGCAGGATCGCGGTCCCGGGCCCGACCGCCGGGGCGAGGTCCTCGATCGCGCCGGCGAGGTCGTAGGCCTTGCAGCTCAGGAGCACGAGGTCGTAGGGGCCGGGAATCGCGCCGGCCGTGACGGTCGCCGGGGCCGCCAGGTGCGCGTCGCGCACCGGGCTCTTCACGGTGAGGCCCCGGGCGGCGAGGCGCGCGGCGCGCGCGGGCCGCACCAGGAAGGTCACGTCCCGCCCGGCCTCGGCGAGCCGCGCCCCGAAATAGCCGCCCGTCGCGCCCGCCCCGACCACCAGAACCCGCATCGCGCCTCTCCCTGGAGCCTTGCCCGACGAGGCCGCGACCGGTTCGTCGGACGAGGCGGCCTCGTCGATGACCGCGAGCGGGATCCGATCGCCGCGTGGCCGGATCCCGCTCGGGGCCGCCCACAGGGTATGGCACGCCCGCGGCCGGAACAGCTTCGCATCCCCTGCCCTTTCGTCCAAGGTGGGAGCGCCCGGGTCGGGAGCGCGGGCGGTTCATGGAGGATGGCGCGGCATGCGCAGGGTCGGATCGTGGCCGCGCGTCTCGGGCCCCCTGCGCCGCCGGATCATCGATCCCGGGACGCGCCGCGCCCTCTTCCTGGTCGGGGGCCTCTGCGTCGGAGCGGCGGCGGTGCTGATGGCGCAGCTCGCGGACGCCGCCCAGGCGGCGCTCCAGGCGATGCTCGGCGTCTCGCCCCTCCTCGCGCTGGCGGTGACGCCCCTCGGCTTCGGCCTCGCGGCGCTCCTCGCCCGCACCATCTTCCCGAATTCCGAGGGGAGCGGCATCCCGCAGGTGATCGCCGCGCGCCACATCGCCGATCCGGCCCGGCGCGCGGGCCTGGTCTCGCTGCGGGTCGCCTTCGGCAAGATCGTGGTGATGACGCTCGGCCTCCTCTGCGGCGCCTCGACGGGGCGCGAGGGGCCGACCGTGCAGGTGGGCGCCGCCCTGATGGCGGCGGCCGGCCGCCGGGCGCCGGAGCACCAGCGCGGCCTCCTGCTCGCGGGCGGGGCGGCCGGGGTGGCGGCGGCCTTCAACACGCCGCTCGCCGGCATCGTGTTCGGGATCGAGGAGCTCAGCCGCTCGTTCGAGGCCAGGACGAGCGGCCTCGTGCTCGGCACCGTGATCGCCGCGGGCCTGACTTCCCTCGCCCTCGTCGGCAACTACGCGTATTTCGGCACGACGGCGGCGAGCCTGCCCTTCGGGCCGGCCTGGCTCGCGGTGCCGCTGTTCGGCCTCCTCGGCGGGGTCTGCGGCGGGCTGTTCAGCCGCATCGTGATCGCGGCCGCCCGCGGGCTGCCGGGGCGGCCGGGGGCGCTGATGCGGGCGCATCCGATCGCCTTCGCGATGCTGTGCGGCCTCGGCGTCGCCCTGTGCGGGCTCGCCACCGGCGGCCACGTCCACGGCACCGGCTACGCGGAGGCGAGGGCGCTGCTGCACGGCGAGGCCGCGCCCGCGCCCTGGTTCGGCCCGGCGAAATTCGCCGCCACCACGCTCTCCTCGATCAGCGGCATTCCGGGCGGGCTGTTCGCGCCCTCGCTCGCGGTGGGGGCGGGGCTGGGCGCGCACCTCGCCCCGCTGCTCCCGGCGGCCCCGGCCGGCGCCCTGGTGCTGATCGCCATGGTGGCCTACCTCGCCGGCGTGCTGCAGGCGCCGATCACCTCCTTCGTGATCGTCTCCGAGATGACCGAGGCCCACGCCCTGGTGATCCCCCTGATGATCGCCGCCCTGCTCGCCGACGCGACCTCGAAGCTGATCTGCCCCGAGGGGCTCTACCACGCCCTCGCGGCGCCGATCATCGCGCGCCTCGCGCCCTCGCGCGGCCCCGCCTGACCGCTTCTCATCGCCGGAGCCCCGTGCTATCGGGGTCCCCGCGCGGGTGTAGCTCAATGGTAGAGCAGCAGCCTTCCAAGCTGAATACGAGGGTTCGATTCCCTTCACCCGCTCCAAGGACTTCAAGCACTTAGCTGCCAGTCCGAGCCGCCCGAGAGGGCGGTTTCGTTTTCCGGGCAACACGACGGGTAACAGCGAGCGGCACCGAATCGTGCCGCTCACGTGGAGCCTTGAGCACCATCAGCCGATCGGCCCGCCCCAATCCCTCCCGTGGTGTGAGCCGGCTCTGTAGATCCAGCCAAGCAACGGGGATACCCCACGAGGTGCTCCTCGACGGGTTAAGATTGTGCCCGCCCTCGCGCGCGTCAGGACCACGAATTCGCAAAGGCGTAGCATGGTGCGGATTACGGAACCCACGGACAGCCTCCAGAAGACCTCTGAGCCGGTCCGGCCAGGGCGCAAGTCGAGGGGCTGTTTATCGGCCTCTCATCCGCCATCCGGTTGACGGCTTCGCCATCTCCCCTTTCGGCCATGCGGATGTCGGCTTCGCGCAGGCGCCGCGCGGGCTCGTGATCATCTGCCGCCTACTGTGGCGGCCGGAAGCGTCTGGACGGGCGTGGCGGGGTTGGAATGCAACCGCCTGGAGTTCAGGGTCTAAACCCACTCAACGTATTGCGATGATGAGCATAACGTGATTCCAGACGCCTCCCAGATGGCGGAGGCCATGGCAGAGCTGTTCTGGCTGTCGGACGAGCAGTGGCAAACGATCGCGCCGTTCATGCCCACCAACCGGCCCGGCGCTCGCCGCAAGGATGACCGCACGATCCTCTCGGGCATCCTTCGTCCTCAAGAGCGGCCGCTGGCAGGACTGTCCTCCTGAGTACGGGCCCGCGACCACCGTCTACAACCGCTTCACCAGGTGGTCGCGCCGCGGCTTCCGGACCGCCATGCTGGCCGCCCTGGCCAAAGCCGGGTGGTCCGGCGAGGCCGCCGCCCTTGAGGCGACCTGCGTCAAAGCCCAGCGGAGGGCCCACGGGGGAAAGGGGGGCCCGCGCACAGGAGATCGGTCCCTCGCGCGCTGGCGCGACGACCAAGATCCACGTCCTCACCGACGTGATCGGCCGACCGGGGGTCATCCACCTCACGCCCGGCAACGCCAGCGACGTGAAGACCGCGCCCGCCGGGCTGGCCCAGGCGCCCGGCCGGGTGCATCGGTTGATCGCCGACAAGGGCTACGATGCCGACTGGCTGCGGCGGAACCTGCGGGAGCAGGGCATCAGCGCGGTCACCCCGCTACCCGCGCCCGCACACGCAAGATCCGGCTGGACAAGCAACGCTCCCGTGACCGCTGGCGCATCGAGGCGGTCTTCTGCCGCCTGAAGGACTTCCGGCGCATCGCCACCCGCGACGACGAACTCGCCCGCAACTTCGCTTCCGCGCTCGCCCTCGCGGCTGTCGTCGCGTTCTGGTGCCGATTGAGTCTGGACCCTAGGATACACTTGGCCGTGTCCGCCCACGTGTCTCCGATCTTCTTCGCATCGCTCTTCTGGATCGCATCGAGCTGCTTCTTCAGCTCGGCCACCGTTTTTCCAAAGCGATCGCAGACTTTGCAAGGAGAGGGTTCGCGTCAGACATCTTCGGCCTCTACGCTCAGGGGGCGCAAATTCTGTGGATGGGGTGGATCTTCTGCTCGGCGGCGGCATTCCCGGTATAAGCTGCATGCAGTCACTCTAAAACATATGTTAACAGCGTAAGGAGACCGCCGAATGCCTGAGTTTGAAAGCAAAGCTCCCACGCAAGAGGGTGCACTGATCGAACAGGTGGCCGATATTGTTTCGGCCTATGTCTCGAGCAACCGGGTGTCAGCAGGTGAGTTGCCAAGCCTCATCGCTTCGCTTCACACTGCCCTTCAGGGCCTTGGGAAGCCCGCCACGCCACCGGCAGAGGAGACGCCCAAGGCGACTGCCGCCCAGATCAGGAAGTCGATCACGCCGGATGCCCTGATCAGCCTCATCGACGGAAAGCCCTACAAGACGCTCAAGCGGCACCTCACCACGCAGGGCCTGACCCCGGACGAGTACCGGAAGAAGTTCGGTCTGCCGTCCGACTATCCAATGGTAGCGTCGAACTACGCGGCCCACCGATCGGAACTCGCCAAGACCAGCGGGCTTGGCCAGCGTCGCCATCGGTCGCCAGCCGAGAAGCGCGCCAGTCCTGACCCCAAGGTGACGGCACCGGCCACGCCAAAGAGGGGGCCGGGCCGCCCACGGAGAGCTAAGGCGACCGAGTGAGGCAATGAGCGACGTCAGAGTGGCCAGCCTGTGTCACTCTGCACCATTCGGGTATGTGGCCGCGGCTGTAAGCCTGCTGTAAAATCGCTTTCAAGAATGCCAGTAGCGATGCTTTCGCGGCCAGGCTGGCGCACAAGGGGCTATCATGAAGCGGTCTGCCAGAGCGCTGATCAAGTGCCGAGTGCTACGCGAGTTGGATCGTAGTCTCGCGCAACGTAACCTTGAGCGAGTTGCCATCTTGCTTGGGCGGCAGCTCAGAATCGAGAAATACAATACTGCAGCAGCGTAAGGCTCCCTGCATGCGCTTTGATGCGGGATACCGTTGGAGGATAGCCCGGACGGCCAAATTGAGCGCGGGCACCTTCTCGAAGCAGCCCGGTTCTGCGCCCGACCAGCCCGGGCAGGCTCGCAGTTGAGCCCAGAGGGCGGCCAGATCGCACCTCACGCCCTCTGCCGTTGCCAGACCGTCCAGTTCGGTTCGCTGGTCCGATCGGCGGCAGGTTCACGCGGGTGCCCTCCTCATCGCCCGGGAGCCTGCACGCGGCCTCCATCCAGGAGGGGTGGACGTCGCGACGACCGCCGTGTGGTGGCGCATCAGGTTCATGATCGACTTGGCAATCGGATCACCGGCCGACGCAGTGACTCGCGGCGTCTGCGGCTTATGTCCCGATCACAGCGGGCTTGAATAAGTTCGCCGCGACAGTCCAGGCTCAGGACAGATCGGGGCCGGAATGCGCCCGTTCCAGACCTTCGACCGATGCCGCCGGAATGGCCGCTCGACACCCGACAGCGGCCATTCGAAGTCGGCGGCGGCCTCCTCACGCTTCATGAGTGCTGGGCGGTGAGTGGCACCACGGATGCAGTGTGGCTGCATCGGGGTGTGAGTGGGGCGGTCGCACCGGCTGGTGCCTCGGCTGCCGGCCGAACGGTCCGGAGATCAGGGCGTGGCGCAAGCTCGCGCCCTACCGGCGCCCCACGCTCCCGCGTGAGCTGCCGCGCGGGTTGGAGCAGGTGAAGCGGGAGCCGGAGGCGGCCGACCCGACCCGCGCTTCACTCTAAGGGGATACCGCAAACCGAACCGTTGGTCGGGCGCTTGACACGCGCGCTGCGGAGGTCTTCTGTTCCGCCTTCGGGAAGCGATCTCCCGACGAGGCTCCGGCTGAAGAATCGCGTCCAGCCTGCATCTCTTGCAAGGACGCGCCATGCCTACGCCCAACGCCATCCCTGTCGATAAGCTCGTTCGCCTGATCGGCACCCCCGGCTGCCCGGTGCTCCTCGATGTGCGCACCGAGGAAGATTTCGCCGCGGACCCGTGCTTAATCCCGAGCGCCGTGCGCCGCCCCTGGGCCGAGGTAGCCTCGTGGGCCGGCGCCCTCGCTGGCCGCTCCGCCATCGTAATCTGCCAGCGCGGCCAGAAACTCAGTCACGGCGTGGCCGCCTGGCTGCGCCAGGAAGGCGTGCCGGCCGAAAGCCTGGAGGGCGGCACCGAGGCGTGGCGCGCCGCCGAGCTGCCGACGGTGCCGGACGCCAAGCTGCCAACCCGCGACGCCCGGGGCCGGACGGTCTGGGTCACCCGCGCGCGGCCGAAGATCGACCGCATCGCCTGCCCGTGGCTGATCCGCCGCTTCGTCGATCCCTCTGCCGTGTTCCTGTTCGTGCCGTCCCCTGAGGTTGAGGCGGTGGCCGCGCGCTTCGGCGGCGCCGCGTTCGACATCGACGACCCGGAGGTGGTCTGGAGCCACCGCGGCGAGCTGTGCACCTTCGATGTCTTGGTCGAGGAGCTGAACCTCGGCACCGCGCCCCTGCGCCAACTGGCTGCGATCGTCCGTGGCGCCGACACCGCCCGGCTCGACCTCGCGCCCGAGGCCGCGGGCCTGCTCGCCGCCTCGCTCGGGCTGTCGCGGATGTACGCCGACGACCTGGAGCAGCTCAATGCCGGCATGCTCCTCTACGACGCCTTCTACCGCTGGTGCCGCGACGCCACCGACGAGACCCACAACTGGCCGACCAACAAGCCCAAGCCGGGGGTCTGACGATGAGCAGCACGGTGAGTGCCACCACGCCGGGCATGGTGGCCGCCGGCCCCGTTCCGGTCACCCTGGCGCAGGCCCTGCCGGTCTGGCTGCGCGTGGCCGGCCTCTCGTTCGGCGGCCCGGCCGGCCAGATCGCGGTGATGCACCGCATCCTGGTCGAGGAGAAGCGCTGGATCTCCGAGAACCGCTTCCTGCACGCCTTGAACTTCTGCACGCTGCTGCCCGGGCCGGAAGCGCAGCAACTCGCCACTTACGTCGGCTGGCTGATGCACGGCAGCCGCGGCGGCCTGGTGGCCGGCGGGCTGTTCGTCGTCCCGGGCATCCTGGCGATCATGACGCTCAGCTGGATCTACGCGCTGTATGGCCAGGTCGGCCTGGTGGCCGGCCTGTTCTTCGGCCTGAAGGCGGCGGTGCTCGCCATCGTGCTCCAGGCCGTCCAGCGCATCGGCCGGCGGGCGCTCAAGAGCCGGGTGATGGTCGCGCTGGCGGCCGCGGCCTTCGCGGCGATCTTCGTCTTCGACGTGCCGTTCCCGCTGATCGTGCTGGCGGCCGGCGTGATCGGCTATTTGGGCGGCCGCGCCGGCCGGCCGGAGTTCCGGGCCGGGGGCGGCCACGGCAGCGGCAGCACGGTCGCTGAAGGCCCCTTCCTGCTCGGCGACGACGAACTCCCGCAGGAGCATGCCGCGCCCAGGGACACCGTCCGCGTGCTGGGCGTCTGGGCGGCCATTTGGCTGCTGCCGGTCGCCGCCATCCTGCTCGCCCTCGGGCCGAACGACGTGTTCAGCCACGTCGCGGTGTTCTTCTCCAAGATGGCGATGGTGACGTTCGGGGGCGCCTACGCGGTGCTGGCCTACGTCGCCCAGCAGGCGGTGGAGCATTACGGCTGGCTCAAGCCCGGCGAGATGCTCGACGGTCTCGGCATGGCCGAGACCACGCCCGGCCCCCTCATCATGGTCACGCAGTTCGTGGGCTTCATGGCCGCCTTCCGGGCGCCCGGCGCGCTGCCGCCGCTCGTCGCCGGCACGCTCGGCGGGTTGCTGACCACCTGGGTGACCTTCGCGCCCTGCTTCCTGTGGATCTTCGTCGGCGCCCCTTACATCGAGCGCTTACGCGGCAACCCGGCCCTGGCCGGCGCCCTCTCGGCCATCACCGCGGCCGTGGTGGGGGTGATCCTCAACCTCGCGGTCTGGTTCGCCCTCCACACGGTGTTCACCCAGGTGCAGCCGGTCGCGCTTGGGCCACTCCGGCTGGAGGTGCCGGTCCTCTCCAGCGTGAACGTCCCGGCGCTACTGCTGGCGCTGGCCGCGATCGTCGCAGTGTTCCGCTTCCAGGTCGGCATGATCGTGACCCTGGCCGCCTGCTCAGCGGTGGGGCTGGCCCTGTATCTCGTGGGGATCGTCTGATGCGCGCTTCCTGTCGCACGCGCGGGCTGGGTGCCGCCGCCCTGCAGACCGGCTTGGTGCCGGCGCAGCCGGCACCGGCTGCGGGGGTCTTTCAGCAGCTCACCGGGCCGCAGATCCGCGCCCGCCTGGTCGGCAAGGAGGTCACCGACGAGGTGCACTGGTCCTACCAGTTCGCGCCGGGTGGCCGGCTGCAGGCCGTGTCCATGGGGCGGCCGCGGACCGGCACCTGGCGGCTCAAGGGCGACACGCTGTGCCTGGATGACGACCCGTGTGTCCAGGTCTGGATGGCCGGCAGCCGCGTCGAACTGCGCCGTGACCGCGCTCTGCCCGAGGAGGGTGTGCTGCAAGCTCCGGTCCGGCGCCGCTGACGCCGGCCTCACCCACCGCTGATGACGAAGGAGATGACCATGCGTTCGTGGATGACTCCCGTTCTCGCTCTCGGGCTGGTGGTGCTTGCGCCGTCCGCGCAGGCTGCCGAGCCCTGGCAGCAGGCGATCGCCAGCGGCCTCGGCAAGGCCGGCACGGAAATGCCGGGTGGGGTCTACCGGGTCGGGCTGCCGCGGACCGATCTGAAGGTCACGCTCGACGGCGTGACCCTCAAGCCGACCTTCGCCCTGGGGTCCTGGCTCGCCTTCAGGAAGGTCGGTGAGAACCAAGCGATGGTGATGGGCGATCTCGTGCTCACTGAGGACGAGGTGAACCCGGTGATGGCCCGCCTGCTCGAGGGCGGGGTGGAGATCACGGCCCTGCACAACCACCTGCTGCGCTCCTCGCCCAGCACCCTCTACATGCACGTCTCCGGGCACGGGGAGCCCGGGAAGCTCGCCACCACGCTGATGGGCGCGCTCGGCGCCAGCCGGACGCCGTTCGGCGCCGAGACCGCCGCGGGCACGCCTCCGGCCGGCAATCCAAGCCCGGCCCCTGCGCAGGCGACGCCGGCGGACCAGACCCCAAACCTCGACACTGCGGCCATCGACGCAGCGCTCGGACGAAAGGGCAAGCTCAACGGCGGCGTCTATGCCGTCAGCGTGCCGCGCGCGGAGACGCCGAAGGACCACGGCATGGAGGTGCCGGAGGCGATGGGTTCGGCCATTGCCATCAACTTCCAGCCGACCGGGAGCGGCAAGGCGGCCATTACGGGTGACTTCGTGTTGACCGCCAAGGAGGTCAATCCGGTACTCGCGGCCCTGCGCCAGAATGGCATCGAGGTGACTGCCCTGCACAACCACATGCTCGACGATGAGCCGCGGCTGTTCTTCATGCACTTCTGGGCCAATGACAATGCCGGCAAGCTCGCGAAAGGGCTGAACGAGGCCCTCAAGCACATCAACGTCGCGCCGGGCGGCTAGAGCGGCACCCGATCACGTTGCAATCGGGTGCCGCTCTCGATCTTTGATCTTGCCGCATTTTCCGCGACGAACCGGCATCCACTTCGTCGGAAAATGCTCTAAGGCCACGCGCACAGGCCAGCCAGGCCGCTCGTCGCGAGCAGCACGCAATGAGGGGACCGGCTGGCCCCGGGGTGATCAGGCCTGCACGCGATCAGGGGAGATCGGGATGACCTACGCCATAAAACCGCTCGGTTGCGACCCCGCCCGGATCAAAGGCATGTCGGAACGGCTGATCATCAGCCATTACGAGAACAGCTACGGGGGCGCCGTGAAGCGCCTGAATCTCCTAGAGGAACAGATCTCCGGGTTGGACTACGAGACCGCCTCCGGCTTCATGATCAACGGGCTCAAGCGCGAGCAGTTGATCGCGATGAACTCCATGATCCTGCATGAACTCTTCTTCGATGGGCTCGGCGAGGAGAGTGAACCGGGGCCGGCACTGCGTCACGCCCTCGCCCGCAGCTTTGGTTCGGTCCGGCGCTGGCGCTCGGAGTTCGTCGCCATGGGCAAGGCCCTGGCCGGCGGTTCCGGGTGGGTGCTCCTGTCCTGGTCGCCGCGGGACGGCAAGCTGGTCAACCAGTGGGCTGCCGACCACGCGCACACGCTGGCGGGAGGCGTGCCGATCCTGGCGCTCGACATGTACGAGCATTCCTACCACGTCGACTACGGCGCCAAGGCCGCGACCTACGTCGACACCTTCATGCAGGCGATCCGCTGGGAGAACGCGACGAGGCTATTCTTAGCCTTGGGTCATGATGGCTACACAGAAACCCCGGGGTAAGTCGACTCTCTCCAAAAGTGACAGGCCCATGTCGTCGAAGCTCTTCGGATCCGTTCTTGCTCAGGTGGCGGCCGGCCTGCTGCTTGCCGCCCAACCCGCGCCAGGATTGGCCGCCGGCACCACACCGTTGCTGCTTGACCGAACGATCCCGCTCGGCGACGTGCGCGGCCGCATCGACCACCTTGCCTTCGATGCTGCCCGGCACCGGCTGCTCGTCGCCGAGCTCGGCAATGGCAGCATCGGCGTCATCGACGTCGGCGACGGTCGGCTCGTGCATCGCATCGCGGGCCTCCGTGCGCCGCAGGGCATCGCCTATCTGGCCGACAACGACACCGTGTTCGTGGCGAGCGCAGGTGACGGCACCGTGCGCCGCTACAGCGGCTCGGATTACGCGCCGCTCGGCGCCGTGAGGCTGGGTGAGGACGCCGATAACCTTCGGATCGATCCGCGTGCGAAGCAGGTCGTCATCGGCTACGGGCAAGGCGCGATCGCGGTTCTTGGGCCGGACGGCACCAAGCTGGCGGAGGTCCCGCTCGCCGGACATCCCGAGGCGTTCCAGCTCGACGCTCAGGGACGCCAGATCTACGTCAATGTGCCCGAAGCGCACGAGATCGCGGTGCTCGATCGCGACAACGGCCGCCAGATCGCGCGCTGGAGCCTGCCCTCTGCGGGCGGCAACTTCCCGATGGCGTTGGACGAAGCCGGCGCGCGGCTCCTCGTCGTCTATCGGTCTCCTGCCCTCCTGGCCGTCTTCGCCGTGCAGGACGGGAGCGTGCTTGCCCGGGTGCCGACCTGTGGCGACGCGGACGACATCTCCCTCGATCCCAAGCGCCGGCGGGTCTACGTCAGCTGCGGACAAGGTGTGGTCGACGTCCTGCAGGAGGACGGGCGCTCCTATCGCGCCCTCGCGCGCATCCCGACCCGACCAGGGGCGCGGACCTCCCTGTTCCTGCCCGCGCTCGACCGTCTGCTCGTGGCGGCGCCCGACACTGGCACAGCGGGCGCGGCCGTCTTGGTGTTTCGACCCGTCGATTAGGGGTGGGCAGATGTCACGAACTCAGCCGGACTGCGCCAGGGGCAGGGCTGCTGGGCATTGTCTGAGGTGGTCATGACCGGTGCTCCTCAACGCCGCTTCAAGGTTGCCGTTGTTTCCCACGGCGATGCGCAGGCGCGTGCCGAGGCACGGCCGGACACAGGCCGCCTCAGTGCGATCTTCGCCGCACTGGCGCAGCAGGGGATTGCCGCGGAACCGGCCGTCTGGTCGGACGCGCTCAGCGATGAGGTTCGCGCTCAGCTGATGGGCGTGGATGGCGTGCTGGTCTGGGTAAACCCGATCACGACCCCGGACGGCGATGGTCGGGGGCGGCTGGACGACCTGCTGCGGGAGGTGGCCGCGGCCGGCATCTTCGTCAGCGCCCATCCGGACGTCATCGCCAAGATGGGCACCAAGGAGGTGCTGTTCCGAACCCGAGAGCTGGGTTGGGGCACGGACACGTACGTCTATCCGGAGCCCGCCTCGTTCAGAGCGGCGTTTCCCGCGCGGGTGGCCGCGGGTCCGCGGGTGCTGAAGCGGAACCGCGGCAACGGCGGGCAAGGGGTCTGGAAGGTCGAACGGGCCGCCGGTGCGGACGTCATCGTGCAGGAGGCCTGGGGCGACCGCCGCGTGCGCACCGTCCCCCTCGACGCGTTCATGGCGGAACGGCTGGTCGACTTCACCCATGCCGGCACGCTGGTGGATCAGCCGTTCCAGGCACGGCACCTGGAGGGCATGGTCCGCGGCTACCTCTCCGGTGACCAGGTGGTGGGGTTCGGCCATCAGCTGGTCCGCGCCCTGGCGCCGCCTGAGATCGGGCCGGCCGGGCCGCGCCTCTACTCCGGGCCGGACGATCCCCGGTTCCAGCACCTGCGGGACTTGCTGGAACACGAGTGGGTGCCGCAGATGGCTCACCTGCTGGGGATCGACCTGGACGCCCTGCCGGTGATCTGGGACGCCGATTTCCTGCTGGGTCCGCCGACGCCCGCGGGGGAGGACACCTACGTGCTGTGCGAGATCAACGTCAGCTCGGTGTTTCCGGTCCCCGAGGAGGCCCCGGAAGGACTGGCCAAGACGGCGCTGAAGCGGCTGAGATCACACGTGACGGCGTGCAGGCACCCCGCGAGGCGGTAAGTTGGAGGCCCGCATGCTTGCCCGGGTCGCTGTTCCGATGGCCGTCCTTGCTGGCGGGCTGACCACGGTGGCCACCGACGTGCAACCCTCAGGCGCCGGTCAGGGAGCGCACATTGTGGACATGCGCGACCGGACGACACGCAGTCTCGAAGCGGTGTGCCGCGCCGAGCAGGGCGCGGCGTCCGGGTGGTGCGGTGCCTACCTGATCGGCGTGGCCGACACGCTGACGGCCTTCGGCGATGGTGGCGACGAGGGCGACCTCTGCAACGCCGACTACACGATCGAGCACCTGAAAGTGCCCAAGAGCTAGGCGGTTTGGTGGACATACGACCGGCATGCTGTCTTGGATGATGGTTCCCTTCGCGGTGCTCGCGGGCGCTCTGACGACGCTCCAGGCGGGCAGCAATGCGGCGCTGAAGAAGAGCCTGGGCGAACCCCTGCCAGCTCTGCTGATCAACTACGGGCTCGGGATCAGCATCGTCGTTCTCGCCAACCTTGTCAGCCGCCAGTCCTGGCCGGACTTCGACAAGCTCTCGGGCGTGCTCTGGTGGGCCTGGATCGGGGGGGTGGCGGGTGCAGCCTACGGCTTGGCCGCGATCCTGCTGGCCTACCGCTTGGGTGCCGCGACCCTGATGGCCTCTGTTGTCACCGGACAGGTGATTGCCTCCGTGCTGCTCGACCATTTCGGCTGGCTTGGTTTCGAGGTGCACGCGGCCAACGTCTGGCGCCTGCTCGGAGCCCTGCTGATGATCGTCGGGATGGTGCTGGTGGCCCGGTTCTGAGCACGGGAGGGACGGACCCAGGAGGAGACATGGCCATGATCCAGACGGCGGCGACGCCTTCGAGCGTCGTGGAGCAGACCACCCGGGCGTGCCGCGGCGTCGTGGTGGTACCCATGCCCGGCACCGGTTTCGCGTCCCGCCACGAGCGGGCCACCCGCGCCGAGCTCGCGAGGCGCCTGGCTGCCCTCAAAGACTTCGACTTCGCAGGCGAGCTCGACCCGCCGTTTCCTCACCGCGGCCCGGTCTACCTCGTGCCGGCCGACACGCTCGTCGGGGCCGAGGCCGCGGCGTTCGGCGTGCGCGGCGAGCACGACCTGTTCGGCGGCGTTGCTCCGCACGCGTGCGTGGCCACGAAGGCGATCACCCACCCGCTGGTCGAGCCGGACGCCTTCGCCCCGACCGGCTGGTCCCGCGAGTTCGGGCACCGGGTGCGCGACGTCGTCCTGCGCGGCTTTTCCGCGTTCGCGCCCGAGGATGCGCGCCGCGCCGGCTTGCGCCTGCTCGGGCACGGGCCGGTGCGCCTGAAGGCCGTGCGGGCGACCGCCGGGCGAGGCCAGATCGCGGTCTGCGGCGCCGCCGAGCTGGAGGCGGCGCTCGCCGCGGCGGACGCGGCCGAGCTGTCCGGCCACGGCCTCGTGCTTGAGGAGGACCTCGCCGAGGTCACGACCTACAGCGTCGGCCAGGTGCGCGTGGCCGACCTCGTGGCGAGCTACTGCGGCACCCAGCGCCTGACGCCGGACAACGGCGGCGCGCAAGTGTACGGCGGGTCGGATCTCCTCGTCGCCCGGGGTGACTTCGAGGCGCTGCTCGCGCTCGATCTCCCCGAAGGGGCCCGCCTTGCGGTGGCGCAGGCGCGCACCTACGATGCCGCCGCGATGGAGTGCTTCCCGGGACTGTTCGCGTCGCGACGCAACTACGACGTCGCGCAGGGTGTGGACGCGGCCGGGCGCAGGCGCTCGGGCGTGCTGGAGCAGTCCTGGCGCGCGGGTGGCGCCAGCGGCGCCGAGGTCGCGGCCCTCGAAGCCTTCCGGGCCGACCCGGGGCTGCGGGTCGTGCGCGCCTCCACCGTCGAGATCTATGGCCAGCACCACGCGCCGCCGCCGGGCGCGGTGGTGTACTTCCGCGGCGAGGACGAGCGGGTCGGTCCCATGACGAAGTACGCCTTTGCGGGGCCGCATGGCAGTCCGTGAGGAGGCCATCACCGTCGCGGTGGACGGCAGCGAGGAGCGGCTCCCGGGCACCCTGGTCTCGCCGGGGCCCCTGGTGCCTGGCTTCTTGTTCCTGCAGGGCTGGGGCAGCACCCGGGAGCAGTACCTCGCGCGGGCGGGTGAGATCGCGGCGCTCGGCTGCGTGTGCCTGACCTTCGAGCCGCGCGGGGTGGCGAGGGGCGACCCGCGGCACGAGACGGTGACCCGCGAGGAGAACCTGCGCGACGTCCTCGCCGCCTACGACGCGCTCACTGGCCGGCCCGGGGTCGATCCCGCCGCCGTCGCCGTGGTCGGCAGCAGCTACGGGGCCTACCTGGCCACGATCCTCAGCTCGCTGCGCGCGGTGCGCTGGCTCGCCCTGCGCGTACCCGCGCTCTACAGGGACGAGGACTGGGATGTGCCGAAGGCGCGGCTCGACCGCGAAGCGCTGATGGCCTACCGGCGAGGCCAAGTTTCGCCTGATGACAACCGGGCGCTGGGCGCGTGCGCGGCGTTCCAGGGCGACGTGCTGATTGTGCAGTCCGAGCGCGACGACACCGTCCCGCCGCCGGTGATCGCGAACTACATGGCGGCCTTCGAGCGGACGCGCTCGCTGACCTACCGGGTGATCGAGGGCGCCGACCACGGCCTGTCCGAGGAGCCCTGGCAGCAGGCCTACACCTCGCTTCTCCTCAACTGGGCGCGGGAGATGGTGCTCGGCGCGCGCGAGGGCGGCACCGCCGCGGCAGCGGCGCAAACGCATCTCGCGCCGGCGCCACAGCGCGGGCCACCGGCCCCGGCCTGAAAGGCGCGCTCCGGTGAGTCCGTCCCCGGACGACCTCTGGAGCCCAGCGAGGTTTCCTCTCCCTCGCGCAGAGCCTCCAGGAGGCAGCCCGAACCTGGGACATCGTCTATGCCTCAGGGCAGGTTGGTGGGAAGCTCTACATCGCGACCCACACTATGCCGGACCGGGTCTCCGCGGGGGAGGCGCTCGTCCCTTTCGGCTTGTTCGGTGCTTGCGCGCTGGAGCGGGCCAAGCAGGGTCCGGCACTCGGAGTCGAGCTGCCAATCGACTACCGCTCATCAGGTCGCGCATTGTCCGCCGTCAGCGCCCGTGAGACAGATTAAGGCCCTTCACGAACGGAGGATGGCTGGTTCATCGTAGCCCCAGGAGCGAGAATGAAGCAGACATCCGGGCCGTTGCGGAAGCCGGCAGAGATGGTGATCAAGAACATCCGCCGCGCCACCCGCCGGCAGTTCACGGCCGAGGAGAAGATCCGCATCGTGCTCGAGGGCCTTCGCGGCGACACGGCCCGCGCCGCCACCTCGGACGAGGTCAAGGACCTGCGCCGCGAGGCCAGCGCGCTCAAGGAGGTCGTGGCCGATCTCACCCTGGAGAACCGCCCGCTCAAAAAAGCATGAGCGGGGCTGGGGGCGACGAGGCATGAGGTACCCGGCTCCTGAGAAGCTGGAGATCATCCGGCTGGTCGAGCAATCCCGCCTGCCGGTGCGCGCCACCCTGGAGAAACTCGGCATCCCGCGCGCCACCTTCTGCCGCTGGTACGACGCCTACCAGCGAGGGGGACCCGAGGCCCTGGCCGACCGACCCTCTCGGCCCAGCCGGGCCTGGACCCGCCTGCGGACCTTCCGAAGCTGGCGGTCGCACTTCTCGCCAACTCAGCGATTGGCGTAGCCATCGACGTCGCCAACAATGTCCCAGCGTTGAGGTGGTGTGGGCGGGCAGCCGCTGTCGAGCTCGTAGTGGCTCCTCGGCGGTCAAGCTGTCTCACCCACCTAGATGTTCGGTCCCATAATAGTAGGACGCAGCGAAGCCGCACTCACGCAAAGGGATGTATCGTGGCCGACGAACACGACAGCTCACCGGCTGGGCCGTTGGACCGGGCCATCGCGATCCTGACGTTCATCGCCGAGCAGAAGAAGGCCCTCTCGGCTGCCGAGATTGCCGCTGGGCTCGCGCTGCCGCTGCCGACGGCCCACCGCCTCATCGGCAACCTCGAACATCGGGGCCTGATCCAGAAGGCCCTCGGCACGAAGCGCTACGTCGTCGGCAGCAGGCTCGTCACGCTCTCGGCCAAGACAATCGGGGCAGCGTTCCGCACCGTACGCCGGCAGGCCGTCTTGAGCGCCGTGGCCGATCGGATCGGCGAACAATGCGAGATCGGTGTCGTGCGCGACCATGCTGTGGTCTATGTCGACAGCGTACGGTCAAAGGAACAGCAGAGCTTGCAGTTCAATCCCAGCGACTCCGCACCTCTGCACTGCACTTCGACAGGCAAGATTTACATGAGCCGGCTGCCTGCCAAAATGAGGCACCGCCTGGCCCATTCGATGAACCTTGTCCGCTACACGCCTACTACGATCGTCGACCCCGACGAGCTGCTGGCCAGTCTTGAGGAAACACGGCGCAGGGGCTGGGCCAAGACGAACGAGGAGTTCGTTCGCGGTGTCGTGGGCTGCGCCGTGCCGATCGTCTCACCGGAGGGCGATCTCATCGCCTGCCTGGGCGTGTCGGTGCCGGTGGCGCGCGTCGGCTTTGCAGGCCTCGATACCTTCATCGGTCCTCTGCAGGAGGCGGCGGCCCTCCTCTCAGAGACAATCCTGCAGGACAACGAGGATATCTGAATTCTCAATTTTCGGAATTAAAGCTCTCAGTTTTCGATGCAGATCCTCGACGCAGTGCGCGTGTTGTGTATTCTCAGGGCACGCAGCTGATGTGACCAAATCCTAAGCGGGATGCGCGGTCCTGCGTCACGAAAGCACCGAGACTGGATGAAGAAGGCCGCCGGCTCTGTCCGGCGCGGGTGCTTCGCCATGTCCGCGTCGCCGGAGGTGATCATGAGCCAGCACTATGACGTTGCCGCCGTCCGTCAGGCATTCCCGGCCGCCGAGCACGTGGTCTACCTCGACAGCGGCTTCCAGACTCCTCTCTCTCGCCCGGTGAAGGAGGCTTACGAGCGCTTCCTGCAGGAGGGCTTCGAGACGGCCGGTCCGAAGCAGGTCTGGCTCAACCGGCTGGAGGAGACCCGTGCCAAGGTCGCATCCCTCCTGGGCGCCAGGCCGGACGAAATCGCCTTCACCAAGAACACCTCGGAAAGCATGAACATCGCCGCCAACGCGCTTCCGCTGCGGGCCGGCGACAAGGTTCTGATGATCGAGGGGGATCATCCCAACAACGCCTACGCCTTCCTCAACCTGCAGCGGAAGGGCGTGGAGGTCGTCTTCATTCCGATGAGCGAGGTGGTGAACGCGGAGAGCTTTCGGCCGCATCTCGACGACCGGACGCGGGCGATTTCCATGTCGCATGTCACCTTCCACGCCGGACACCGGTTCGACGTGGAAAGCGTCGGCGAACTCTGTGCGCAGCGCGACCTCTACTTCGTCGTGGACGTGATGCAGGGCATCGGCGTCGTACCGATCGACGCCAAGGCGATGAAGGCCACCTTCGTCGGCTCGGGCACGCATAAGGGCCTTCTCGTGCCGCAGGGGCTCGGCCTGCTCTACTGGGACGCGACCCGGATCGAGCTGGAGCCGGCCTATCTGGCGGCAGCGAGCCTCGCCAGCCCGCCGGCGGATTTCATCGCACGCGCCGACAACATGGCCCTGCCGGCGACCGCCGGGCGGTTCGAACTCGGCAACTTCAACCTGCCAGCCATCCAGGGGCTCGGCGCGGCGCTCGATCTCATCGGCCAAGTCGGGATCGAGAACATCCAGAACCATTGCTTCGACCTCGGCGACTACCTGATCGAGCGTCTCGACGGGCTCGGCGTCGGCTTGGTCGGCCCGCGCGAGCGGCAGCATCGCGCACCGCACATCTACGTCATCGCGCTGCCGGCAGCGGACTGGCTCGACTACTTCACACGCACCGGCATCCGGGTCTCGCCCGAGCGGGACGGCATCCGAGTGTCCTTCGGCATGTTCAACACCACGGCGGACATCGACCGGCTGGTCGAGGCCATCCGCGCCAGGAGCGCGCCGGCGACGCCACAGGTCCGCACGGCCGTCCTGTCGAAGCTCGGGTAGCCCGCCAGAGCGTCCCCACCCCCAGCACGGCGCCCGGAAGGGGGCTGCACTCATCGAGAGGAGAATGGCCATGGTCCCAGGTCGCGTTTTCAGACGAGTGTCCTGCGCGCTCGTCCTCAGCTTCGCCACGACCGTGGCCTCCGCGGAGAGCCCGACGCTGACGAAGATCAAAAGCAACGGCAGCGTGACACTCGGCTATCGCGAGGCTTCGATCCCGTTCTCGTATCTCGGTACGGACCAGAAGCCGGTCGGCTTCTCCCTCGACCTGTGCGCTCAGGTCGTGGCCAAGATCAAAAGTGACCTCAAGCTCGACACCCTTGCGGTCAAGCTCCAGCCGGTCGACTCCACCAATCGCATCCCGCTCATCCAGAACGGGACCATCGACATGGAGTGCGGCGCCACGTCCAGCAGCGTCGCCCGGCTCAAGCAGGTCGCCTTCACGGTCGCGATCTTCGTGTCATCGGCCCGGTGGTTGACCAAGGTCTCATCCGGCATACACGATGTGAAGGATCTCGACGGCAAAACCGTCGTCGCCACGCAGGGCTCGAACGCGGTCGGCTTCGCGTTTGGCATCAAGGCCAAGGGCGGCACTTTCAACGTCATCCAGGCCAAGGATCACGGCGAGTCCATGCTGACGCTTCAGAGTGGGCGTGCCGCGGCTTTCATGGAGGATGACATCTTGCTCGCCAGCCTGAAGGCTCGCACACCCGATCCCGCCGCCTTCGCCTTCCTGCCCGAAACCTACACCTTGGTGCCGTACGGTCTGATGTTGCCCAGGGACGACGTGGAACTCAAGGCGCTTGCGGATGGCGTCCTGAAGGACATGATGGCCTCAGGAGCGTTCACCAGGCTCTACGCCAAGTGGTTCGAGAGCCCGATCCCGCCCCGCAACGAGAACCTGAACTTCCCGATGTCCGATGCTCTGAAACAGCGGGTCGCGCACCCGAGTGACTCAGTCGAGTTCTGACTCGGGTCCGGGTTCGGCACGGTATCGGCTGACCTTGCCTCCAGACATCGAACTTCCGCTGGCCACCCCCAAGCAAACCTTCGTCGGTAGCGGCTTCAACGTCCGCTTGGGGTCGAGGCCGTGTGAAAACTCAGGCGCGCTCCGAAATCGGAGAATAATCTTCTACACAGCCGTTATCCGAGCATCCTGGATGGCGGCCGAGATGTCAGCTGGGTGCCTATTCCGGCGCTGCCCAGGGTTATCGAGGGAAGATCCTTCTGCCGCCTTTGCGTTTCCACACAGCCTCGACCCTTTGCGGACCCTGCCCCGCTGTGCATCAGGTCCTACTCGGATGTTGCTGCTCGGAAAGAGAGCGCATCCCGCTCCGAGTGCAGAAAGCCGATGAGACGTTCAACGAGGTGACCCGGCGGTCGTCCGGCCGGTCGGATCAGTAGCGTCTCAATGAGCACGCGCGGCCGAAACGGCCGCAACACGATCGGTAGGCCGACGAGATCACGTGCAGGGATCGGATCGACGATGGCGACGCCCAGACCTTCCGCCACGAGGCCGCACCGCGCAGCGGTGTATTGAGCCATCAAGACCGAACGCAGTTCGATGCCCGCCCGCGCGAAGGTGTCTTCGATGGCCTGCTGGAACATACCGGGACCGCCCGCCACCATGGGTTCGCCCGCGAGGTCGTGCGCCGTGATCACCCGCTTGCGGCTCAGGGCGTGGTCCCGCCGCAGCGCGCAGACTGCCTCGACCGTCAGGAAGGGCTCGCCCGTCACCCCCGCGTAGCCTGGACGGGGCCGAACGAGGCCGATGTCACACTGCCCCGAGGAGGCCCAGGACCAGATCGTGTCGGGGCTCGGCACGTGGAGCGCGACCCGCGCACCTGGATGCTCGGCGCT
Organism: Methylobacterium sp. 4-46; assembly: GCF_000019365.1. Taxonomy (GTDB): domain Bacteria; phylum Pseudomonadota; class Alphaproteobacteria; order Rhizobiales; family Beijerinckiaceae; genus Methylobacterium. Next base: position 6,765,278 of record NC_010511.1, on the reverse strand, counting down.
CAACCGCCGGATGGCGCGCGGCAGCAGGCGGGCCGCCAGGGAGGGCTGACAGGCCACGCGCAGCGGCCCGGTGCCGAGGTCCCGGATCTGGCGCGCGGCGTGGTGCAGGTGTTCGAGCCCGGCGCAGGTGCGTTCGACCTCACGCGCGAAGGCTTCTCCCTCCGGGGTCGGCGACGCGCTGCCATGACCGCGGACGAAGAGAGCGAAGCCGAGGTCGGCCTCAAGCTGCGCGATGGCGCGGCTCACGTGCGGTTGGCCGACGCCGAGGGCGGCAGCCGCCCTCGTCATCCCGCCGTGACGCAGCACGGCGCGGAAGAGGTCGAGATGGGCTGGGTTCATCATGCCCCGCGTGCATCGAGAAGTCAGATCAGGGCATTTGACGGCATGGGTGAATGGTGGTTGTCAATGTGCCCACCCGCGGTGCGCCGAAGTCGCGCCTGAGACTGTCTGAAGATCATGCTCCACGTCCTACTCCCCTCGGCCCTTGCCATCGCAGCGGGGGTCAGCATCGTCGTCCAGCAGGTGCTAAACGCGAACCTGCGCGCGTCTCTCAACTCGGCCGCGTGGTCCGGTTTCGCGAGCTACGCGGTCGGAGTGGCTTGCATGGCATTGCTCGCCCTTGCCCTGCGCGATCCGGTCCCCGCGGCGGGCGTCGCGACCCGCATCCCGTGGTGGACATGGAGCGGTGGCCTGTTCGGGGCGATCTTCATCGGCCTCGCGATCTTCCTTGTGCCGCAACTCGGGGCCGCGACATTCATCGCGCTCCTCGTCACCGGCCAGATGCTCGCCTCGGTGACGGCGGACCACTTCGGATGGATGGGCCTCGCCCAGCGTGCGATCGACCCACCGCGGTTGATTGGGATCGCTCTCTTGATCGGCGGCGTCATCCTGATCCGGCGGTGAGCTCGGACCCTCCGCGCACTATCAGGGAGCAGCCGCTTCCCACCCCATCCGGACCTTCGGAGGCGGCAAGCCAAATGTCCGCGAAGGGTCACTCCGAGGCCTTCGCCGGAGCCGCCTCGAACGTCCGCTTACCCTGGCCAGGGACCCCGAAGCGGACGGGCCGCAATCGGCCATGCTCTGCTGCAGCCGACCGTCCATGAGCCTGCCAGGATGATGGTCGTTCGCTGCATCAATCTACGGCGCCCCGCGCTATGACGTGGAATTTGGGTCGCGCGTCAGGACCTTCAGCCGGGCTCTCCACCATGCTCTTCCTCATCGCCGCCGTATTCGGCATTGCCGGCTTCGTGAAGGGCGTAATCGGCCTCGGGCTGCCGACAGTGTCGATGGGCCTACTCGCTGTCGCAATGACGCCGCTGCAGGCCCTGACCATCGTTATCGTGCCCGCCATCGTCACCAACATCTGGCAGACCTTCGCCGGGCCGTACCTGGGCAGCATTCTGCGCAGGCTGTGGCCGCTGCTCCTCGGGACCGGCGTCGCGATCTGGGGAGCCGGCGCGTTGATGGCGGGCCCCTACGCGCGCTACGCCACGATCGTGCTAGGGCTCCTGCTGGTGATCTATGCTGGGCTCGGGCTGACGCGACTGCAGATCCGGACAGCACCCCGGAATGAGAAATGGGTCGGCGGCATTGTCGGCCTTCTCACGGGTGTGATCTCAGCCGCCACCGGCATTCAGGTCATTCCGTCGATGCCGTACTTGCAGTCGATCGGCCTGGAGAAAGACGAGCTGGTGCAGGCGCTCGGCGTATTCTTCACGGTGGCAACCTTCGCGCAGGCGTTCAATCTCACGAGCGTGGGCCTTCTCAACGCCTCGACCGCCCTGCCCGGGCTTGTCGCCATGGGAACTGCCTTCGCGGGCATGTTCGTGGGCCAAGTGGTCCGCCAGCGGCTGGACCCGGAGGGGTTCCGACGGTGGTTCCTGATCGCGCTGCTCGTGCTCGGCATCTACCTGGCCGCCAGCACAATCGTGTCACTGTGACGCCGCAGCCAGACCGTCGCGCTGGGTTACCGGTGCCAGCGCTGCCCGCGCAGGGGATCAATTGAGGACGCGATAGGCAACGGTCCTCATTCCGGCCGTCGCCCCTGTACGTCGTCGTCCCACATGAGCCGGACCCGGTCGTTCAAGTCGATGAGTTTGCCTGCGCGTGGACCTCCCCATGGCCGAGGAGGGTCTCAAGCAGGCGTCATACCAAATCCGCTCGATCCCTTCGGGATGGCGGATTGGGGCTTCGCTCAGGCGCGGCGCCTGAGCGCGGCGCCTGAGCGAAGCCGACATCCGCATGGCCGAAATGGGAGACGGCGAAGCCATCAACCGGATCACAAGCCCGCGCGGCGCCTGAGCGACGCCGACATCCGCATTGCGAAGCAATCAACCGGATGTCGGATGACAGCGGACATGACGAGGCTGACGGCCCGACCCGTCCCCCCACTGTGCCCTTCCGTATCATGCAGGTCGCCCCGCCTGCGGGACGCCCGTGCTGGACTTGCGCGACGGGCACGGACGGGATCGCACGGCCACGTCGATCGCGAGAAGGCTGGGCGACGTCGCCCGTGTCGACATTCTCGCGGCAGCCCCACGCCCTGCGCGCGACCGAGGATACCGCTTTGCTGCACCAGCGTGGCTGCACCATCGTGCATTCTCCGGCGAGCGGCTTACCGGTGCAGGAGCAAAAAAATGCAGCATGCTCTTGACGAGCGCCGGATTCGCAGCGATGCTGGTATACAATATATCAGAAGCAGGCTGAAGCTACGGGCCGTTGCCAGCTCGGCCTGACCGTCGCTTGCGACACCTCACTTGACCAAGCCGACCCGATCGAACGCGATAGTCGGCAAGCAACTTCGCCCTTGTCTCGGCAGCCACCACCAACAGCCGGTCTGGCTGAACACTGTCCAGGTCTGCCGCCCACCTGTGGGGCTTGTCTCCCCCGAATCTGTCAAGCAACAACAATAAAAGACATCGCAACAATCGAGGAAACAACAATGCCGACCTCTACACCCATAACTACCAACAGAGTATCTGACAGCTATCGCTGGATGCAGCTGGTGCTTGGCGTCGTCTGCATGGTCATGATCGCCAACCTGCAGTACGGCTGGACTTTCTTCGTACCCGAAATCCAGAAAACATTCGGCTTCGATCGCGCCGCGATCCAATGGGCTTTCACCCTTTTTGTCCTGTTCGAGACCTGGCTCGTGCCCGTCGAGGGCTGGTTCGTCGACAAGTACGGCCCGAAGATCGTGGTCCTGTTCGGTGGCGTGCTCTGCGGCGTCGGCTGGGTGATCAACGCTTACGCGACAGGCCTCAACATGTTCTACGTTGGTCAGGTCATCGCGGGTCTGGGAGCTGGCGCCGTCTACGGAACCTGCGTGGGCAATGCCCTGAAGTGGTTCCCGGACAAGCGTGGTCTGGCCGCCGGTATCACCGCAGCAGGCTTCGGCGCCGGCTCGGCGCTCACGGTGGCGCCTATTCAGTGGATGATTGCCGACAAGGGCTTCCAAGCTGCCTTCCTCAACTTCGGCATTGGTCAGGGCGTGATCGTTGCCGCCCTCGCCTTCTTCCTGGCGTCTCCGCGCAAGGGCCAAGTTCCGGAGGTGACGAGCACCGCCAATCTCCAATCTCGGCGCAACTACACGCCCAGTGAAGTGGTTCGTCAGCCGATTTTCTGGCTGATGTACTTCATGTTCGTCATCGTCGGCGCAGGCGGCCTCATGATCACCGCGAACCTGAAGCCAATCGCGGCCGATATCCACGTCGACAAGGTGCCGGTGACGATCCTCGGTGTTACGATGGTGGCCATCACCTTTGCGGCGACGATCGACCGCGTGCTCAACGGTCTGACCCGTCCCTTCTTCGGCTGGGTCTCGGACAAGATCGGTCGCGAGAACACGATGTTCATCGCCTTCGCCATGGAGGGGTTTGGCATCTACATGCTGTACCTGTGGGGACATGATCCGCTGTGGTTCGTCCTCCTGTCGGGCTTCGTGTTCTTTGCCTGGGGTGAAATCTACTCGCTATTCCCCTCGACCTGCACCGACACGTTCGGCTCCAAGTTCGCGGCGACGAACGCCGGGCTGCTCTACACGGCAAAGGGGACTGCGGCGCTGCTCGTGCCGTTCGCCAACTACCTGCAGCAGAGCACGGGCAATTGGGACGGCGTATTTCTCGCGGCGGCCGGAGCCAACATCCTGGCTTCGATCCTCGCCATCGCGGTGCTGAAGCCTTGGCGCAAGCGCGTCGTCACCAATGCGCAGACCGATGCGGAGTTGCCGGCCGGCACCAAGGTCGCGGTCGCCTGACAGCCTCCGGGCAATCGTAGGCACGAGCAAGCAACGGGAAGGGCCTGGACACGTCCAGACCCTTTCTCGTTGAGCGCCGTTGCCAATGTGGCGGGAGAATTAAGGAATGAAGCGAGATTCAATCTACTGCGCACACTACATTCGGCAAGAGAATGGGATTTTTACTGCGCGAGAGGCAATTCCCGGGCCTCAGTCTCTCGAGTTTTTCTCAAAAGACCTTAATCGTGTTCAGGAAGCCATTAAGGAAATATGGGCTGCCGAGCGCAAGACTCTGCCGATGCCAGAATGGTTTAGAGGTGCCCTGGCTTCCCGAAAGCAAGCCCGGGTCGATCTCGACAGCTTGGCGTGATCGCGGTCTATCCCGCCACGTCGCGCAGTGCCCAGGCGCGGGACGGCCCGTCCTGCAGGAAGGCGTAGATGATCGGCAGCGCGGCTGGCATGGGCGGGCTCGTGATCAAGTGGTGAGGCGCGGGCCCGGGTTTCTCCCTGCCCGGTCGAGCGTGATCAGGGCTGCCGGTCAGGCCCGCGTCTCATGCAAGCTGTGCCAGGGTCAGGACTCAATCGGCACCAGAACGCGACGACAGCCGCGAGGGCGAGCGCGGAAGCGAAGTTGCGGGCGAGCTCGTCGTCGCGGGTGGCGATCCGGCGGAAGTCCTTGAGACGGCAGAAGGCGGCCTCGATGCGCCAGCGGTCACGGGAGCGGCGCTTGTCGTGGCGAAGCGCGCGCGTGCGGGCGCGGGTGCCGGGCGGGTGCCGGGCGGGTGCCGGGCGGGTGCCGGGGATGACTGGGGTGATGCTCTTCTCCCGCAGATCAGCCCGCAGCCGATCGGCGTCGCAGCCCTTGTCGTCGGCGATCAGGCGGCGGCTCCGGCCGGGGGCCTCGACCAGCACCGCCGGGGCGGTCCGCCCGTCGCTGGCGTCGCCCGGCGTCAGCAGGAGGACACCGGGGCGGCCGAGCACGTCGACGAGCGCGTGGATCTTGGTCGTCTGACCACCCCGCGAAGGGCCGATGGCCTGCGCTGTCGCTCCCCTTTGCCCCCGTGAGCCGAGCGCTGGGCTTTGACGCAGGCCGCATGGAGGGCGGCCGCCTCGCCCGACCACCCGGCTTTGGCCAGGGCCGCCAGCATCGCCGTCCAGAAGCCGCGCCGCGACCACCTGGTGAAGCGGTTGTAGACCGTGGTGGGGTGTCCATACGCGGCCGGGCCATCGCGCCAGCGCATCCGGAAGTGAGCACGTGCAGGATGCCGGCGATGATCCGGCGATCGTCCTCGCGCTCGGGGCCGGGCTGGTTTGTGGGCATGGACGGTGCGATCACCGCCCACTGCTCGTCCGAGAGCCAGAACAGGTCCGCCATCGCCGCCTGCATGCGGCAAGCGACGGCCCTGAATCACAAAACTATAGGCCCTGCAACACCTTGGTTCGGTTCACATCCTAGGCTTGACGCTGCGGCCCGTCGAGCAGGCCGCGGACGATGCGAACGCACGGTCTGCCGTCGATCGGTCGTGGGTCGGCAACGCGCCGGGAGCAGACCTTCGATCGGTGCCGCCGCACTGGCCGCTTGCAATCCGGCAGGGACCTTTCGAGCTCCCGCGAAGCGGGCCCTCGATTTCCCACGGTCGTGGGAGCGGGGCGAACGACATGTCAACCACGCCGGCCCGGGACGGCGTCAAGGGTCCGGCTGCTTCGAGCCAGTCTCGGTGGATTTCATGGGGACCGGCGGGAAGACGATCCTGACCAGCAGCCCCGATCCGCCTCGGCGAGCGTCACCGAGGGTCACGGCGGCACCGATCCGGTCGGCGAGGGCCCGAACCACGGCGAGGCCGAGGCCGCTGCCCTCCGGGCCGCCACTCCGGGCGACCCGATAGAAGCGCGAGAAAACCTTCTCCCGGTGCTGCGGCGCAATTCCCGGCCCGTCGTCCTCAACCTCGGCAATGGCTCCGCCCGGTTCGTTCGCCACGCGCACGACCACCCGGGCGCCGGCCCCGGCGTAGCGGATCGCGTTGTCGACGATGTTGGCGAGGATCTCGCCGACCAGGGTCGCATGGCCCGGAACCATGACGGCTTCGCTCGGCCGTTCGTATTCGATCTCGACGCCGGCGGCGAGAGCGCGCGGGACCTGGTCCGCAAGAACCGTCGCGGCGACCTCGGCGAGATCCAGATTCGTCATCACGAGCGCGCCTGGGTCCTCGTCGGCGCGGGCAAGGGCGAGGAGTTGGGCGAGCAGGTGCTCCAGGCGCAAAGCCGCGCCCTCGATGTCGTCGAGCGCGGCGCGGCCTTCGGGGCTCGCGCCGACGCCGTGGCGGCGCGCGAGATCGACATGCATGCGCAGCACTGCGAGCGGCGTTCGCATCTGATGCGAGGCGTCGGCCGTGAAGCGCCGCACGGCCACCATGACCTGCTCCAGCCGGGCGAGCAGGGTGTTGAAGGCCAGCACCGGGGCGGCGGCCTCCGCCGGCACGCGCGAGGCGTCGAGGGGCTGCAGGCTGATCGCGCCGGGCGCCGCCCGCCGGTCGATCTCGGCGCTGAGATGATCCAGGGGCGCCAGGCCGCGGCTGATCCCGTGCCACGTCAGCACCCCGACCAGAGCCAGGAGGACGGCTTCGAGCACGAACAGGCCGCCGAACAGCCGCGCCTCCAGGGTGCGTCGCGCATCGCGCGTCTCGGCCACCTGAACCAGGACCAAGCCCGGCTTGCCGTAGACCCGCCGCGCCTGCGCGGCGACGCGCACGGGCGCCCCGCGCATCACCGCGTCCCAGTGCCGGGTCGGGCCGGGCTCCATCTCCGAGGCCGGGCGAGGCAGGTCGCGGTAGCCCGTGACGAGCTGGTCCTGGTAGCTGACACTGTAGTAGATGCGGTCATGCGCTTGGCTCTCCAGCATGCCGAGCGCCACCCGCGGCAGGTCCACCGTCACCTCGTTGTCCTCGTCCAACGCGAGGCGCTCGGCGATGGCCAGGACGGAGCCGTCGAGGAGACGGTCGTGCGTCGTCTCGACGACATCCCGGATGACGAGGGCGCCGCCGAGGCCGAGCACGAGGGCGAGGGCTGCGGTGGGCAGGAGCATCCGCAGCATCAGCCCGCGCCGCAGGGAGGGCGGGCGCCGGCTCATCCGGCGTCGAGGAGATAGCCGAGACCGCGGATCGTGCGGATCTCCGGTCCCTTCGGCTGCAGCTTCTTGCGCAGGCGCGCGATGTAGAGTTCGAGGGCGTTCGGCGCCACCTCGTCGTCGAACCCGAACACCTCGTTGTTCAGCCGCTCCTTCGGCACCACCTGCCCGGCCTTGGCCATCAGCACGGTGAGCACCGCGCGTTCCCGGCGCCGGAGCGCAAGGGGTTCGCCGTCGAGCGTCACCGCCCCGGTCGAGCGGTCGAGGGCGAGCGTCCCGCAGCGCAGGACGGGGTTGGGCTGGCCCTGACCGCGCCGGATCTGGGCGCGCACCCGCGCCTCGAACTCGGCGGGGGCGAAAGGCTTGAGCAGGTAGTCGTCCGCCCCGAGATCGAGCCCCCGCACCCGGTCCGCCACCGCGTCGCGCGCGGTCAGGATCAGCACCGGCACGGTACTCCCTGCTGCTCGAATGCGCCGCAGCACCTCGAAGCCGGAGAGGCCCGGAAGGCCGATGTCGAGCACGATCAGGCTGTAGGGCTCCGAGAGGGCGAGCCGCGCCGCGTCCTCGCCGTCCGCTTCGTGGTCTGCCGCGAGTCCGGCGAGCCGGAGCGACGCCACGAGCCCCCGCGCCAGAGCCGCGTCGTCCTCCACGACGAGCACCCGCATCCGCCCGCCCTCCCTCGGTACCAGCCTCCGCGCATCCGCGCTGCGGCGGCTTGGCATCGCGGCGCGAGCCTGTAGCCTCGATCCTCGCGACTGTGAGCACCGCAGGCAACCGAAAAGCGGTGGGTGGGGAGGGAACGTGCGCATCCTCGCGGCCGGATTGATCGCCTTCGGCGTCCTGCTCGCCTCCGCCCGGGCCCAGGTCGACGCGCCCGTCGACGTGCGGCGCCAGGACGTCGCGGAGGCCGTGCGGGAGGGCGCATTGGTCATCCGCGCGACGACCGACGAGGCGGAGGCCTCCGCGCTGCTGGAGGGGTTCCGGCAGAGCTACCCGGGCGTCTCGGTCTCCTACGCCAAGCTGAACTCGTCGAAGCTCTACGAGGAGTTTCTCGCCGAGGCCGGGGCGGGAGGCGGTACGGCCGACATCCTCTGGAGCTCGGCCATGGACCTCCAGGTCAAGCTCGTGAATGACGGCTTTGCCGAGCGGTACGTCTCCCGGGAGGCGGAGGGGCTGCCTGCCTGGGCAGTGTGGCGCTACGAGGCCTACGGCGTCACCGCCGAGCCGGTCGCGATCGCCTACAACCGCAGCCTGCTTCCCGACGAGCGTGTGCCGCGCAGCCACGCCGACCTCGTCCGCAGCCTGACGCAGGACCCGGAGGCGTGGCACGGCAAGGTCGCCACCTACGACCCGGAGCGCAGCGGCGTCGGCTTCCTGTTCCTCACGCAGAACCTCGCGGTGACGCCGCGGACCTGGGACCTCGTGCGCGCCCTCGGGCAGGTCGGGGCGAAGCTCTACACCACCACGACGCACATGCTCGACCGCGTCGTCGCCGGCGAGGCGCTGCTGGCCTTCGATGTCTTCGGCGCCTACGCCCTGGAGCGGGCCAAGCAGGACCCGAGGCTCGGCGTCGTGCTTCCCGCCGACTACACGCTGATCACCTCGCGCATCGCCTTCATTCCCAAGGCGGCCCAGCACAAGGCGGCAGCCCGGCTCTTCCTCGACTACATGCTCTCATGGGAGGGGCAGGCGCGGCTCGCGGCCCGCTCGGTGACGCCCGCGCGCGCCGACGCGCGCCAGCCCGACGACCCCGTCGCGGCCGCCCCCCAGCCGATCGTGGTCGGGCCCGAACTCCTCACCGCCCTCGACCAGATCAAGCGCAGCCGGACGCTGAAGCAGTGGCGGCGGGTCATCGAGGGACGATAGGACGAAGCTTTCCCGGCCACCTCGCAGAAATTCGCGCCGCGACAGATTTGTGACAGGTTCCATCTCGAAGATCCCTCCAAACACATTCAGGAGGGAACGGATGCAAGTCACGGGCATCTTGCACGGCGCGAAGCTCCTGCAGTTCGCCGGCTTTCCCACGTCCGAGGTGCTCGGCCCGGACGCGAGCGAGGAAGAGATCAAGGGGCTGATCGACCGCCACGGTTCGATCTTCATCAAGCCGGTCTTCAAGGGCGGCGTCGGCAAGAAGGGCAAGGCGGGCTCGTCGGCCGCGCCTCGGACCTGAGGACGGCGCTGCGCGAGAAGGAGCGGCTCTACTTCTCGGAGCACCGCCACGGCCACGCGGTGGCCAAGGCCAACGGCGTCACCTTCGAGGGCGCGGTGCCGGCCGAGCACGAGGTCTACTTCTCGATCTCCGACAGCACGCGCTACCGCGCCCCGACCATGACGCTGACCCACCGCGGCGGCGTCGACATCGAGGAACTCGACAAGAGCGAGGTGGCGCAGGTTCCCTTCGACCCGCTCACCGGCCTCAAGGCCTTCGTGGTGGCGAACGCCCTCTCGGAACTGAACGCCCCGAAGGCCCTGATCTCGCCGCTGGTGCAGCAGCTGCCGAAGCTCTGGGAACTCTACCACGGCTTCGGCATGACCACGGTCGAGTTGAACCCGATCCGCATGCGCCCCGACCGCAGCGGCCGCCTCACCCCCGTCGCCTGCGACTTCAAGTGCGGCTTCGACCGCGACGACCCGCGCTGGCAGCGCCTCGGCCTGCCGGGCAAGTCGAACAACACCGACATCTTCGAGACTTTCCGGGCGATGGCGGACGCGCTGCGCGAGCATGTCGGCCGGCACGGGCCGACGCCGCTGTACATCGTCGCCGGCCGCGGCGGCCCGAACCTGGTGCGCGGGATGGGGGCATTGCGCGACACGGCCGAGGCGCTGGGCCTGCCCTACCGGCTGTTCGGGTTCGATTCCGACATGAGCGAGGTCGTCGCCTACGCCCGCAAGGCCGACCAGTGGATGCGCCAGGGCGGGCGCGAGGCGGTGGCGCGCGCCATCGGTCTCGGCGAGCCGCTGCGTCACGCGGCCGAGTAAGCGAGGGAGGACGACATGCACAAGCACGGCATCGGCAGCTTCAAGTACCACGTCGGCATCTCTTCGCTCGATTAGGTCGCCACGCGCCAGGACCGGGTCTGCGTGCTCAACATCCTCGGGGGTGAGTCGAGCGACGTGACGCCCGTCGGCCACGCCTATTCGGGCGGCAACGTGGTGTTCGGCACCTCGCCCGGCCGCCGCGGGCAGGTTCTCGAGACCCCGCTCGGCGAGATCCCAGTCTACAACAACGTCCGCGAGGGGCTGGAGGCCGGGCACCGCTTCAATTGCGGCGTCGTCTACCTGCCGCCGTCCGGCGCCCGCGACGGCGTCGCCGAGCTGATCCGGGTCAACCCGGACCTGCGCAAGATCTTCATCGTCACCGAGAAGCTCTCGGTCCACGACAGCCGCGAGATCCGGGCCCTCGGCCAGCAGAACGGCGTCGACATCTTCGGCGGCAACAGCCTCGGGGTCGCCGACGCCTACCATCAGGTCCGCATCGGCGGCGCGCTCGGCGGCGACAGCCCGGGCGAGGCGCTCAAGGCCGGCTCGGTGGCGATCTTCTCGAATTCCGGCAACTTCACCACGACGATCGCCACCTACCTGCGCATGAGCGGCTGGGGCACCACCACGCTCATCTCCAGCGGCAAGGACGTCTACATCCAGTACGCGGCGCCGGAATTCGCCTTCGCGCTCGCCAACGACGCGCGCAGCAAGGCGGCGGTGCTCTACGTGGAGCCGGGCGGCTACTACGAACTCGACGCGCACTTCACCAAGCCGGTCGTCGCCTGCGTGGTCGGGCGCTGGAAGAGCCGGCTCTCCCGGGCGGTGGGTCACGCGGGCGCCATGGCGGGCGGCGACGACGATGCCGCCGCCAAGGAGCGCTGGTTCATGGAGAAGTTCGGGGTGGACGAGGTGTTCACGCCCGACAACCCGGTCGTCTCGGCCAAGGGCGCGGTGGTCACGAACATCGCCCACATCCCGGCGGCGCTCACCGCGGTGATGCGCGAGAACGGGGCGCGGCCCGACTTCGCGCCCGAGAGCAGCCTCGCCCTCAAGCCCTGGTTCGGCTCGAATGCCGGCCTGACCCTGCCGGCCGGGCTCGACCTGCCGGTGGTCGCGGCGGCGATGCCCTACGGCGAGCAGATCGCGCGGCTCAACCGCCAGATCGGCATCGTGCTGCCGCGCCAGACCATGAAGGACGTCTCGGGCGCCTCGCAGATGGACCCGAAGACGCAGGTCACCAGCCTGCACGGCGTCTCGATGCTGGAGGCGGCGCGCCTGCCGATGGAGGCGAACCTCGCCCTCGCCCTCCTGCGCGAGGCCGCGGGCGACAACGACCGTGCCCTGATCAACGCCGCGGTGGCCGCCGAGGTGAACCTGCACGGGCGGCCGGAACTCGCGGCCGCTGAGGCCGCCCGCGAGGCCGGCAACGCGCCGAACGTGGTGCTCGCCGCCGCCGCGAGCCTCGTCGGCCCGCGCCGCGCCGAGACGGCGCGGCGGATCTGCCGGCTCCTCACCGACCGCTTCGTGGAGGCGGGGCTGCCGAGCGCCCTCGACGAGAGTTTCGACCTCGGTCGCGTGGCGGCGGATCCGGATCTCGCCGCTCTCCTCGTCGGCCCGAAGCCCGATCCGCGGGCGCAGGCGCTCCTCGACGCCCTCCAGGCCCGCGGCGCCCGCTCGGTGTTCCTGCGCTACCTGCGCGGCCTCGGCGGCCACCCGACGCGGGACGCGGTGCTGGCCACGGTCGCCACCACGCTCGCCTGGGGGCCGCTGATGCGCAAGCGCATCTCGCGCCTCACGGCCGAGAGCCTGCCCTGGTGGCTGCAGCTCTTCGGCGTGCTGCTGGGCGCGGCGGTCCCGGCGGAGGGGCACGAAGCGGACAGCTTCTGCGGCGTGCCGAACGTCGACCTCCTCGGGCGCCGTACCCTCGGCGAGATCGGCTGCCTCGCGCTCCTCGGCCGGGAGGGCGCAGCCGGCGACGTGTTCGTCTTCGAGACCCTGATCGGGCTCCTCCTGTCGAACGGTCCGGGCACGATCTCGGCGCAAGGCTGCAAGGGCGCGGTCTCGGCCGACGGGCCGGAGAGCCCGGAGCGGGTGCAACTCAACAAGGCGGTGATCGGGTTCCTGAGCCATGCGGGCTACGCCCACGGCGGCAACGGCTACGAGGGCATCGCCTTCCTGATCGAGCAGTTCCGCGACGCGGGCCTCGCCGACCCGGGCGACCCGGACCACGACGTCGACCTCGAGGCGCTCGCCGACCGCACCGCCGCGGAGTACGCCCGCTACAAGACTGACCGGAAGAGCGCGGGCAGCCTCGACATCCAGAAGATCCCGGGCGTCAACCACCCGGTCTTCAAGGACAAGGCCGTGAACCACGACCCGCGCGAGGTCTGGATCCACGACCTGCTCGCGGCGCGCGGCGACACCAACGCCTTCCACGCCTACTACCGCGCCCTGGTGCGGGCCCTTCACGAGGCGGGCGTGTCGCGCACCGTCTACTGCGTGAACATCGACGCGGTGATCGCGGCGCTGCTCCTGAAGATGCTGTGGCGGCCCTACCAGGACGGCGACTTCTCTGGCGCCGCACTCGAGACGGCGGCGTTCACGATCTTCCTGTTCGCCCGCATGCTCGGCTGCGCGGCGGAGGTGGACGATCACACGAACCGCGGCCGCAACATGGACACGCGCACGCCCGCCTCGCAGTGCCGCTTCGTGGCCTGATCACGCGAAGGCCCGCGCGACGGCCTTCGCGCGGGTCCCGCTCCTGACACGACGGCGAGCCGTCCGCAGCCCGGACCGACGCCTCGCTCCCCGCGCATCGGACGGAGGCCGCATCGCGGCCTCCGGCGCGGGCCGCCGTCCGGCGGAACCCGACCCCGCAGCCCGTCCGCTCCGGCGGCGGGCCACCCTGGCACCACCATCACAAAGCCCCTGGGAGGATATCATGGCGCATTTCGCCCCCGAGGATCGCTCACGATCCAAGATCGCCACCGTGCTGCGCGTCACGAGCGGCAATTTTCTAGAGATGTTCGACTTCTTCCTGTTCGGGTTCTACGCCACCTACATCTCCAAGGCGTTCTTCCCGACCGGCAACGAGTATGCCTCGTTGATGCTCACCTTCGTGACCTTCGGGGCGGGCTTCCTGATGCGGCCCCTCGGCGCCATCTTCCTCGGCGCCTACGTCGACCAGGTCGGGCGCCGGCAGGGCCTCATCGTCACCCTCGGCATCATGGCGATGGGCACGATCCTGATCGCCTTCGTGCCCTCCTACGCGACCATCGGGCTCCTCGCCCCGTTCCTGGTGCTGATCGGCCGGCTGCTGCAGGGCTTCTCGGCGGGCGTCGAACTCGGCGGCGTGTCGGTCTACCTCGCCGAGATGGCGACCCCCGGCAAGAAGGGCTTCTACGTCTCCTGGCAGTCGGGCAGCCAGCAGGTCGCCATCATGGTCTCCGCGCTGATCGGCTACGTCCTGAGCCAGGCGCTCACGCCGGAGGCCTTGGGCTCCTGGGGCTGGCGCATCCCCTTCGTCATCGGCTGCCTGATCGTGCCGTTCCTGTTCTACATCCGCCGCTCGCTGGAGGAGACGGAGGAGTTCCTGCACCGCAAGCATCGTCCCACGGCCCGTGAGATCTTCGCCTCGCTCGGCCGCAACTGGCAGATCGTGCTGCTCGGCATGCTGCTCGTGGTGATGACCACGGTCTCGTTCTACACGATCACGGTCTACACCCCGACCTTCGGCAAGAGCGTGCTGAAGCTGTCGGCGGAGGACAGCCTCCTCGTCACCTTCTGCGTCGCGGTGTCGAACTTCTTCTGGCTGCCGGTGATGGGCGCGCTCTCGGACCGGGTCGGCCGCAAGCCCATCCTGCTGGTGTTCTCGGCCCTGACGCTACTCACCGCCTACCCGGCGCTGGCGTGGCTCGTCGCCAACACCTCCTTCACCAACATGCTGATCGTGCTCCTGTGGCTGTCCTTCCTGTACGGGAGCTACAACGGCGCGATGGTGGTGGCGCTGACCGAGATCGTGCCGGCGAGCGTGCGCACGGCCGGCTTCTCGCTCGCCTACTCGCTCGCCACCGCGCTGTTCGGCGGCTTCACCCCACTGGTCTCGACCTGGCTGATCGAGGTGACCGGGAACCGTGCCGCCCCGGCCTTCTGGCTGGCCTTCGCGGGCGCCTGCGGCCTCGTCGCGACGCTGCTCATCTACCGGGAGCGGAGCCACGCGAAGGGGGGCTCGCCCGGGACGCTGCGATGGCCTGACCTCCCGCTGACCGCTCGCGACCGGCGCAGCTCAGCACGCGCGCCGGCCGCGAGCGCGACCGCCCCGTTCTCCGGGCGCTGCGGGTGGCCCGACCTCTGCCCTGATGGAGAAGACTCGTGATCCGTTCCAAATTCCTGTTCCGCGGCCTCGGCCTGGTCCTCCCGCTTCTCCTCGCAGGAGCGGCCCTGGCCGCCGAGGTGCGCGTCGTCAGCTCCGGCGGCTTCGCGGCAGCCTACCGGGCACTTGCCCCCGAGTTCGAGCGCCGTACGGGCCACAGGCTCGTGGCCGAGTGGGGACCCTCGATGGGCCAGACCCCGCAGGCGGTGCCGGCCCGGCTCGCGCGGGGCGAGCCGATCGACGTCGTGATCGTGGTCGGCTACGCCCTCGACGACCTCATCAGGCAGGGCAAGGTGAGCGCCAACAGCCGCACCGCGCTCGCGCGCTCCGGCATCGCGCTCGCGGTGCGCGCGGGCGCGCCGATGCCCGACATCAGCAGCGTCGAGGGCCTGCGCCGGACCCTGCTCGCGGCAACGTCGATCGCCTACTCGGACAGCGCGAGCGGCGTGTACATCGAGCGGGACCTGTTCAAGCGCCTCGGCATCGCCGAGCAGGTCAAGGACAAGGCGCGGATGATCCCGGCCGAGCCGGTGGGCGCAGTGGTGGCCCGCGGCGAGGCGGAGGTTGGCTTCCAGCAGCTCAGCGAGCTGAAGCCCGTGCCGGGAATCCAGATCGTCGGCCTGTTGCCGGAGGAGGTGCAGCTCTACACGCTGTTCTCGGCAGGCGTCGTTGCGGGCAGCCGCGAGCCGGAGCCTGCGCGGGCGCTGATCCGCTTCCTCGCCGGTCCGGAGGCCGCCGCGGCGGTGCGGGCGAGCGGGATGGAGCCGCTCGGGGCCGATGCCGTGCGGTAGCGGAGCACTCTCTCAATAGAAACTTGCTATGCTGGCGTGAAAAGCTCTGATCGCATGCACGCTCAGGTTTCATCCGTGAGGGACGGCGAAGCCGGTGTGCACCTCATACGACATCCGATTGAGCGCTTCGCCATCTCCGATTTCGGCCATGCGGATGTCGGCGTCGCTCAGGCGCCGCGCAGGCTTGTGCTACGGGACCCGCTTTGATCAAGCGGGTCCCGTATCAGAGCGCTTCGGCATCAGGGTTTTCCTTTTGTGGCCTGTTCGAGGATGGCTAAGCGCGCCGCGCCAGGGTCTGAATCGCACCAAGGTGTTGCAGGGTCTGTGGTTTTGTGATTCAGGGCCGCCGCTTGCCGCATGCAGGCGGCGGTGGCGGACCTGTTCTCGCTCTCGGACGAGCAGTGGACGGTGATCGCGCCGTTCATGCCCACAAACCACCCTCGACCCCTCGCGCCCTCGGGCCGCGGACGGTCGTCCTAAGCCGCGGTCCCATCACAGCGAGACCAGCTCGGCCGTACCGGGGAGGCCGCCGGCCATCGGGCGGCCCTTGGCACGCGCCGGCAACCAGGGCGCGACGGCCGCGAGCAGGTCCCCTTGCGTTGCGGAGCCGACCGGCCCTCCGCGTCGTCTCGACCCGCCATGCGCCCGGCAGGGCGCGCTTGCCGTACCGGAGCGCCAGCATCGGCTCCCGACGGCGCTCCGGCACCTTGGATCAAGGAGCGGCGCGATGCCCTGCCGGTCGGCGGCGGGCTTCGGCACCGCGGCGGCGCGGGGCGCCATCACGGCGTCGGGGTCGCTCCGCGCGCTGCCCAGGAGGCGCGGATCCACCGTCGCGCATGTCGGTCCGGTACATCTCGCGCGGCTGGGCGGCCAGATCCACTAGTTTAGAGCTGCGCACCTGGAGCATGGTGGCGATCATCGGGGCGAAGTTGTCGCGCGGCGCCTTGCACTGCCAGTAAAGCAGGTCCTTGAACTCCGCCGCAACTCCCTCCGCAAGCGCCCAGATTCCGCCCACGATTCCCATGCGCCTCCCGGCCAGCGGGAAAGCCCAGGATCACGCCACCTTTCAAGCCACCATACTTCCAAGCAAGCCGACACGGAATGAGCGTGGAGACTGCCCGGAGAACCGCGCCGGTTGCCTGAGTCTGTTGATCGACCGCGCAGATGACCCAGAGTCGCAACCGACTCCGTATTGACAGATCGGCAAATTTGCCATCATGTGCGTCATCTGACGGAGGGTCATATGGACTACAACGAAGCGCAGAAGATAGCTTGTGAGCTGTACGGCAGGGTATTGTTGCGAGATGCAGATCAAGAAGGCTTCGCATACACGATCGACAGACTCACCAACAATATACATCCTCTCGAGATTGCTAGGGAGATGATGCTCTCCGAAGAATTTGCGGACAAATTTCTCCTTAATACCTCAATCAATGAGATTGCGAGGAAAATTCATGTCGCGGCTTTCGGCTCACACCCGACCAAAGAATCGATCAAACAAAATGCAATGACGATCGTTGCGAAAGGTTTCCAAGGATTTATTTCCGACATCATCGCGAGAAAAATCAGAAACTCCAATTCCAGAATTCCTGACCTGCGCGAATATTAACCATCTCAGACATCTTGAAAACGCCGAGAGCCCGGCAGGGCCGGGCCGATCGAAGGTAGGATCGGTGCCGCGCGTCCATCCAACCACGCCCGACAGCACTGCGCGGTCACCGGGGCGACCTGTCGGTCCCGCGGGCTGAGCAGCGTCGCCTCCTCGGAGAAGCGCGCCGGGCGGGCGACGGCGCCCGCCGGCCCTGCGCATTCACATGCTCCTGCCGGATCGCGGTCTGCGCGTCATCGGGCGGATCCCTTCCCGCTCGGCATCACTCACACGCCTCCTGCGCCGGCGGCTCGAACGGAAAGGTCATGCGGGATCCGCTTGATCGAAGCGGATCCCGGATCACGCGCCCGCGCGGCGCCTGAGCGCGGCGCCTGAGCGACGCCGACATCCGCATGGCCGAAATCGGAGATGGCGAAGCCATCAACCGGATAGCGTATCAGACGGTGACTACGCTTCCATGTCGTCCGTCCAGCCGAGTTCCATGACTTTCCTCAGAGCCTGTCCGGAGCGTCAGGTCTGGCGTGCGGCGCGTCGCAGGAGGACCGAGACGACTTCAGGATCGAGACGATTTGGCTGCTGGCGGCCTGCGGGGCCCGCACCAGCGCGCGGCCATCCGTGGCGGCCAGGGCCTGCCGTTTGCGGCCCTTCGCCTTCCCAGCTTCGCGGGGCCTGCTTGGCCGGCGCGCCGCACCGTTCAGGGAATCCCGCGCCCCGCGACGCCCGCCTCGACCGCCACCGAGAGCCGGTCGGTGACCGCCCATTCGACCCCGACGCGCGCCTCCGGCCGCACCGCGAGGTCCTCGCGCGCGAAGGATCGCGAGACCGCCGTCGGCCCGACCCGCAGCGTCTCGTGCACGGCCACGGCGCCGGCCTTGGCGTAGACGAGCACGTCGGGCGTGAGGAGCGCCCCGACCTTCACCTCCAAGCCGCCGGCGAGGTCGCGGGAATAGGCGAGTCCCCCGAAGCCCGGCGCGGCGCCCCCGCCGAGCGCCGAGAGGAAGTCGAACCCGCCGGAGACGCCGTAGACCAGCCGGCCCTCCTGCCACATCCGCCCCCCCTCGAACCCGACGGTCGGCCCCGCGGAGCTGCCGAAATGCTTCGACGAGACGGCCGCGAACCCGGTCGACAGGGCGGCGTAGGAGCCGGACCAGCGGGTCTCCTCGTCGCCGGCCGGCCGCGGCCACGCGAAGGACGGCAGCGCCCCGAAGCCCGCGAAGGGCGGGACGCCCTGCGCCGCCGCGAGGTCCGCCCGAAGGAGGAAGCCGCCGAGCAGGAGGCAGGCCGCGACGCGGCCGAGCGGCCGAGGACAAGCGAGTCGGGTCATGCCGGACGATAGCCGCAGGGCGCGTGCCCGAACAGCCCCGCTCGGCCGCGCCGCCCGCGGCGCGATCGCGTCAGTGGCCCGCCAGCTCGGCCCCCTGCCGGCCGCGCGGGGCCGCGTCGAGCCAGCGGGCGATCTCGTCCTTCAGGCGCAGGCGCTCGAGGCGGGCGGCCCGCTCCGTCTCGTCCGAGACCGGCTCGATGCGCGCCTCCATCCGGTGCACCGCGCGGTTGATCGTGTGGTAGCGCTCGACCAGAGCGGCGAAGCGGCCATCCGCCTGCCTGAGCGCCTGGATGCGCCCGCCCTGGTCGGGGAACTCGTTGGCCAATTCATGGGGAACGTGGGACACCGGACGTCTCCTTCCTGGTGACGGCGCTCCGGGGAGCGGCGGCGGTCCAGGGCAGGCCCGGCCGCGTCGGAGCAGGCCCATCCTGGCCGTGGGCCCCCTCTCCTCCTTGATCCAGCGCAAGGTGGCCGCCCCGAGGCCCCGCGCGGGACGGGCCGAAACCTGCGCTGGATCAATGCATCCGCTCCGCGGTGGCTGCAACGATCAGGCGGGGCGGGCTCTGGACCAGTCCCGCCGCGACGACCCCGCCTGCGCGCGGCAGGCGGGGCGGGGGGCGGGGGCGCGTCAGGAGATCTCGTCGGGAGATCGCGCCGAGGGGCGTTCCGAGACCGGGAGTTCGAGTCGATGCTGACAGTCAAGGATCATTGCGAGTCCGCGGGACTTGTCTGCGGGAACCGGCCGGGCTCGAACTGCGCCGCCTGCGGGGCGCGCCCGTTCAGCATCTGCGCGGTGATGGACCTCGACGAGCTCGACAGTCTGGAGAGCCTCAGCCAGCACCTCTGCCTCGACCGGAGCCAGACGCTGTTCGGGCAGGACGAGCCGGCCGCCGCGGTCTACAACGTCATCGAGGGGGCGCTGCGGCTCTCCCGCCTCCTGCCCGACGGGCGCCGGCAGGTGATGGGCTTCGCCCTCACGGGCGACTTCCTCGGCCTCGCCCGCCA
Source organism: Methylobacterium sp. 4-46 (assembly GCF_000019365.1). GTDB lineage: Bacteria > Pseudomonadota > Alphaproteobacteria > Rhizobiales > Beijerinckiaceae > Methylobacterium. Next base: position 6,745,837 of record NC_010511.1, on the reverse strand, counting down.
GGAGCGCTACACCGTCACCGCCGAGGCGCTGGCCCCGGTGCGGGTGTGCCGGTTCGAGCGCAGGGCCTTCGCGGGCGTCGTCGAGAGCAAGCCGCACCTGCTGATGAGCCTGCACGAGCGGGCCCGCCACGAATTGTCCCTGCTCCAGGACCAGATGATGCTGCTCGGGCGGCGCACCGCCGAGGAGAAGATCGCGAGCTTCCTGATCGGCCTGCGCGAGCGCTACGCGCGCATCGGCCGCGTCTCCGTGACCCTCGAACTGCCGATGGGCCGGCAGGACATCGCCGACCATCTCGGCCTGACCATCGAGACGGTGAGCCGGATGATGACCCGCCTCGACCGCGAGCGCACCATCCTGATCGTCCCGGGCGGCGTCCGCCTGCTCGACCCCGCCCGGCTGGAGCGCCTGGCGGCGAATTGAGGCGGGCCGCCGGGCCCCGCCGGCGCGGCCGCGCTGTGGGCGCCTCGGCCGGGGCCTCGGAGGGGGCCTCGGCCGGCTCAGTGGCTCATCAGCAGGCAGAGGGGCGCCGTCCGCAGCGCGTCGTGGGTGGCGCCTCCGAACATCCATTCCCGCAGCCGGCTGTGGCCGTAGGCTCCCATGACGACGAGGTCGGCGTCCTGCCGCTCGGCGAAGCGCAGGATCTCGTCCGCGGCGCTCCTGGCGTGGCAGGTCAGGAAATGCGCCGTGACGTGGGCGCCGTGGCGGGCGAGGTGCCCGGCCACGTCCTCGGCCCCCTCGAACCGGGCCTCCGCCCCGGCCGTGGCGACGAAGACCTGGTCGGCCGCCGTGATGAAGGGCAGCGCGCCCGAGACCGCGCGGCGCGCCTCGGGCCGGTCCTTCCAGGCGACCACGACGCGCGCCGCCCGCAGCCGGTCGATCCCGGGCGGGACGACCAGGACCGGCCGCCCGGCCTCCATCAGGACCGGCCCGGGCTCGACGCCCATCTCGCCCGGATCGGCATCCCCGGATCCCGGGCGCCCGACCACCACGAGGTCGGCGGACCGGGCCTGCTGGACGAGGACCGGCAGCGCGTGCGCGGCCGCGGAGCACCACGCCGTCGGCACGCCCTCGCCGGCCTCGCGCTCGAAGGCGGCCCGGACCTGCGCCAGTTCCTCGCGCAGGCGCGCCTCCTCCCTGGCGAAGATCGCCTCCGCGTCCCGGAAGTCGTTGACCGCGGCCGGTGCGGGCACGCGCCGCGCGGCGACGCCCGTCAGGGTCGCCTCGAACCGGCGGGCGAGGTCGGCCGCGAGACGGACCCGGTCGCCCGTCTCCGGACCTGTGTCGAGGGACACCACGATGCTTGCGTAGGACATGATCGTCTCCCGAGGCCGCTCTCGCCGACCCGATTGAGCCCGTTTGAGGCCCATCGTGTTGGGGCGGGCGGGACGCAGCCTTGATCCACCGCAAGGACCCCGGTCTCCGCCCCGATGCGGCGGCCCGGCCCGCGGCGGGGCGCGGCTCATCGGGCGCCCGCCGCGCCGTCATTGACCCAGCGCAAGGAGGAGGCGGGCGCGCGGGACGACGAGGGGAGCGTTCAGGAGGAAGCCATGACCGTGCTGCTGACCCTCGCCTTCCTGCCGGTGCTGGTCGCGCTCGTGCTCGCCAAGGGCGAGATCGGGCGCGCCCTCGGCTGGCTCGGCCTGATGACCGTGGCCCTCCTGCTGGCCTGTTCGGGCCTCGTCAGCCTCGCGCTGGGGCGGCGGGGGACCCTGGCCCGGACCGGCGCGGACCTGCCCGCCGATCCCCGCGGCGCCTGAGCGCGTCCCGCGCGGGCTTGAGCGACGCCGGCATCCGCATGGCCGAAATGGGAGATGGCGAAGCGATCCGTCGGATGTCTCATCAGTCGCGGGGGCGGCGCGGATCCCGCGTCCGGCGCGGCGGGGCGGCCCGGGCAGCGGCCGCCTCGGCCGGGGGCGGCGCGGGGCCCGTCCCCGCGCGCGCCGTCTCCTCGGCGAGGCCGGGGTCGATCAGCGGGTCGGGCAAAGCCGCCCCGACGAGCCGGCCCCGGTCCAGGATCGCGATGACTTGGCCGTCGACCCGGATCCCGTCCCGCTCCAGGCTCGCCAGGGCCCGCGAGAAGGATTCCCGCGTCATGCCGAGTTCCGAGGCGATCACGTGCTTCTCGTAGGGCAGGAGCGCCCGCGCCGGCGTTCCCTGCCGCTCCGACAGCGCCAGCAGGTAGCAGCCGACCCGCTGCGTCGAGGAGCGGAGCTTCAGGTTCTTGGTCTGGCGCACCATCCGGCGGAACTGCCGCGACAGCGTCGCGATCACCGCCTGCGCGAGGCCCGCATCCGTCGCCACCGCCTCCCGGAATACCTCGGCGTGGATCAGCAGGAAGCGCGAGGGCTCCGGCACGCGCGCCTGCATCAGGAAGGGCGAGGCGGTCATCACGGCGGCCGGGATCACGAGGTCGGGGGCGCAGACGACCTCGATCAGGACCTCGCGCTCCTCCACGGACCGGCCGAACAGGTGAACGGACCCGGCCGTCAGGACGTACTGGAAGTTCGGGACCTCGCCCTGGTCGAACAGCACCGTGCCGGGCCCGACGCGGTGCTCGACGGAATGCCGCAGCAGGGCGTCGAGGCAGGCGGCCGACACGCCCCGGAACGGCGACAATTCCCCTTGCAGAACCTCTTCGCGCATCTCTCCGCCCGAACCGACCCCCGCGCCCGCGCGTCGGAGCGAACGCTGCGTCGGCATGATAGTTGATCGACGCGCAGCCGCTCGTTGACCTGCATCAAGGCTGCGCGCCGGCCCTGCCCCACCCCCGCGCCGGGGTTGCGGCCGGCCCTCCCCTCGGGCCGCCGGCCCGCGGGACTCGATCCCGCGGCCCGGCACGCGGACGGGCCGGTGCCCCGGCCGCCGCACTGGACCGGGTTCCGCCTCGCCCCCACGGCGATCGAGTTCCGGCAGGACGGCGCCTTCCGGCTGCACGACCGCGTCCGCTTCACCCGCGAGGGCGAGGACCGGGACCGGACCCTGCTCTGCCCCTGAGGGGCCGGGGCTCTGCCCCTGAGGGGCCGGGGCTCTGCCCCTGAGGGGCCGGGGCTCTGCCCCTGAAGGGGGCCGGGGCTCAGCCCCTGAGGGTCCCCGGGCGGCCCGGAACCCCTCGGACGCCTCTCGGGCGCGGCGAGGGAGCTCTCGGGCGCGGGCCGACGCCGCCGCGCCACCGTCGCGGCCCCGACGACCATCCCGCCCGATCACCCGCACCCGCGGGCAGGAGCCGGGACCGGCGGGTGCGCGGCCCGGATCCGGTCGGGGATCCTGACGCGTCATCCGCCATCCGGTTGATGGCTTCGCCATCTCCGATGTCGGCCATGCGGATGTCGGCGTCGCTCAGGCGCCGCGCTCAGGCGCCGCGCAGGCGCGTGATCCGGGATCCGCTGCGATCACGCGGATCCCGGATCAGACCACATCCGCGTGATCCCTTCGGGATGGCGGATTCGGGCGTCGCTCGAGCGCCGCGCGGGCGCGTGATCCGCGAGCCGCTGTGATCGACCGGATCCCGGATCAGGGCCGGCGAGGCGCCGGGCACGCCGCGCTGCGGCGCCCGGAGCCGCGCGCCGGCCGCGCGCAGCATCTGTCCGGCGCGCCGAAGGCCGCCCGTCGACGGCGCCGCGTGCCGCCTCCGCGACCGCCGGATCACCTCTCGCGCAGATGCGCGGCGAGCGGGCCAGCCGAATCCGGCCCCGGGAGCGCGACGCGCCCCGGGCCGTTCCGCCGGCGCTCGATGCTCGCGCGCATCAGCGTGTGGGCGTGGGTCGTCATCGTGTGCCCGATATCGGACATCAGGTTGGCCGATTCCTCCGGGATGTTGCTCGCGCCGCAGGTGATCGAGACCAGGAGGTCGAGCTGGTCCACGAGCTGGCCGATCGCACTGACGAGCGGCGGCAGCAGATCCGCGACATCGTCGATGGTCGGGCGCGAAACGTCGGTGTGTCTGCTCATCGCGAGCCCTTGCGAGTGGTGGGGAAGCGGCCGGGGTCCCGGGCGGGCGGGGGCTCGCCCCGGCCCCGACCCGGGCGGAATGCCCTCCGCGCTCCCGCTCTGGGTCTTGGTCCTGCATCGTGGTCGCGGGCCGGGGCGGGATCCGATCCTGGAGATCGAATCCCGCCCCGGCCCCTGCCGCATCGCCCCGGCGGACCGGCAATCGTCCCGTCGGAGCGCGAAGCGGGCTTGCTGTCCGGGCTCAGGCCCCGATCCTCTCGAAGGCGATCACCAGCACGTCCCGGAACGCGAAAGCCTTGCGCGGGTCCTCGACGTGGACGGAGGACACCCCGTGGTAGGTCACCCGGTCGTTGCCGACGACGAAGTCGTGCGGGTGGCCGAGTTCGACGTCGCCGATCAGGCTCCGGTCGTCGTCGGTGATCGTGCTGATGCCGCCCACCACGTTCACCCGCCGGATCATGTAGGAGACGATGAAGTCGACGCCGTCCTTGTGCAGCCCCTCCGGGGCGGGCTCGCCGCGCGCGCCGTCCCGCGCCACGATCCGGTAGGGGTGCAGCTTGACGTTCCAGCGCGCGTGCCCGGCCGCGCGGGAGAAGATCTCGCCGAAGGTGGTCACGATGCGCGAGAAGTTGCGGTTGCCGACGAAACTGTCGCGCAGCGGCTCGAAATGGCGCTTGAACCCGCCGTTCAGCCGGTTGACGGCGGCCGATTGCTCGTAGGGTTGATGGGGAAGCTGCCGCAGGGAGCGGCGGAGGTCGTCGTACTCGAAGGCGCTGTAGCGGCGGTAGCGGTAGGTGCCGCCGTCCCGCATGTGCTCGTCGCGCAGGAGATGGTTCCACTCGTCGGCGAAGGCCTCCCAGGCCGGCCCGAGGTCGAGCCCGAACCCCTTCACCGTGTGCTCGCCGCGCGAGAACCACCATCCGTGGTCGCTCAGGTTCTCGACGAGGTCGTCCCGGTAGCCGTCCCGGGCGATCCCGGGGAATTTCACCGCCACACTCATCTGGTTCCCCTCCTGTGAGGTTTGCGCGCGAGCCCGTCCGGCGAAGCGGTCGCCCCTTCGCCGTCGGGACCACGAGACGATCGGAGACTTGAAATCCGAGGCTTGAAATCCGCGATTTGGACCCGCCCCGGGGCGGGCCCGGCCCGGGCGGGCGACGCGTCGTCCGCACGGCTGTTCGATGGGCCGCAGATTCCGCCGCGGCATCGGCGGCCGCGCTGGCCGACCCCGCTCAGGCCGCCCGCGGGATGCCGAGGCAGGCCCGCCCGGCCTCCCGGCTCTCCCAGAGATCCCTGTCCCGGATGTAGAGGGGCGCGTCCGCCACGATCGCGCGCGGCAGGAAGCGCTCCGCGTCGACCCGGTAGGTAACCGTCCCGGAGACGCACGCGAGGGCTTGGCGGATCGCCTCGCCGCACATCGCGTGGAGCGTGCTGCCCCAGCGGCCGCTGACGGCCTCCTGCACCCAATCCTGCTCGAGCCGCTGCTTGACCACGATCGCGCGGGTCTCGACGCAGGCCGTCTCCAGGTGGCGCAGGGCGTCCATCAGGATCGCGGCGGCCGGGGCCTCGCGGACCTCCAGCACCTTCTCGCCGCCGCTCAGGTGCTCCAGGCCGACGTAGCGGCCGTGGCCGAACCGGCCCACGCGCTGATTGAGCTCGGCGATCGCGTCGATGAGGGCGATCGGCCGGCCGTCGAGCGCCACGAGGTCGCCCCGCTCGAAGGTCAGGGCGATCTCCTCCGGGGCGAGTGCGACGGGCCCGGCGCCCGATGCCGCGCCCTCGCCGGGCGCCGGGCGCCCGCGGGTCCAGTGAAACGCCTCCTCGGGAATCCGGAAATCCTCCGGATCGTCGAGCGGGCCGGATTCGAATTCCCGGCACCAGAGGTTCTCGTCCCCGCTCAGCGCGCGCTCGGCCATCGCGCCGAGCCCGGCCTCGGCCAGTTCCGCCGCCTTCTGCTGCCGGGAGATGGCCGATTGCTCGTAGGGGCTGCCGTACTGTCCCGGGAAGCCGAGCCGCGCGAGGCTGTTGTTGAGGCGCGGCAGGCTGTTCTGCGACAGGTTGGCGGTGTGCAGGATCAGGTCGGCGCCGACCCGCCGGGCGTAGCGGGCGACGAGTTCGGCGATGGCCGGGCGGCTGAGCGAGCTGCTCAGCGGGTAGATGCCGAGATACTTCGCGTGGGCGCGGATCGCGGGGCGGACATGGCCCTCCACGAAGTGGCCGCGACCGTCGAGGCGGACGAACTCGGCCCCGAACAGGGACGCCGCGCGCCGCAGGGCCGGCTCGTCGAGCGGCGCGCCGACATCCACCGCCACCGCGTGGACATGCGCGAAGCCCAGCCCGCGCAGGCGGTGGAGCAGGTAGGAGCTGTCGAGGCCGCCGCTGAACATCGTCACGACCGGGGCGGTGCGCGTCGGCCCGCCGGTCAGGTGGTCGAAGCTCCGGATCACGCGGACGGAACTGCGCGCCAGGGGGGAGATGAAGTTCATCTTAGCTCCTGCTCTCGGCGGCGAGGCCGACGAAGGTACCGGTCAGGGTGAGGCCCGCGCCGAGGACGCTGAGCGGAGAGAGCGGCTCGGCGAGGAGGATGTGGGCGAGCGCGAAGCCGAACAGGGGCTCGGTGCCCATCAGGAAGCCGACCCGGGTCGGGCTGGTCCGGCGCAGGGCGGCGTTCTGGACGTAGAAGGCGGCGATCGTGCAGAAGAGCGACAGGAAACCGACCGCCGCCCAGAACCGCCCGTCGGCCCGCACGACGAGCGCGGCGGGATCCGAGGGGTCGAGGAGGAGGACGAGCGCGAGCAGGCAGACGCTGGCCGCCTGGGTCGCGGTCAGCGCCGCCGCGGTCAGGCAGCGGCCGGCCATCAGCCGCTTGGTGGCGACGACCATGACGGCGCGCAGGCCCGCCGCCACCAGGACGAGAAGGTCCCCGGCGCTCAGCGCCGAGACCCCGCCCGCGAGGAGGCCCACCCCCGCGCAGGCGAGCGCCGCGCCGAGGAGCACCAGGGCCGGCGGCCGGCGCCCCGCCAGCCCGTAATCGAGCAGGGGGGTGAACACGGTGCAGAGCGAGATGATCACCGCCGTGTTGGTGGCGCTCGTCCGGGCGACCCCGGCGGTCTCCGCGAGGAAGATCAGGAACAGGATGCCGCCGAGGAGCGCCCCCCGGGCGAGGTCCGGAACCGGTGCCCGGGCGAGGTCCCGTCGGGCCACGGCCGCCATCACGACCGCGGTCACCAGGAACCGGTAGAAGATCAGCACCAGGACGGGCGCTTCCCGCAGGGCGTCCTTGGCGATCGGGTAGCTCGCCCCCCAGACCAGGGCGATGCCGAGCACCGCCAGGTCGGCCCAGAGGGCGGGGGTGGGAATGAGGATCGGCCGTACCGCCCGCCCCGTCGCTTGCAATTGCCCGGCTTCCACTGGCCCGCCTTCCCGCTCGGTCGGGCGGGCCGCTGGACCGGTCCGCCCGCCCAAACCGTAGGAGGGGGCGCGAGGCGCGCGATAGAACGAAAGCGCGCCCTCATCCGACATCCGGTTCATGGCTTCGCCATGCGGATGTCGGCCACGCGGATGTCGGCCATGCGGATGTCGGCGTCGCTCAGGCGCCGCGCTCAGGCGCCGCGCAGGCGCGTGATCCGGGAGCCGCTTCGATCACGCGGATCCCGGATCAGCCCTGGGCGTAGGCGCCCGGCGTCATCCCGACGATCGACACGAAGTGGCGCGTCATGTGGCTCTGATCCGCGAATCCCGCCTGCGCGGCGGCCTCCGCGGCCGAGAGGCCGGCGCGCAGCATGGCCTTCACCGCCTTCACCTTGAGGACGACGTGGTAGGCGTGGGGCGGAAGGCCGGTGCAGCGCTTGAACGCCTCGATCGTCTGCCGGCGCCGCAGGCCCGAGACCGCGCAGAGGTCGTCGATCGTGACGTTGTCGCAGGCATGCGCCTCCAGGAACTCCACGGCGCTGGCGATCCGGCCGTCCGGCGGCCGCGCCCCGCCCTCCGCGTTGAAGGTCGGGCAGATGATCTCGACGAGCAGGCGGATGATCGCGTCGAGCGCGACGTCGCGCGCCAGGGTCAGGGTCGAGAAGTGCAGCACTTGGTGGAAATGGCTGAAGCAGGTCGCGAGATCGGGCCGCAGATGGAAGGTGGTCTTGAAGTCGGGCTTGACCCGCGGGCGGTCGGTGGCCTCGCGGATCAGCTGGCTCATCAGGTCCTCGCTGACGTAGAGCATGCGCTGGACCCAGCCCTCGGCGACCGCGGCGCCGCCGTGATGGACCTCGCCGGGATGCATGGTCACGACGGTGCCGCCGCCGACGCGATGCTGCTCCCCGCGGCACCAGACCGCGTGCGCGCCGACCTCGATGATCCCGATCACGAACTCGTCGTGGGCATGCGGCTTGAAGGATTGACGCACGTAGTGCGCGGCGAGTGTTTCCAGCCCCCGATGATTGGGAGGACGGCGGATCGACACCCGATCCTTCGCCGGCTCGTTCCTGGATGTGAGATCGATCATCGGCCCCTCTGGTGGCGCGGCGCGGCTTCGGTTGATTTTGTCCCCTTGTTCAATCTAAAATTGTATCTCTCGGTTCGATCCTCCGCGAGCCCGGGTCGTCGCGCGCGGGCGGCGCAGCCCGCTCGGCATCCTGCCCGGTCCCAGGAGGTGATCAACACGGACGCACGGCGCGGTTCCCGAGGTCAAGACATCCCGGGGCTGTCCACCGGCGGCGCGGCGAGGCCGTCCGCACTTGAACGATCGTGCGCTCCGCCCGGCGGGGACCGCCTCGCGCCGCGGCGCGAGCGGTCAGGGGGCGGCAGCGTCCTGCGCGGCGGCGCCGTCCCGGGCCTGGCCCGCCGCGACCGCGAGGGCGAGCGCGAAGGCGAGGAGCGCCGCCGCGCTGGCGAGCCCGCTGCCGCGGCGGCCGGGCTCCCACCCGGCGAGATCCGCCCCGAGCCGCAGCGCCACCGCGCCGTGCAGGAGCGCCAGCGGCCCGTACAGGAGGGGGCTGAAGCGGAGCCGCACCCGCGCGACGGCCGGCAGGATGACCAGCGCGTGCCCGAACACCATCGAGAGCACGAAGCCGATCAGCACCGCGTGCAGCGCCATGTCGTACCCGAAGGCGGCCTCGCCGGGGGGCAGCGCGACGAGGACCAGCCCCGCGGTCCCGAGCCAGGCGTAGCCGGCGAGCATGCAGGCGGCCATGAAGCGGACCTGCCCCCGGCCCCGGATGCCGCGGCCGGCGACGTCGTGGCGCGCGAGCCAGGCCGTGAGCCCGAGGAGGCCGGCCCCGAGCAGCGCCGCGCCCGGACCGGCGAGGCCCCGGAGGGCGCCGGCGGCGACGAGCGCCACGGCCAGGAGGTAGGCCGGCAGGCTGCCGCGCCGGCGCGGCAGGAGCCGGCTGAGTTCCAGGCGCTCGCCCGCGATGGTGAGGACCAGGAAGGCGAGCCACCAGCCCGCGAGGTCGGGCACGGCCGCGCCCCGGGCCCAGAGCAGGCAGCCGGCGAGCCAGGCGGCCGCGCCCGCCGCGAGCGTGGCGGTGAAGGCGGCCGGCTGCAGCCCGACCGCCAGGAGCGACGCGGCGGTCAGCACGAGGGCCGCCGCCGCGTAGGCAAAGCCCCCCGCCGCCTGCGGCGCCCCGGCGAGGAGCGCGACGGTCCCGGCCGCGGAGAGCCAGGGCGCCGCGAAGGTCCAGGCCCGGCCGAGCGCGACGGCCCGCTCCAGCCCGACCAGGGTGCCGAAGAGGCCGCAGATCAGGAGCGGTCCGTGCAGCGCGGCGAGGGATGAGCCCCGCGGCAGGTCGAGGCCGAGCCGCCACAGCCCCGCCCAGAGCCCGGCGAGCAGCGCCGCCGCGGCCGTGGCCAGGATGGGCAGCCGAATCGCCCGCCGGAGATCAGGGCCCCCCGCCGGAACGGGGCCGGCCGGCTCCCCGCGCGGATGCGCCGCGCTCATGCCCGGCCGCTCCCGGGGCGCGGCGCGGGAGGGTGGGCCTGCGGCATGGTGGTGTCCTCCGGACCTGTCGGGGCGGCGCGGCGGGGCCCGCCGCGCCGGGTCAGCCTGTCCGCCGCGCCCCCGGTCGGCCTTGATCCCGATCAAGCCTCGGCGGCGCGCCGGTCAATTCCAGCCGGGTCCGTGCCGGGACGGGGGCCCGCGCTCGAGCAGCGCCAAGCCCTGCTCGGTGATGCGCTCGGGGGTCCAGACCGGGCTCCAGACCAGCCGGACCAGGAGGTCGGGGCAGTCGTTGAAGCGGCGCCGGAGATGCTCCCGGGCGGCGTCGACGATCAGGGCGCCGAGCGGGCAGGTCCGCGTCGTCAGCGTGAGGTCGACCTCGATCCGGGCGGGCCCCCGCACGGCCCGGTAGACGAGGCCGAGATGCACGATGCTGACGCCCAGTTCGGGATCGGGCACGCCCGACAGGCAGTCGAGCAGTTCGGGGTCGAGGGGCGCTCGGCCCCCGGTCGCGGCGCCGCCGGATTCCTCCTCGGCCGGGCGCCGGACCGCGCGGCCCCTCCACCAGGATACCATCGTGACCCCCCTTCCCCGCGTGATCGCCGGCAGGATGTGGGCCGGCCTCGCCGGAACCTTGATCCGGATCAAACGCCGCCCCGGCCCGGGCGCCTCATCCGATATCCGGTTGATGGCTGCGCCATGCGGATGTCGGCGTCGCTCAGGCGCCGCGCGGGCTCATGCGCCATCCGGTTGATGGCGTCGCCATCTCCCATTTCGGCCATGCGCATGTCGGCGTCGCTCAGGCGCCGCGCAGGCGCGTGATCCGGGATCCGCTTCGATCAAGCGGATCCCGGATCATCCCGGGCGTCACCCGCGGGCGGGCTCGCAGCCCCGCGAACGGTCCCGCGCTCGCAGCGCAGAAGGGCCGGCCCGTGCCTCGTGGCTCGGCACTCGCCGCGCGCCACGGTCGCCGCCCCCGCGGACGGCGCCCGCGAGGACGAGCCGGGACCGACGGGCGCGCCCTGCGGGTCGGCGGCGGCGGACCGGATCACATGGCGAGGCGCATCTGCACGGCGAGGGCGTAGAAGAGCGCGGTCAGCGCCCCGACGGCGAGCAGGATCGCGACGACGTGCGTCGTGTCCGGCAGGTCGACGCGGAGCCGCTGCGCGGCCACGGCACGGTGCGGAACCGGCCCGCGCAGCCGCGCGCCCGGGATCCCGCGCGCCGCGAGGCCGACCCCGCCGGGGGCGCGCCGGTTGTCAGGCTGGTTCATGGCTTCCCTCGCCCCGTTCCCGCACCCGCCGGGGGCCACGCCGCCGGCGGATGCTGACCTGAGGTCGGGCAGCGGGCGCGAAGGATCCTTGCTGCAGATCAACGCGCCCCGCACCGCGGCGCCGGCAGACCCGGCGGGGCGCGGGGCGGGCCGCGCTCAGGCCCGTCCGTCGGCGGCGGGGGGCGCCGCAGGTCCTGGACGAGGATCCGGCGCCGGCGGGCGAGCCGCCGCAGGTCGTCCTCCAGCTGGCGGTGAGTCTCCGAGGCGCGCTCCCGGGTCTCGTCCGCGTCGATAGACCGAGAGGCGATCGTCCCCATCAGTGCGCAGCAGCGCCGCACGCGGTCGATGCTGCGGTCGAGCCGGGCGATCTCCTCCACCTGCCGGGCAAGGCCCGGACCGGACGGCCCGGCGGCGCCGGGGCCGTCCTCGCCCGGTCGGCGCGCGAGCGAGCGCAGGAGGCCGAGGTTCCGGCGGCTCGGCCGCGACCGGCCGACGGCCCATTGCCCGACCGTCGCGCGCGAGACGCCCAGGCGCCGGGCGATCTCCGACAGGCCGTAGCGCTCGGCCGCCGACGCGAGGTCGCGGGGAGCCTCCGGGCCGAGCGCGGGTCGGGATGGATGCGACACCATGGAATTCCCTCGTGGCTGCGCCCCGGACGCGGTCGCGAGACGGCGCGGCGGCACCTCCGCGCATGGTGTGAGGCCGGTCGCGGCGCTCGCCATGATCTGCATCAAGATGCCGGCGCACTCCGATCCTGACCAGGCTCGCCCGCGGATCGGCGGGATGGGCCTAATCACGCCCGCGCATCGCCGCAGGTTGGACTAGTCCTTATCGCTTAAACGCGCTGAACTCATCAGTAAATCAAGTCAAACTCAGGGGTACTTTCATCGCAAATTAATTTCCGAGGCGCCTGTAGGAATCACGTCAGGAACATACACCCATCTTGGGACTTCCGCCGCGCGGCGCGAAGGCAGAATGACGGAGACGATCCGATGCTGATGCGGCGCGCCGAGACGCCATGCGAGGCCGAACTTGCCGACCAGCTCAACTCATTTCCTCCCGAGCAGCAGGCCGTCTTGCCCGAGCTGCGCCGGCTGGTCGAGTCCGGGATCGACGAGGTGCTCGGCACCTTCTACAGCGCGGTGGCGCGCGATCCGGCGTTGAGCCGGATCCTCGGGCAGAGTTCGGGGGTGGACCGGCTCAAGGCGGCCCAGAAGGCGCATTGGCTGCACCTGCTCTCCGGGCGGATCGACGCGGATCTGCGCGCACGCGGCGCGCGGATCGGCGCCGCCCACGTCCGCCGCGGCCTCGAACCGCGGCACTCCATCGCCGCCTACGCGTTCCTGGCCGAGCGATTCCTGGAGCGGGTGATCGGCCGCCGGGACCGCAGGACCCGGCGGGCCCAGGCGCTGGTGCGGGCCGTCTTCATCGACATGGAGATCGCCCTCTCGGCCCATCAGTCCGGCACCGAGGCCGAGTTCCGCGAGCGGGAGGCCGCGGCGCTGGCGGGCTCGGTCGAGACCGAGATGCGCCTCGCCAACCGGGCGATCAGCTCCGAATCCGAGCGCCTGAGCGAGACCGTCGCCCAGATGCGCCGCGCGATCGAGGCGGTGGAGGGCGGCAACGCGGTCGTCGACCGCAACGCCGTGGCCACGTCCCAGGGGATCCAGCAGGTCGCCTCGGCCAGCGAGGAGATGGTCGCGTCGAGCCGCGAGGTCGGCCGGCAGGCCGGCGACACCTCGGCCCTGGTGCGCGAGGCGGTGCGCAAGGCGGAGGATGCCTCGCGCATCATCTCGCGCCTGAAGGACAGTTCGGGCCGCATCGCCGAGGTGGTGCAGCTGATCGACGGGGTCGCCCACCAGACGAACCTGCTGGCCCTGAACGCCACGATCGAGGCGGCCCGGGCCGGCGAGGCCGGCCGCGGCTTCGCGGTCGTCGCCGCCGAGGTCAAGGAGCTCTCCCGGCGCACCGCGGAGGCCACCAAGGAGATCGCCCGGCAGGTCGAGGACGTGGTGGGCGCGACCTCGGCGGCGGTCGAGGCCGTCGCCGCCGTGACCGGCTCGGTCACGGCGATCGACCAGGTCGCCTCCTGCGTCGCCGCCAACGCCGAGGGCCAGATCAGGGCGCTGCAGGAGATGACCGGCAGCGCCCAGACCGTGGCGGGCAGCGGCGCCGAACTGACCGAGAGCGTGCAGACCATCGCCACGGGCGTCGAGGCCGCCCTCGGGGTCGCCGGCCGCGTCGACGAGGCCGCCGCGCGCATCATCGCCCTGTTCGACCAGCTCGAGCGGCGGCTCGTGGTGACGGTCCGGGCCTTCAGCGCGACCGACAACCGCAGGGCGCCGCGCGTCCCGGCCCGCTGGCCGGCCAGCTTCGAGGCCCCCGAGGGCAGGGCCTCCCTGCGCACGATCGAGGTCTCGGAGGGCGGCTTCCTGATCGACGCGCCGCCCTTCGCGACGGAGGCGGGCCGTGAGGGCACGCTCGACCTCGCGGGGATCGGCCGCTTCGCCGTCGAGGTCGCGGGCGAGCAGCCGCTCGGCACCCGCCTCAAGATCCGGCCGAGCGAGCCCGAGGCGATGGACCGGCTGCGCGAGCGGATCGCCGCGATCCTCGTCAGCCAGCAGAGCCTCAAGGCCGCCCTGCGCGGCGCCGCGGACGGGATCCAGGCCTGTTTCGCCGAGAGCCTCGCGGGCGGCGCGGTCACGCTGGCGCAGCTCTTCGACGAGGATTACGCGCTGATCCCGGGCAGCGCCCCCAAGCAGTTCCGCACGCGGGCGCTCGCTTTCCTCGACCGCGTCCTCCCCCCGTTCCAGGAACCGCTGCTCGCCGCCGATCCCTCCGTGGTGTTCTGCGCCGCGGTCGACCGCAACGGCTGGCTGCCGGTGCACAACAGGACGTACTCGCTGCCCCAGGGGCCCGACCCGGTCTGGAACGAGGCCAACTGCCGCAACCGGCGCCTCTTCGACGACCGCACGGGCCTGAGCGCGGCGCGCAACCTGCGCGATTTTCTGGCCCAGACCTATCCGCGCGCGCTCGGGGGCGGCCGGACGGTCCTGATGATGGACCTCTCCACCCCGCTCACGGTCGCCAACCGCCACTGGGGCGCCCTGCGCATGGGTCTCACCCTGGAGTGATCCGGTTCCCGGGGACGACGCCGACCCGGCCCGGCGCCGAGCGGTCGCGAGGGCCGCGCCGCCCATCCCGGGATGCGCGCGGCGCGGGCTGCGCAGGAGGCGGGGCGGCCCAGGGTCTCGCCGCCGCCTCCGACCGGCGCACCGATCCGAGAGCCCGAGCGCGGAGGTGGGCCGCTTCCTGCACGCCGCTCAGGCCTCGACGCGCAACCCCGCCGGCCCCGCCTCGACGCGGCCGACGATCGCCGCGGCGGGGTAGCCGGCGGCGCGGATCCGGTCGCGGATCGCCTCGGCCGGCCCGGCCGCGCAGGCGACCAGCAGCCCCCCGGAGGTCTGCGGGTCGGTGAGGAGGTGGCGGCGCCACTCCGGGAATCCGTCCGGCAGCGCGACCTCGGCCCCGAAGGCGCCCCAGTTGCGGTGCGAGGCCCCGGTGACGAAGCCGTCCCGGGCCAGCGCCGCGGCCCGCGCGAGGAGCGGCACCGCCTCCGCCTCGATCACCACCCGGACGCCTGCCCCGCGGGCCAGTTCGAGCCCGTGGCCGACGAGGCCGAAGCCGGTCACGTCGGTCATGGCGTGGACGGCGGGATCGGCCGCGAGCTCCGCCCCCACCCGGTTGAGGAGCGTCGTGGTGGCGACGAACTCGGCGTAGCCCGCCTCTCCGAGGGATCCCCGCTTGATCGCCGCCGCGTAGACGCCGACGCCGAGCGCCTTCGTGAGGATGAGCCGGTCGCCCGGGCGCGCGTCCCGGTTGCGACGCACCGCCTCGCGGCGGCAGCTGCCGATCACGGCGAGGCCGTAGATCGGCTCGGGCGTGTCGATCGAGTGCCCGCCCGCGACCGGGATGCCGGCCTCGGCGCAGAGGCTCGCCCCGCCCGCCAGGATGGCCGCCACGGTCTCGGGTGCGACCCGGCCCACCGGCATGCCCAGGATCGCGAGGGCGAGGAGCGGCCGCCCCCCCATCGCGTAGACGTCCGAGATCGCGTTCGCGGCGGCGATGCGGCCGAAATCGCGCGGATCGTCCACCATCGGGGTGAAGAAATCCGTGGTGGCGATCAGGCAGGTGCCGTCGTCGAGGGCCCAGACGGCGGCGTCGTCCGAGGTCTCGTGGCCGACGAGGAGCCGCGCGAAGGGGCCGCCGGCCGGCTGCCCGGCGAGCAGGCCCCGCAGGATCGCCGGATCGAGCTTGCAGCCGCAGCCGCCCCCGTGGGCGAGGCTGGTGAGGCGGACGGGTTCGGCACTCATGGCTCCTCCTGCGGGATCTCGCGCGGCCGGCGCTCATTGCGGATGTCGGCTTCGCTCAGGCGCCGCACGGGCTCGTGATCCGGGATCCGCTTCGATCAAGCGGATCCCGGATCAGGCCCGCGCCCGGACGATGGTGGTGCAGGCGCTCTCGAGCTTCGGCAGGTCGCGGGCGGCCGCGAAGCGGACGGCGAGGCGGCGCTCCTCGCCCCGCGCGACCGGGCAGTAGGGATCGACGGCGTCGAGGTTCCCGCTCAGCCGGCGGCGCCCGGCGCAGCCGCCGCGGCAGGTCGCCGCGTGGGCGCAGCCGCGGCAGGGCGAGGGCAGCGCCCGCGCCGCCGCGAAGGGCTCGGTCTCGACGATGGCCGGGCCGACGTCGAGGAGGGCGGCGAGGTCCTGCCCGGCCCCGCCCCAGTAGACGCAGGGCAGCACCCGGCCCCGGGGCGTCACCCGCACGGTGCCGGCCCCGCAGCCGCCGCGCCGGGGCGGAAGGCCCGCCATGGCCCGCACCAGGGGTTCGCCGATCGCGATCGCGTCGGTCTCGGCGAGGAGCCGGGCGAACCCGTCCCAGTACGCCTCGTAGCTCAGCGCGAAGGCGTCGCTGCGCACCGCCTGGTAGACGTTGACCCGCAGGGGCGCGTCGAACCGGGCGGCGAGCGCGGCGATCTCCGCGAGGCGGTGGTAATTCGTGCGCATCATCACGGCGATGAAGGTCACGCCGAGCCCGAGGCGGCGGCAGCGCGCGGCCTGGTCCATCACGAGGTCCCAGTTGCCGGCGCCGCGCTGCGCGTCCTGCTCGGCCCGGGTCGGGTAGTCGATCGAGAACTCGACCTCCGCGAAGGCCCGCAGGTCCGCATCGTCGAGGCGCGCGATCGAGTGGCCGTTCGACGTGATGGTGAGCTTGACCGGCGCCTCGCGGAGGAGGGCCAGGAAGGCCGGGAAATCCGGATGCATCCCGTTCTCGCCGGTGCCGAGATTGACCGAGCGCACCGGCAGCCGCGCCAGCACCGCCCGCACCTGCGCGAGGTCGAGCCGGTCGGCGCGGTCCGGATCCCGGTAGCAGAACGCGCAGGCGAGGTTGCACTCGCTGGTGAGGCCGAGCCCGAGGGCGAATCCCGCCCCCGGACCGGAGGGGGCCGCGGGCCCCGCCGCCGTGCCGTCCCTCTCCCGCATGCCTCGCTCCTCCGGCGCTCGCCCCGGCGAGCCTACACGCTCCCGTCTTCGCGCGGAGGGGGCCCGCGGTGACGCCCGCCCGCGGCCGGCCCGGCGCGATCACGATCCCGTGCCCCGCCGGCCGGCGGCGCGTCACCGCCCGCCGCGCGGTGGCGTCGCGTCCGGCCTCGGCTACCATGGGCGGGAGGATCCGCGTCGAGCGGGGGCGGCGGATGAGCGGGACGGCGGGCAGGCGGGCGGTTCTGGTCGGGCTGGGGGCGGGCCTCGCCGGCAGGCCCGCGCGGGCGCGGCCGGGCGACGCGCCGCCCTTCGTCCTCACCGGCATCCCCGACCCGGACGAGAGCCGGCTCGTCGCGCGCTTCGGCCGGGCGGCCGCCCCTCGGGAGGCCGGCCTCGGCGCGCCGGCGCGCTCGATGCCGGTGAGGAGCGACCCGGCGGTCACGGCCTTCACCACCGGGCCGGTGCAGCCGGCGTGATTCGGCGGCTTCACGAGGCGGCGATCTCGGAGCCGCGCTGCGACGCCGCCGGGGGGCTGATCCTGGCCGCCTGCCCGATGACGAGGGCGCTCGACGCCCTCGCGCGCGGCCGACCCGCCTCCCGGCGCCGGTCCGCCCGCCGGACGAGGCCGCGCCGGAGCGGCCCGGCCCCGAAGACCCCGCGCCCCGAAGACCCCGCGCCCCAAAACCTCGCGCCCCAAAACATCTCCTGGAGAAGGACGAGACCCATGCGCACCGATCCCTTCCTCGACACGTGGCTGTTCCTGACCGGCCAGCAGGGCGACCAGGCCGCCCTCGGGCCCTGGCGCTGGATCCTGGTCGGGCTCTTCGCCCTGCTGCTGCTCGGCAGCCTGCTGGTGGCGGCGCGCGAGTGGATCCTCGACCCGGCGCAGCGCACGGGGCGGGACCTCGTCACCTGGCTCCTGCGCACCGCCATCGGCGCCATGTGGTTCCAGGCCGCGTTCTGGAAGCTGCCGCTCCTCACCACCGAGAACGGGCTTCACTACTGGACCGAGCAGGAGGTGAAGTACGCCGCCTTCCAGGCGCATCGCGACCTCGTGGCGCAGCTTCTTCTGCCGGTGCCGAATTTCTACGTGCTGAACGCCGCGGTGCTGGCGACGGAGCTCGGCTTCGCGGTCTCGCTGATGCTCGGGATCGGGGTGCGGGCGGCGGGCGCGCTCGGCGTGGTCTTCCTGGCCCAGCTCTGGCTCGGCCTCTACCAGCACCCGCAGGAATGGCCCTGGACCTACGTGTTCCTGGCCGGGCTGATGGGGCTGTTCAGCGTCGCGGGGGCCGGGCGCAGCCTGGGGCTCGATGCCGGCCTGCGGCGCGAATACCCGCCGCAGATGACGAACGGCGCGGCGGGCGCCTTCGTGCGCGCCGCGACCTGAGGGCGGGACCGCCGCGCCGGTCAGCGCACGCGGCGGATCCAGAGGCGCTCGACGCGCGGGTGCATGGCGGCGGCGACGGCGAGCGCGCCGGCGGCGGCGGAGAGCATCACGATGAGTTCGGGCATGCGCCCCCCTACTCGGCCGCGCGCCGCCCCGGCCATGCGGCGGCCTGCCGCGAGACGATCGGACCCTCGCGGTTGGCTCCGAGGATGGGGGCGAGGATTGCCGGCGAGGGTGCGCATCCGGAAGGGCCGGGCGGCGGTCCCGGCCCGGATGCACGGTTGCGGCGGGGCGCCGCCCGGCGCGCGCCGCCGGTCGGGACGTCGATCAGCGGCGTGCAGCGTCGTCCCCGCGGCGTCACGGTGGCGGCTCGCCTCGACGCGCATGAGGATTCACCCGGCCGATCACAGGTTCGGCGCCGCGGGGGTGAAGGCATCGTCCTGCGTTGGATGATGAGGTGCTGATCCCTCTTGCACGGAACGGATCGACGGCGGGAAGCCGCGCAGGGCGTTGTGCGCGGCAGCG
The DNA here is from genome assembly GCF_000019365.1 of Methylobacterium sp. 4-46. Classification (GTDB taxonomy): domain Bacteria; phylum Pseudomonadota; class Alphaproteobacteria; order Rhizobiales; family Beijerinckiaceae; genus Methylobacterium. The sequence continues at coordinate 6,727,231 of NC_010511.1, read as the reverse complement.
GAGATGACGTGAAAGGTCCTCGACAGCGAAGCGCGCCTCGGCAAGACCGTGATACGATCGAGATCACTTCGATAATCTTCAAGATCGATCTGGTTTTCACCTCATCAGGTGCGCCATCGCGCCCTGCCCCCGCATAGCCGCAGATCCGAGAAGCGATCGCAGTGGTACATGCACCATCGCAGACGAGCCGGTTCAGGCCCTGTCGCGTGCGGCGGCAAAAATTGTGCGTGATGTATTTGTATTCGATGTACGAGGTATTTGTTCACTGAAGAGCGGTCGCCGATGCAGACGAAGCCGGGTCCGAGCGCGGCCGCTGTTCGCGATCGTGCGGGCCGCCGAGTCTTTCCCCCGCATCGCGGCTTGCTTACCCAAGGAAATAATGGTTCCATCATCCGACGATATACATCCGATTTGCGGAGCGCCGTGGGATGGACCTCATCGACACATACAAGTCATGTTTTGGCTCGGCGCTGATTTTTCTTACATGGACTGCACAGGCCGCTGCCCTATGCGTGCTCCCCTATCAGATCTCCAACGGTCAGCCGGCCGATGCATCACAACTGATGGCGAATCTCAATGCTCTCGCCAATTGCATTAACGGCGCGCCAGGGGGAACCCAGAACTCAATACAGTACAAGGATAGCAATGGTGGGTTTGCCGGCGTTCCTCCGCTCGCGAACGGTCAGCTTATTATCGGCTCATCCAACAATCCACCCAAAGCCGCATCCATCACAGCTGGCAGTGGCATCATTGTAAGCAGCGGACCCGGTAGCGTCACCATATCATCAGCCGGCGGCGTTGCGGTTCTTCGGGAATTTGGCCCGTACTCGCCACCGAGTGCAGCGAGTTTCACGTACATCGACGGGGCAGGAGCATCACCACCAACCATCACCAACGTTCCAAGCGTCGGATTAGTCTATTCAGTGCCGGCTTCCTCCTCGATGCAAACTTATCGCGGAGTCTACAGGCCGATCCCGGCAACGGCTCCCTGGACAATCACTCTTCGCTACAAATACATGCATTCCACTGCAAATTGGCCGTCGTTCGGAGTATGGGTCAAAGACACATCAGGTAGGATGCTCGGTCAAGTCCCCGAATCTGGGGCGATCATTGTCAAAAGGCTTAATTCCAATACAAATTTTAACTCGAACGTTTACACCTTCGCCGCACCCGATGGGCCCCAATGGGCTCGCGTGAGCAACGATGGATCTAGCATCAGATTTGCAATATCCTGGGATGGGCAAAACTGGATTAATACTTATTCTGAGTCGGTCACCGCATTCCTGAATGGGAATTTGAAGTGGGTCGGACTGGGCGGACTGACTGATTTCAATCAGACGGACCTGTGGCAACCCGGCTCCACACTCGGCGGAGTTGTGACCTACTGGGATGCCCCAGACGACCCCGCATACAGCAGGGCCGCCCAATAGCATATCACACCATCATACGATTTCGTCGTAACGAGGCAATTCCGCGGCCCCCGTGAGAATGGAAGATGTAAAATGTTACTACAACGGAAAAACATTTGCGGTGATATATATTCGTTCCTCTGGTGTGCTTCACTACTAATATTTCTTCCGGTCCAGAATACAAACGCGAAAGAGATATTGTACACTTACGATCTTAATTACAGACTCGCGACGTCCCTCTACGACAATAACGTATGCATATCCTACTTATACGATGAGAACGGAAATCGTGTCAGTCAGATCAATACTGTTGGCAGCGCCCCCGTGACGGCCACCTGGGGTACTGGGAAATGGGGCTGCTTTCAATGGCTTCCGTAGGGGAGCCGAAGAGTGCGCAATCGCGGGAGGCAGCCATGAGCGTACTTGGAAGCGTGGGGACCGGGCGAAAGTGGATTGTTCTTCTGGCGGCTTGGCTGATCGTCGGGATCGCATCGACGCGCGTCGTGGCCGCGAGGACCGAGGCTGAGGGGGCCGATGCATTCCGCCTTGCAATCGTCCAGCTGGCCGAGCCGCTGGTCCGGACGCGACCGACGACCGCCGCCGAGGACCAGGACCTCGCGGCCGCGCTGGCACGCTTTCGCGCGCGGGCCCAGGTGGACGACCTCGCGGCCCTCGAAGCCTTCCTGGATGCGCACCCGGATAGCGGCTGGGCGCCCGCGCTCCATCTCAATGTCGGCCTGACCTATCGCCATTACGGCTACGTGACGCGGGCCGGGACGGCTTGGCGCGCGGCCTGGCGGCTCGGACGCGCGGCGCAGGATCCGGAGGCGCGGGCGCTCGTGGACCGCGCCGTCGGGGAGCTGGCGCTCCTCCTCGCCTCCCTCGGGGACAGCGACGCCCTGGCGACCCTGTTCGCGGAGATCGGGGCGAGGCCCGTCACCGGCCCGGCGACGGAGAAAATCCAGGTCGCCCGCGAGACCCTGGATCTCGTCACCAAGGATCCGCGCCACCTGTTCAATTGCGGGCCCCTCGCCCTGCGAAGCCTCCTCGTCGCGCGTGGGGGCAGCCCGGCGGAGGCGGAGGCGCTGCGCTGGCTCCGGGTCGGCCCGAACGGCACGAGTCTGGCGGAGGTCTCGGCGCTGGCGAGCAAGGCGGGGGCCCCGCATCGGCTCGTGCGGCGCGAGCCGGGCCAGCCGGTCCCGGTGCCCTCCGTGATGCACTTCAGGGCCGGGCACTTCGCGGCCATCGTGGCGGCGGAGAACGGCCGCTTCCACCTGCACGATCCCGTCCTGGGCGGGCAGGAGCTGTGGCTCACGACCGGCGCCGTGGATGCCGAGGCCAGCGGGTACTTCCTGGTGCCCGACGGCGCGGCGAAGACCGCCGGCCAGGATTGGAGGGAGGTCGCCCCCGCCGAAGCCGGTCAGGTCTGGGGCAAGGGACCGACGAACGGCGTCGTCCCGGGCGATGCCGGGGATCCCCTGGCCAGCGCGCCGAGCCCGAATTGCGGGATGTGCGGCACCAACATCAAGGAGGCCACCGTCGGCCTCACCCTGTCGGATATGCCGGTCGGCTACGTCCCGGCCATCGGACCGGAGGTGCGCACCCGCATCAGCTACAACCAGCGGGAGGATAGCCAGCCTTCGGTGTTCGGCTTCTTCAACCTCGGTCCGAAATGGACCATCAACTGGTTGAGCTACGTCTCGGACGACCCGCAGAACCCGGGCGGGAACGTGTCCCGGGTGATCGCGACGGGGGGCGCCTACTTCTACACGGGGTATTCCGGAACGACCGGCGCGTTCGCGCCCCAGAGCGACGACGGCTCGGTTCTCACCCGGGCGGCGGAATCTCCGATCGCGTATCGCCGCAGGCTGCGCGACGGGACGACAGAGATCTACGCCGAATCGGACGGCAGCACCGGCTTCCCGCGCCGCATCTTCCTCAGCAAGGTGGTGGACCCGCAGGGCAACGCGCTCAGCTTCACGTACGATGCGCAGCTGCGCCTGACGGCGCTGACCGACGCGGTCGGGCGGCAGACGCGTTTCGGCTACGGGCAGCCGGGCCGGCCGCTGCTGCTCACCCAGATCACCGACCCGTTCGGCCGCAGCGCCTCCCTGTCCTACGACGGGCTCGGACGGCTGAGCGCCATCACGGACGTGATCGGGCTGACCTCGCGCTTCACCTACGACGCCAACGGCCTCGTGACCGCGCTGACGACGCCCTACGGCACGACCCGCTTCGCCTTCACGGCCCCCGGCACCAGCGCGCCCCCGCGCTTCGTGGACGTGACCGATCCCCTCGGCTTCCACGAACGCGAGGAGTGGCTCGAACCCGCCCCGATCCCCGACAGCGAGCCGGCCGCGACCGTGCCGCAGGGCATGCCGGTGGCGCCGGCCAACCAGTACCTCACCTACCGGAACAGCTTCCACTGGGACAAGGACGCCTACGAGCAGGCCGGATGCACGCCCGCGGGTGGGTGCGACTACGCGAAGGCCCGCCTCCGTCACTTCGTGCATGCCGGCAACGGCATCAAGGGCGTGGCCATCGAGAGCGAGAAGCAGCCGCTCGAGAACCGGGTCTGGTACAATTACCCGGGACAGACGGACGCGATTTCCAGTGGTGCCTTCAACCGCCCGAGCGCGGTGGCGCGCGTGCTCGACGACGGCACGACGCAGCTGACGCGCTTCGATTACGACACGACGGGCTACAACCTGTCCCGCATCGTCGATCCGCTCGGCCGCACGACGCACCTCACCTACGCCCCGAACGGAATCGACCTCCTGGCGGTCACCCAGGTCTCGGGGCCGGGGAGCTTCGCGCCGCTCGCGCAATTCACCTATGACGGACAGCATCGTCCGATCGTCCACACCGACGCGGCCGGCGCGACCTCGACCTTCGCGTACAATGCGGCCGGGCAGCTGACCGCGGCGACGAACGCCCTGAACGAGACCACCCGCTTCACCTACGATCCGGCGGGCAACCTGCTCAGCGTCGTCAACGCCACCGGGGCGAGTGCCGCGACCTTCACGTACGACGCGGCCGACCGGGTCCGGACCTACACCGATTCCGAGGGCTGGACCGTCACCTACGCGTACGACGCGGCCGACCGGATCACCGCGATCACCTATCCGGACGGGACCTCCCAGACCTACAGCTACGACCGGCTCGACCTCGTTGGATACCGGGACCGGCAGTTCCGGACCTGGACCTACGGCTACGATGCCAACCGGCGGCTGACCAGCCTGGTCGATCCGGGCGGCAGCCGGATGCTGTTCGGCTATACCGGCCAGGGCCGGCTGGCCAGCCTGACCGACGCCAAGGGCGCCGTCACCCGCTGGAGCTACGACGTCCAGGGGCGCCCGATCGCCAAGCGCTACGCGGATGGCAGCACGGTCACCTCCGCCTACGAGACCGCGACGAGCCGCCTCAAATCGGTCACCGACGCGCTCTCCCAGGTGAAGCAGTACAGCTACGCGCGGGACGACCGGCTGTCGGGGATCAGCTACCCCAACGCCCTGAACGCCACGCCGGCCGTGACCTTCGCGGACGATCCCTTCTTCCCCCGCACGCTGTCGATGAGCGACGGCACCGGCACGACCCGCTACAGCTACGCGCCGAGCTTCGCGCCGGGAGCGCAGCAACTCGCCCGGGAATGCCTCGTCCCAGCCGGCGCCGGCGACTGCGCCTGGAGCATCGCCTACACCTACGACGCGCTCGGCCGGATGATCGCGCGCAGCGTGTCGGGCTCCGGGCCGGAGACCGTCGCCTACGACGCGCTCGGCCGCATCACCCGCCACGGCAGCGACCTCGGCTCCTTCGCCCTGTCCTATCTGGGCCAGACCGAGCAGCCCACCCTGCGCCAGCTCCTGCCGGCGGGCGCGAGCCTCGCCACCACCTGGAGCTACCTGCCCAATGCCGGCGACCGGCGCCTCGCCGGGATCGCCCATACGGGCCTCGCCCCCGGCCAGTTCCTCACGCTCGCATTCACCTCCGCGCCCGAGACCCTGATCACCGGGGTCACCGAGACGAGCGACGTCCCCTCCCCGGTCCCGCCGGCGGGCAGTCAGACGGCACAGTACAACGTCCTCAACCAGCTCACCGGCCTCTCGGGGCAGGCCCTGACCTACGACGCCAACGGCAACCTCGTCTCGGACGGGCCACGCGTCTTCGCCTGGGACGCCGAGGACCGGCTGGTGCGCATCACCTATCCGGCCCAGCCCGGCAAGGTGAGCAGCTTCACGTATGACGGGCTGGGTCGGCGGGTGACGATCGGCAGCACGCCGGCGGGCGGCGCGGCGGCAAGCGTAACGGCGTATGTCTGGTGCGGCGAGAGCCTGTGCCAGTCCCGGACCCAGGCGGGCGCGGTGCTGCGGTCGTACCTGGCGGAGGGCGAGGTGGCGGCGGGCGCGCCGGGGCAGCGCTTCTATTACGGGATCGACCAGATCGGCTCGGTGCGGCGGGCCTTCGCGAGTGCGGGCGGCGCCCCGGCCTTCGCCTACGATCCTTACGGGAACGCGCTTCAGGGCGGCGCGCCGGTCACGGATTTCGGGTTCGCCGGCATGTTCTATCATGCCGAGAGTGGTCTATATCTGACACACTTCCGAGCTTACGATCCAGCTATCGGCCGGTGGATCTCGAGAGACCCTATCGGAGAGCTTGCCGATGTTACAAGCCATCCCCAATCTGATGACGCATTTTTCAACTTCAGGCCTTTCGATGGCCAGTCCTTATCAACGCTTCGGCTTAGTGCGGGCGCCAAAAGACCTCACTGGCCGGCACTCTCAACCTTGGAAGCGAACCGAGGGAGGCTCCTCGCTCCAAGTGCGCTCTCGCTTTACGACGGACTGAGCCTATACAGTTACGTTGCGCAAAATCCGCTGGCGCGCACGGACCCGCAGGGCCTCTCCGGTTTTCGGTGTGATGGATTTTCCGCAGGATGCCAGAGTGGCGGCACATACGGTACAACCGCCATGTACTGCGTCAGGGGGAGAAAGCTCTGCTTCGACTGTGCAGTCAAATATCTTGGGTTGGATGGAGAGCCAAATCATGTGAAATTGAAAGCTCTTGAGCGGTATCTAATTGAGGAAGATTAGCGCAGAATGGGAGATGATCGATGACCAACCAACAGGAACTTCTAAAAATGCTTGTAGAAGGAGATATTTTTCATGCAAAAAGCTACAGCGGTGCCAAAATTATGTGTCTCGCATTGAACAACGATGGCATTATCATCCGGGCTCGACGTATTTGCGTCCCGCTAATAATAAATTTTGATTGCAACACTGGAGTCGGAAAAACCGATGATGATCGTTGTACTTACATGATAATCTGTATTTCTCCGTTGCCGGCGGATGTTCATAATGAAGTTTTGAGCATAGAACGTAAGTATAGGCTTGAAACAAAACAACACAAGCTCGCGCTTACTAAAAAAGAGTTAGAAACTATAATGTTCGTTTCAAGCTTTGTCGAGGAAAACTCTTTCGAGTTCACCTTTCGCTTATAGTCTTCTCACCTGGGAGCTAGTAGATGCCCGGACATGGCACTTTCCCGGCCTTCCAGCAACACAGATGATTCTGAGAGGCGACTCGACCATTGCCGATAGATACAACCTCTTCATTTCAGCAAGCCCTGCGAGCTCCTGGATAGCTCGGCGGGTCGACGGCCGGCTCTGCAGCCGGCGCGATCAATTCGATCGCCCAACGCCAGCGGTGAGCCCTTCAGATGAAGGTTGATGACTTCTCGCTTCCCGCCCACCATTTTCTCGGAGAGAAGGCATCTATTGTCTATCACAAGATTCATAGTTTCTATGCAGACATTCGAGATTCCTGCTCGGCAACTCTCAGCGCGACGTTCAATCTGGCAAATATCATCTTCTGGATTTACAGGGCCGCCATACCATAATCGCCCGCACGAAGCACGCATCTCCTTTCAGCAGATCTTCAGTATTCTTCGAGAAAAATTTTTAACCATTATAGCATACCCAACTCTCTCCGGCGGCATCAGCTCTCGCTGTGGAATTCGAGACGAAAATCACCATGGCCATAAGGGATCGCTGCCGGTACGATCTCGACGAGTACCCCGCATACATCACCTGTCGAGAACTGAGACGGGCCGATTCCAACCGCGCCGCGCACGCCGCGGCGCCAGATCGGTGAGGAACCGGTGATGAAATTCGGCCTTCAGGGTCGGGCGGCCAAGAAGATTGAGAAACTCCTCCTTGGTCACCTCTGGGAAATGACGAAGCTCGGCTCACAGCCAGCGATTCTTACAGGCGCATCAATCGAAAAACGCGACGGCATCATCACAATAGACCAGCGATCAGATCGGGATGTCAGCTGCGAACAGCCGACGCCTACAAGCCAAGATGAACTAAGGTCCCGCAACAAAGCAAGCTAAGTACTCCAACGATGACGTTGCAAATTTTGTATAACCGACCAACAGTAGACCAATTGGAGATCAGGAGATGGATCAGATTATTGAGCAACACTACATACATAGTATGGGGAAATTTGATGATGGCTTGTAGACGGACGACTCTGAAGAAAAGATCGTCGCGCTGTATTTCGCCAATCCACAGTGCCGGGGTGGAATCTTAGATGGTACAATCGGCAACAGCCGCTACATTGTCAAAGAAGTTTTAGGGCAAGCAGTCAAGGCAAGAGCTTGCTATACTTGTAAATTCTCCGCACAGAGAAAGCAAATCTTGCGATTATCTCACCGCATTCTCGCGTCATCATATCAAAGATCATTACTATCTATCGCAAGGCGATATAATCAGATCGAAAGGAAGCTTATTTGAGCAGCTTGGCTTCGCAAATATTTACTGTACAATACAAAACTCTTTCGGGAGTGCCTTCGCGGTTTGTAGATTGTCACAGCCCTGGACACGAATCTTGTGGCTCATTCGAATATTTTCTTCGGAGTCGCAGCTTATAAAAGCTATCGGATGTCAAGCATTCGAGGAGATTCTGGAGAAATTTGGCACTGATGTCTCCGATCTGAAGAGAAAACCGACTACAAGTTGCCTCTAGGCAGTGTAAAATTTTTCCCTCTCAGCCGCCACGGGGCATGCATAGCCTCAACCATCAATGCCCCTCCCCCGGCCGCCATTGGGAAGCCAGACGCCGCCGTACAATGCGCTCACCCCGTTCACCTGCCTGCTCGGTCCCGCTGCTCCCCGCGGCCAGAGAAAGAGCAGGCGGACGCTGAAACGAAAAGCCGCAGGACGCCCGCACCGATGGGACCGACCCGACCGGAAGGCCGGTCCGGGGCGGGATTCGCCCGCGCGCCGCACCCCGCGACGCCGCGCAGGGCAAGGGCCCGCCCCTCGGCGCCTCGCGGGCGCCCTCCCCGGCCAGCCCGCGGCGCGAATCCGGGCACGCATCCCGCCCCTACCCGCCGCCTCCGCCATTTGCTAGAAAACCGCCAGGAACGAGCAGATGACGACCGAACAGGGGGGTGGCGCGCCGCACAGCACGGCGGACACGCTCCGGTCCGGCTCCGTCGAAGCAGGACGAGCAGCGCGGATTGTCTTCTCTGACGGCACCGGACCTGGGATCTTCGACGGCACAGGTCGGATCTGACGCGGTGCCGGAGAACCGGCCGGCGAGAATCGGCCTCGATCCTTCCGAATTGAGGGCCACCCTCGACGAGGCCGGAATCTGCACCTGGTCCCTGGATCCCGCCACCGGCGCGGTCGCGGCCTCGGCGGCCTGCGACGCGCTCTTCGGCGCGGACGAGGGCAGCCTGACCAGCCTCGACGCCTTCCAGGCCCGGATCCACCCGGAGGACCGGCCCGGCCGGGCCGCCGCCATCGCGCGGGCGCTCGCCGAAGGCGGCACCTACGAGGTCGATTACCGCGCCCTGCGGCCGGACGGGCGGACGGCCTGGCTGCGCTCGCGCGGCCGGGTCGAGCTCGACGCCGCGGGGAGGCCCCTGCGCCACCGCGGCGTCGTCTTCAGCATCGACGCGCAGAAGCGCGCCGAGGACGACCTGCGCGCCCGCGAGGCCCACCTGCAATCGATCCTCGACACCGTGCCGGACGCCATGGTGGTGATCGATGCCGAGGCCCGCATCCACTCCTTCAGCGCCGCCGCCGAGCGGCTGTTCGGCCACGCCGCCGCGGAGGTGATCGGCCGCAACGTCAACCTGCTGATGCCCGAGCCGGACCGGCAGCGCCACGACGGCTACCTCGCCCGCTACCACCGCACCGGCGAGCGGCGCATCATCGGCACCGCCCGCATCGTCACCGGCCAGCGCCGGGACGGCTCGACCTTCCCGATGGAACTCGCGATCGGGGAGATGCGCTCGGGGGAGCGCGTCTTCTACACCGGCTTCATCACCGACCTGACCGAGCGCCAGGAGACCCAGGCCAAGCTCCAGGAGCTGCAGGCCGAACTCGTCCACGTCTCGCGGCTCAGCGCCATGGGGGAGATGGCCTCGGCCCTCGCCCACGAGCTCAACCAGCCCCTCGGCGCGGTCAGCAACTACGCCCGCGGCTGCCGCCGGCTCCTCGACCAAGCGGGCGGCGTGCCGTCCCGCGCCCTCGACGCCATCGACCGGGTCGCCGAGCAGGCCCTGCGCGCCGGCCAGATCATCCGGCGGCTGCGCGACTTCGTGGCCCGCGGCGAGACCGACAAGCGCATCGAGCCGGTCTCCCGCCTGATCGAGGAGGCGAGCGCCCTCGCCCTGGTGGGGGCCCGCGAGCAGGGCGTCGTGTTTCGCTCCCGCCTCGATCCGCAGGTGCGCGCCGTGCTCGCCGACCGCGTCCAGATCCAGCAGGTGCTGGTGAACCTGATCCGCAACGCCCGCGAGGCGATGCAGCCGGTGCCGCGGCGGGAGATCACCGTCGAGGCGCGGCCCGCCGCGCCCGGGATGGTCGAGATCGCCGTGGCGGATACCGGCCCGGGCATCGCCCCGGAGGTCGCCGACCGGCTGTTCCAGCCCTTCGTGACCACCAAGGCGACCGGCCTCGGGGTCGGGCTGTCGATCTGCCGCTCGATCGTCGAGGCGCATGGCGGCCGCCTCGCGGTCGCCCGCAACGCGGCCGGCGGGGCGACGTTCAGCCTGACCCTGCCGGCCGCGCGGGTCGTGGAAAGCCAGGAGGGGGAGCTCGCCGATGGCGGCTGATCCGGCGGTGCACGTCGTCGACGACGACGACGCGATGCGCGACTCGGTCGGGTTCCTGCTCGACACGGCGGGTTACACCGCGCGCCTCTACGAGGCGGCCGAGCCGCTGCTCGACGCCCTGCCGGGCCTCGCGGAGGGCTGCATCCTCACCGACATCCGCATGCCCGGGATCGACGGGATCGAGTTCCTGCGCCGGGTGCGGGCGGCCGGCAGCCCGCTCCCGGTCATCGTCATGACCGGCCACGGCGACGTGCCCCTCGCGGTCGAGGCGATGAAGCTCGGCGCCAGCGACTTCATCGAGAAGCCCTTCGACGACGAGACGCTGCTGCGCGCGGTGCGCGGCGCCCTCGCCCGCCCGGCCCCCGCGACCGCCCCGCTCCCCGGGGCCGACCCGGCCGACCCGGCGCTGCGGGACTTCACCCGCCGGGTCGAGACCCTGAGCGGGCGCGAGCGGCAGGTGCTCACCCACCTCGTGGCCGGCGGCACCGCCAAGGAGATCGGCCGGGCGCTCGCCATCAGCCCGCGCACCGTGGAAATCTACCGGGCCAAGGTGATGGCCAAGACCCAGGCCACCTCCCTCTCCGAACTCGTGCGCTGGGCCGTGCGGGCGGGCCTCGCCTGAGCCGGCAGGCCGGGCGGCACCGGCCTTGAGCGAGATCAAGCCCGGGCGGCCCGTCGCCCGCTATGATGCGGGTCGTCAGCCGTGCCGCGATGCTCCTGTCGCGGGCGGCGTGAGGGAGCCGGTCGTGGCCATCTACATCGCGGACGACGATCCTGCCGTCCTGAACTCGCTGCAGTTCCTGCTCGAGAGCGAGGGCTACGCGGTCGCGGCCTTCGCGAACGGCAACGACCTGCTGGCCGCCTTTCCCGGCCCGCAACCCGCCTGCGTGATCCTCGACGTGATGATGCCGGGCCTGAGCGGCCTCGACGTGCTCTTCGCCCTGCGCGCCCTCGACGTCCGCGCGCCCGTCGTCCTCACCACCGGCCATCCGGATCCCCAGATCCGCCGCCGCGCCGCCGAGGCCGGGGTGCCGCTGGTCGACAAGGCGCTGGCGGCCCAGGCGCTCCCGGCCCTCCTCGCCGCGGGGCCGGGCGGCGCGCCGGCCTGACGCGACGCGCCGCGGCCCCGGCGCGCCTACGCAGATCTCCTTAAGCGGGTCCCCGTAAGAGATCGCCCGGGCTGTCGCCGCCCCCCGGTTCCCGCCACTCTCCCCCCATCCGATCAGGACGGGGACAGGACGGGGACAGGACCCATGGCCATCGACACCGTTTCGCAGCGACCGCTCCCGATCGCGGGCGCGCCCGCCGCCGGTCTCGCGCCGGGCAGCTTCTTTCCCGGCTGCCCCGACCTCGTCGGCTCGCCCACGGGCTTCACCCGCGACGAGGAGATCTACGGCGAGGGCGAGGAGGCGGAATTCGTCTACCGGGTCGTCAGCGGCGCCGTGCGCACCTGCAAGATTCTGGGCGACGGCCGGCGCCAGATCACCGGCTTCCACCTGCCCGGCGACCTGTTCGGGTTCGAGCAGGGCGAGGTCCACGGCCACAATGCCGAGGCGATCTGCGACACCAAGGTCATGATGGTCCGCCGGCGCCAGATCGCCCGCGTGGCCGCCGAGCGCGCCGAGGTGGCCGTGGCGCTCTGGGGGCTGGCGGCGCGGGATCTGCGGCGGGCGCAGGAGCACATGCTGCTCCTCGGCCGCGGCTCGGCCCAGGAGCGGGTGGCGGCCTTCCTGCTCACCGTCGGCGAGCGCCTCGGCGATGCCGGCCACGTCGCCCTGCCGATGACCCGCCGCGACATCGCCGATTACCTCGGCCTCACCCTGGAGACCGTGTCGCGCACGATCTCGCAGCTCGAGGGCGAGGGCGCGCTCCTGCGCGCCGGCGCCCGCCAGGTCACCCTGCGCAAGGGCCGCATGCGCCGGCTGGTCGACGAATGAGGAGAGGGTCGGGGCGGGCCGGCGCGACGGGAGGCTGACGATGCGCGCGATGGTCCTGCACCGGATCGGCGGGCCCCTCGTCGCCGAGACCCGGCCCGACCCGGACCCCGGCCCCGGCGAGGTCCGCATCCGGGTCGAGGCCTGCGCGGTCTGCCGGACGGACCTCCACGTCATCGACGGCGACCTCCCGGACCTGCGCCTGCCGATCGTGCCCGGCCACGAGATCGTCGGGCGCGTCGAGGCCCTGGGGCCCGGGGTGGCGGCGCCGCGTCCCGGCGCCCGGGTCGGCGTGCCCTGGCTCGGCCATACCTGCGGCCGCTGCCCCCATTGCGCGGCGGGCCGCGAGAATCTCTGCGACCGGCCCGGCTTCACCGGCTACACCCGCGACGGCGGCTTCGCCACGCATGTGCTGGCGGAGGCCGCCTACACGATCCCGCTCCCCGAGGAGGCGGATCCGGTCGCGACCGCGCCGCTCCTCTGCGCCGGGCTGATCGGCTGGCGCACGCTGCGGATGGCGGGCGAGGCCGCGACGCTCGGCCTCTACGGATTCGGGGCGGCCGCCCACATCGTGGCCCAGATCTGCCGCCGGGAGGGCCGCGCCGTCCACGCCTTCACCCGGCCCGGCGACCGGGACGGGCAGGCCTTCGCCCGCCGCCTCGGCGCCGTCTGGGCGGGCGATTCGGACGCGCCCCCGCCCCTGCCCCTCGACGCCGCCCTGATCTTCGCCCCCGACGGGCGCCTGGTCCCGGCGGCCCTGCGCGCCGTGCGCAAGGGCGGGACCGTGGTCTGCGGCGGCATCCACATGAGCGACATCCCGGCCTTCCCGTACGCGCTGCTGTGGGGCGAGCGGCGGATCCTGTCGGTGGCGAACCTGACCCGCGCGGATGCGCGGGATTTCTTCGCGGCGGCGCCGCGGGCCGGCATCGTCACCCACACCCGCAGCTTCCCGCTCGCGGAGGCCGAGGCGGCGATCGCCGCGCACCGGGCCGGGCTGAAGGGGGCCGCCGTCCTGGTGCCGTGACGGGCCTGCGGCCCCTCGGGCGCCGGCGGCGCGTCCTGTATCCTGCGGCCGCACCGAATCAGCTCCGCGAGCCCGCACCATGACACCGCCGAGGCGTTTCCCGCGCCCGCTCCGCTCCGTCGCGGCCGCCGCCGCCCTGCTCTCCTGCGCGACCGCCGCGGCCGCCAGGCCCGCCACGTGCCGGACGAGCGACGAGGGCGAGTACCCCTGCACCTTCACGGCGATGGGACGCCAGGGAAGCTTCAGGATCTCCGCCGCGGGCAAGCCGACCGTCACGCTCGAGGTCGACCGGCCCGGCGTGGCGTTCGGCTATCTCACCCTGGGCGGCCGCACCGTGCCGCTCCCGGGCGAGTACGCGCGCAGCACCGAGGATCCGGCCTGCTGGATCGCCACCGCGACCAGCGCCAAGGTCTGCGCCCGCTGAGGACGCGCGCCGCGTCGGCGCGGCGGGCGGCCGGCTCGTCGGGACGATGCGGCAGCGTCCGCGCGCGGGACGCGGCCGATCCGTGACCGGATCCCCGCGTCCGAGGCCGAGGGGAGCGCGGCCCGGATCAGCCGGCCTTGATGTCGATCGTCCGCGCCCGCGGGGCGCCGGCATGGGGCTTGGGCAACCTCAGGGTGAGCACGCCCTTCTCCATCCGCGCCTCGATCTCCTCGGGCTGCGTGCCCGCCGGCAATTCGATGGCGCGCGAGAAGGCGCCGTAGCTGCGCTCCGTCACCCGGCGGGTGCCCTTCATCCCCTCCCGCTCCTGGCGCTTCTCGCCCCGGATCACCAGCATGTCGTCGATCAGTTCGAGCTGGACGTCGCTGCGCTCCAGGCCGGGCAGCTCCGCCGTCACCTCGACGTGGTCGTCCCGCTCGACGACGTCCATGCGGGGCATCGGGCCCTGCAGGAAGGCCGGCAGGCCGGCCCGCACCTCGCCGAGCATCCGGTCGAACTCGCGCTGCAGGGGCGGCTGGACCGCCGTGAGCCCGACCAGCGGATCGTCGTGCCGGCCGCCCAGGGCCAGAATGGACTTGAGGTTCATGGGACTCTCCCTCGATCGGCCCGGCCTCGCCTCGCGCGCGGCGGGCGTGCCGCGGCGCGCCCTCAGCGGGACATCAGGACCGGAACCGTCATGGAGCGCAGCATCGTGCGGCTGGTGCCGCCGATGAGCGCCTCGCGCAGCCGGGCGTGGCCGTAGGCCCCCATCACCAGGAGGTCGGCGCCGCAATCGGCGACGTGGGACAGCAGGGCCTCGGCGGGCGGGATGCCGGCCCGGACGACCCGGAAGGTCGCGTCGACGCCGTGCCGGGCGAGGTGGCGGACCATGCGCCGGGGCAGGTCCTCCGGCGTCGGCTCCTCGGCCACGGTGACGACCTCGACGCGGTTCGCGCGCCGCAGCAGCGGGAGCGCGTCGGCGAGGGCGCGGGCCGCCTGGGCGCTGCCGTCCCAGGCCACGACCGCCGAGGTCAGGGCGGGCGGGGCGGCCTGGATGTAGGGCACGATCAGCACCGGGCGGCCCGACCGGAACAGCAGCGGCTCCATCTGCGCGTCGGCGGGCTTGGGCGCGGCGTGGTCGGCCTGCTCGATCACCACGAGGTCGCACAGGCGCGCCCGCTCGGCGAGCTCCTGGGCGGCCTCGGGGGCGGAGCTGCAGATCACGACGCTCTCGCAGGAGAGCCCCGCCCCGCGGGCGGCGGCCGCGGCCTCCTCGGCCGCCTCGGCGGCGCGCTCCCGCGAACTCCGCTCCGCCGAGACGATCATGTCGTAGCGGATCTCGGCCTGCGCGTAGGTCTCGAAGGGCACGGCCGGCAGCACGCCGGCCGCCGTGACGGAGGCCCCGGTCTCGGCCGCGAGCGCGAGGCCGCAGGGCAGCGCGCGCCGACCCACGCCGTCGACGACGATCATCAGGTCCCGGATCATGGTGTCCTCCCGGCTCAGTCCGGCTCAGTGCGGGAAGGATCCCGCCGGACGCGCGGATCGGCCTTGATCCAGCGCAAGGGATCCGGCGGCGAGGGATCGAGCGCAAGGGATCGAGTGACTGCGATCGAGTGACTGCGATCGAGCCCGAGGGCCGGCCGCGGAGCGACGGGCCGCGGCCGCCCAACCCTTGAGGCGGATCAAGGCGACCCAGCACGGGAGGCGGTAGTGAGCCGGCTATAACCCGGCCGCGGCGCCGGAGGGAGGGAAACGCCCATGGCGACAGGGCCCATGGCGACGGGGCATGTGCGGGAGGCCGCGCGGCCGCGGGACGAGGCACCGGATCTCTGCCGCCCTTCGCCCGCGCCTTCGCCCGCGCGCAGCACCCCTCCCGACCTGCTGACCTTCATCTGGCGCGAGAGTGCCGTGGCGCAGGTCTGGCTCGCCCTCCTGGTGGTGGCGGTGTTCCTGGCGGGGGTGCTGCCCCTGGAGATCCAGCGGCGCGCGGTGGGCCACGCCGTGAAGGGGGCCGACCCGCAGGTGCTGCTGCGGCTCGCCGTCCTCTACGCGCTCACCGCCTGCGGGCTCGGGCTGCTGAAGCTCGTGCTCAACATCGGTCGCGGCTTCGTCGCCGAGCGGGCCGTGCGCCGCCTGCGCGCCGCCATCATGGAGGATTGCCACGGCGCCGGGCTGCACGGCGGCGCGCCGCGGAGCGGCGCCGGGCAGGCGCGCGGCGTCGAGGTGGCGCTGGTTCTGGACGAGGCCGAGCCGGTGGGCGGCTTCGTCGCCTCCTGCTTCTCGGAGCCGCTCCTGCAGGCGGGCATCCTGGTCACCACGCTCGCCTACCTGGCCATGCTCAACCCCGCCATGGCCCTGGTGGCGCTGGCGGTGTTCTCGCCCCAGCTCGTCTTCGTGCCGCTGATGCAGCGGGCCATCAACCGCCGGGTCGGGGCGCGCATCGGCCTGCTGCGGCGGGTCAGCGGCGGCATCGTGGAGGCGCGTTCCGGCGCCGTCGCGCCGGCCGAGGCGGAGCGGCTCGACGCCGTCTTCGGCCTCAACATGGGGATCTTCCGGATCAAGTTCTCGATGAACTTCCTGATGAACATGTCCTACCACCTCGGCGTGGCGGGGATCCTGGGCGTCGGGGGCTACGCGGTGGTGACCGGCGAGGCGGAGGTCAGCACGGTCGTCGCCTTCGTGTCGGGGCTCGCGCACATGAACGACCCCTGGGGGGACCTCGTGAACTGGTTCCGCGAGGTCAGCGTCACGCGCACCAAGTACGACCTGATCGCCCGGGCGACGGGCGCGCTGGCGGAGGGGCACGTCGCGCAGGCCTGTGCGGTACCCGGGGCGGCCGCGCCGTGAGCGGGGGCGCCGCGAGCCGGGCCCGGCGCCGGGCGGATCGGAGATCGGGGATCCGCCTCGTACCCCCGCGGGAGAGGGGCCCCCCCGCGCGGATCGTGCGCGGTGCGCGAATCGTGCGCGACACGGCCCGCCGAGGCCTCGTTTGCCAAGGTATTGCCGAGCGTTTGCCGAGATCGCATCCGGCGCCCCGCGCATCGGACGATCCTGAGCGCGTGCGTGCAGCTCAGCTCTGATCTGGATCAGTGGGCGGAACGCCGTGCCCGGCTAGGAGAGGCGGGCGCTGGAGACCCCCCATGCTCGCGACTTCCCCCACGCAATCCTCGGCCGCGATCCCGGCCCGCCCCCCTGCCCTCCGCCTCGTGCCGCCGGTCGCGGCCGCCGGTCCCGTCCGGGACGCCGCGGAGCCCGGTGACGACCTGCACGACGCCGGCCAGGCGATCGACCAAGCGGCCCATGCCGCGGTGGCGCGGCTCACCGGCGGCCTCTCGCCGGCGGCCCTGGCCAATGCCTGGCTCGACTGGAGCGTGCACGCGGCCTTCTCGCCCGGCAAGCAGGCCGAACTCGCCGCCAAGGCCTTCCGCAAGGGCCAGCGCCTGCAATCCTTCCTGTGGCGCAACCTCCTGGTGGGGGCGCAGGCCGAACCCTGCATCGAGCCCCTGCCCCAGGACCACCGCTTCGACGACCCGGCTTGGCGGACCTGGCCCTTCTGCCTCTACCAGCAGGGTTTCCTGCTCACCCAGCAATGGTGGCACAACGCCACCACGGGCGTGCGCGGCGTGGCGCGGGCGCACGAGGAGATCGTCGCCTTCACGGCGCGCCAGATGCTCGATGGGGTCTCGCCGTCGAATCACCCCCTCACCAACCCGGTCGTCCTCAACGCGACCCTGGCGAGCGGCGGCGCCAACCTGGTGCTCGGCGCCCTGAACGCCCTGGAGGATGCCCGGCGCGGGCTCGCCGGCCTCAAGCCCGCGGGCGCCGAGCGCTTCGCGGTCGGGCGCGAGGTCGCGGTCACCGAGGGCGAGGTCGTCTACCGCAACGACCTGATCGAGCTGATCCAGTACGCGCCGAAGACCGGCGCAGTCCGGCCCGAGCCGGTCCTGATCGTGCCGGCCTGGATCATGAAGTACTACATCCTCGACCTGTCGCCGGAGAATTCCCTGGTCCGCCACCTCGTCGGCCAGGGCTTCACCGTGTTCATGATCTCCTGGCGCAACCCGGGCCCGGCGGACCGGGACGTGTCCTTCGACGATTACCGGCGGCTCGGCGTGATGGCCGCCCTCGACGCGGTCTCGGCGATCCGGCCGGGCCGGGCCGTGCACGCGGCGGGCTATTGCCTGGGCGGCACGCTGCTCTCGATCGCGGCGGCCACCATGGCCCGGGACGGGGATGCGCGGCTCGCCTCCCTCACCCTCTTCGCCGCGCAGGTCGACTTCACCGAGGCCGGCGAGCTCACGCTCTTCATCAACGAGAGCCAGATCAGCTTCCTGGAGAGCCTGATGCGGAGCGAGGGCGTCCTCGACTCCAAGCAGATGGCCGGCGCCTTCCAGCTGCTGCGCTCGAACGACCTGATCTGGTCGCGGATCGTCAACAGCTACCTGCTCGGGCGGCGCGAGGCGGTGACCGACCTGATGGCCTGGAACGCCGACGCCACCCGGATGCCGGCGCGGATGCACGCCGAGTACCTGCGCCGCCTGTTCCTCGACAACGACCTCGCGGAGGGCCGCCTGCGGGTCGAGGGCCGGCCGGTGGCCCTGACCGACATCCGCGCGCCGATCTTCGCCGTCGGCACCGAGAAGGACCACGTGGCGCCCTGGCGCTCGGTGTTCAAGCTCACGCTGATGACCGACGCGGACGTCACCTTCCTACTCGCCAGCGGGGGCCACAACGCGGGCATCGTCTCGGAGCCCGGCCATCGCGGCCGCCACTACCGCGTGCACAGCAGGGCGGCGACCGACCGCTACGTCGATCCGGACAGCTGGCTCGACCTCGCCCGGCTCGAACAGGGCTCCTGGTGGCCGGAATGGGCCTCCTGGCTCGCCGAGCGGTCCGGCCCGCCCGAGCCGCCGCCGCCGATGGGGCTGCCGGGCGCGCCGACGCTCGGCCCGGCCCCCGGCCGCTACGTGCGGGAGGCCTGACCATGGCCCTGCTCGCCGGCAAGCGCGCCCTCGTGGTCGGGGTCGCCAACGCGCAGTCGATCGCCACGGGCTGCGCCCGCGCCTTCCGGGAGAACGGCGCCCGCCTCGCCCTCACCTACCTGAACGACCGGGCCCGGCCCCACGTCGCCCCCGTCGCCGAGGAGCTCGGGGCGGAGATCCTCGCGCCCCTCGACGTCACCCGGGACGCGGAGCTCGACGCGCTCTTCGCGCGGGTGGAGGCGGCCTGGGGCGGCCTCGACATCCTCGTCCACTCGATCGCCTTCTGCCCGAAGGAGGACCTGCACGGCCGCGTCACCGATTGCTCGCGGGAGGGCTTCCTCACCGCCATGGACGTCTCGGTGCACTCGCTGATCCGGATGACGCGGCGGGCCGAGCCGCTGATGCGGGCGGGCGGCAGCATCCTGACGGTGAGCTATTACGGCGCCGAGAAGGTGGTCGACCACTACAACGTGATGGGGCCGGTCAAGGCCGCCCTGGAGGCCGGCGTGCGCTCGCTCGCGGTCGAACTCGGCCCGCGCGGCATCCGGGTCAACACCCTCTCGCCCGGGCCGGTCGTGACCCGGGCGGCCTCGGGGATCGACCATTTCGACGACCTCGTCGAGGCCGCCCGCACCCGCGCGCCGGAGCACCGGCTCGTGACCCTGGAGGAGATCGGCCACATGGCCGCCGCCCTCTCGGCCGACGGCGCCCGCGGCGTCACCGGCACCATCACCTTCGTCGACGGCGGCTTGCACGCGGTGGCCTGATCATGGAAGCCCTCCAATTCATCGAGAACCGCACCCTGGCGGAGATCCGGGTCGGCGACAGCGCGAGCCTCGCCCGCACCCTGCAGCCGGACGACATCCGGCTGTTCGCGGTCGTGTCGGGGGACGTGAACCCCGCCCATCTCGACAAGGACTACGCCGATACGGACCGCTTCCACGGGGTCATCGCGCACGGGCTCTGGGGCGGCTCGCTGATCTCGGCGGTGCTCGGCACCGCGCTGCCGGGGCCCGGCACGATCTATCTCGGCCAGTCCCTGCGCTTCCTGCGGCCGGTGAAGATCGGCGACACGATCACGGCCCGGGTCACCGTGCGGACGAAGGACGAGGCGCGGGCGCGGCTCGTCCTCGACTGCGCCTGCCTCAACGACCGCGGCGAGAGCGTGATCAGCGGCGAGGCCGAGGTGATCGCGCCGACCGAGAAGGTCCGCCGGCCCCGGGTGCTGCTGCCGGAGGTGCACCTGCACGAGCGCGGCGCCCAGTGGCGCCGCCTGATCGACGCGGCGCGGGGAAGGCCCCCGATCCGCACCGCCGTGGTCCATCCCTGCGACGCGGTCTCCCTCGAGGGCGCGCTGGCGGGGCGGCGGGCCGGGCTGATCGAGCCGGTCCTGGTCGGGCCGCGGGCCAAGATCGCGGCGGCGGCCGAGGCGGCGCGGATCGCGCTCGACGGGATCGAGATCGTCGAGGCGCCCCACAGCCACGCGGCCGCCGAGCGGGCGGTCGACCTCGCCCGGGCCGGCAGCGTGGCGGCGCTGATGAAGGGGGCGCTGCACACCGACGAGATCCTCTCGGCGGCCCTGCGCAGGGAGGCGGGCCTGCGCACCGAACGGCGCATGAGCCACGTCTACGCCCTCGACGTGCCGCATTACCGCAAGCCGCTCTTCATCACCGACGCGGCGGTCAACATCGCGCCGAGCCTCGCGGAGAAGCGCGACATCGTCCAGAACGCCATCGACCTGTGCCGGGCTCTGGGGATCGCCGAGCCCAAGGCGGCGATCCTCTCGGCGGTCGAGACGGTGTCGATGCGGATCGGCTCCACCCTCGACGCGGCGGCGCTCTGCAAGATGGCCGAGCGCGGCCAGATCACCGGCGGCCGCGTCGAGGGGCCCCTGGCCTTCGACAACGCCATCTCGCGGGAGGCCGCCGCCGCCAAGGGCATCGCCTCGCCGGTGGCGGGGGACGCCGACATCCTGGTCGTCCCCGACCTCGTCTCGGGCAACATGCTGGCCAAGCAGCTCATCCATCTCGCGGGGGCGGACGCGGCCGGGCTGATCCTCGGCGCGCGGGTGCCGATCATCCTGACGAGCCGCGCCGACAGCGCCGAGGTGCGGGAAGCCTCCTGCGCGCTGGCCCAGCTCTTCGCGCATGCGGCGGCGTCGGGGGACCCCGCCTCCGCCGAAGGAGGCGCCGCGTCCGCCGAAGGAGGCGCCGCGTGACCGACGCGATCCTGGCGATCAATGCGGGCTCGTCGAGCCTGAAATTCGCGCTCTTCGCGGCCGACACGCTGGAGCCGCTCTGCCGGGGCGGCGTGTCGGGCCTCGGCGGCGCCGTGAGCGTCGAGGCCGCGGGCCCGCTCGCCCTCAGGGCCGGCGACGCGCCGGGGGCGGGCAGCGATCACGCGGCCGCGGTGGCGTGGCTGCTCGACGCGATCCGCCGCACGCCGGACCTCCTCCTGCGGGCGGCGGGGCACCGGGTCGTGCATGGCGGGCGGGACTTCTCGGCACCGGTGCGGGTGGATGCGGGGGTGCTCGCGGCGCTGGAGCGGCTGGTGCCCCTGGCCCCGGCCCACCAGCCCCACAACCTCGCGGGGCTGAGGGCCGTGGCGGCGTCCTGGCCCGACCTGCCCCAGGTCGCCTGCTTCGACACCGCCTTCCACCGCACCCAGCCGCGCCTCGCCCAGCTCTTCCCGATCCCGTGGGCGCTGAGCGAGGAGGGCCTGCTGCGCTACGGCTTCCACGGGCTCTCCTACGCGCACGTGGCCGAGATCCTGCCGGATCTGGCCGGGGCGCGGGCGGAGGGGCGGGTGATCGTGGCCCATCTCGGGCACGGCGCCAGCCTCTGCGCCCTGCGGGAGCGCCGCAGCCTCGCCTCGACCATGGGCTTCACCGCCCTGGACGGGCTGATGATGGGCACCCGCTCGGGCGCCGTCGATCCGGGGCTGGTGCTGCACCTGATCCGCGAGCGGGGCA
This sequence comes from Methylobacterium sp. 4-46, assembly GCF_000019365.1. Classification (GTDB taxonomy): domain Bacteria; phylum Pseudomonadota; class Alphaproteobacteria; order Rhizobiales; family Beijerinckiaceae; genus Methylobacterium. Next base: position 6,705,367 of record NC_010511.1, on the reverse strand, counting down.
TGAGCGCGGAGGCGGTGGCCGACCTCCTGAACAACCGCTCGGGGCTGCTCGGCGTCTCGGGGATCAGCGACGACGTGCGGGCCCTGCAGGGCTGCGACGATCCGCGGGCCGCCGAGGCCCTGGCGCTGTTCGCCTACCGGGCGGTGCGGGAGGCGGGCTCGCTGATGGCGGCCCTCGGCGGGCTCGACGTGCTGGTCTTCACGGCGGGGATCGGCGAGCACGCGCCCGCCCTGCGCGCGGCGATCGCCGAGGGCCTCGCCTTCGCGGGGGTGGAGCTCGACCCGGCCCGCAACGCCGCGAACGCGACCCGGATCAGCCGGGACGCGTCGCCGGTCGCGGTCTACGTGGTGCCGGCGAACGAGGAGCGCCCGATCGCCCGGGCCGCCGCCGCGCTGCTGGCCGGGCGGGGGTGAGGGGCGGATGCGGCGTCGCGCCCGACCGGGCGGGCGGGGGCCTCCCCGCCCCTACCCCGCCCGGGGCACCGGCCCCCGCGCCAGGATCACCGCCCGCAGCGTCTCCGGGGGCAGGCGGGCGTCGAGGCGCTCCCAGGTGATCTCGCCGCAGGCCCGCTCCGCCTGGGCGGCGAGCACCGCGGGGGTGGCGTCGGACGGGTCGTCCCGCCGGGCCGCGATGCGCGCGGCGAGCATCGGCACCGGCGCCTGCAGCCAGACGCCCCGGAAGGAGGCGCCGCCCGCCCGCGCCACCGCGGCGATCGCCTCCCGCTCGTCCGGACGGTCGAAGACCGCGTCGACCACCACGCTCGCCCCGCCCGCGAGGGCGCGGGCCGCCTCCGCCCGCATCGCCGCGTAGACCGCCTCCGACATCGCGGGCGCGTAGGCCTCCGCGGGGAGCCGCGTCAGGGCCGGCACGCCGTGCAGGCGCTTGCGGGTGCGGTCGCTGCCGACGATCCGGGCGCCCGGCGGCGGGCCCAGGAAGGGCGCCACCGCGGCCGCGACCGTCGACTTGCCCGAGCCGCTGAGGCCCCCGACCGCCAGCAGCACCGGGGCCTCGTCCGCCTGCAGGCACTGCTCCGCCAGGGCGAGGTAGGCCCGCGCCTCGCGCCACAGGCCCCCCTCCGCGGCGGCCGGCGCCTCCGCCGCCTGGCTCGCGGTGACGTGCGCCCGGATGACGGCGCGCAGCGCCATCAGGAAGGGCAGCAGGCCCGCCCCGTCGATCTCGTCGGCCTCGTCGAGGTAGCGGTTGACGAGGAGGCTCGCGAGGTCGCCCCGGCCGCGGTGCCAGAGGTCCATCAGCGGGAAGGCGAGGTCGTAGAGCACGTCGATCGTGCCGAGCTCCTCGTCGAATTCGAGCCCGTCGAAGGGCGTCGGCACCCCCTCGAACAGGCAGATGTTGCGCAGCGTCAGGTCGCCGTGGCAGCGGCGGACCTTGCCGGCCGCGCGCCGCGCCTCGACGCGCGCGGCGTGGCGGCCGAGCGCGGCCCGGAACCGCGCCGCGAGGGCGTCGGCCACCTCCGCGGCGACGAGGCCGCTCGCCCGCAGGCCGCGATCGTTGAGGGCGACGAGGCGCTCCATCGCGGCGGCGCCCCCCCGCGCCGGGCTCGCCGGCGCCTCGGCGTGCAGGGCGGCGATGCGGTGGGCGAGCGCGGTCAGGAGGGCGGGCGTGGCGCGCCCGTCCTGGACCATCGCGTCGAACAGGTCGGCCGCCGGGAAGCGGCGCATCTCGACCACCGCGTCGACGAGCGGGCCGCCGCCGTCGAGGACGAGGCCGCCATCCGCCCCCCGGGTGATCCGGTGCACGCCGCGATAGAGGCCGGGCGCCCAGCGCCGGTTGAGGGCGCATTCCGCCTCGCAGGCCGCGAGCCGCCGCGGCGCGGTCGAGAAGTCGAGGAAGGGGAAGCGCACCGCCCGCTTGAGCTTGAACACCCGCTCCCCCGCCAGGAGGATGACCGAGATGTGGGTGCGGATCGTCTCGACCGCGCCCGCGGCGCCGAGGATCCGGCGCAGGAATTCGAGGATCTCGGTCTCACCCGGCATGGCCTCGTCCTCTCCGGCGCGAGGGCAGGAACCCCGCGGGGCGGCGGGCGCCGGTGGCCCAGGGCTTCACCGCCTCGGCCGCGGCGAGGTAGGCCGCCGTGATCGCCGCGATGGCCGCGAGGAGCGCGGGCGGCGGCGGCGCGAACCCGAACCACGGCCCGGCCGGCGTGAAGGGCAGCAGGAGCGCGACCGCGAGCGCCGCCAGCGAGGTGACGGCGAGGACGCTGCCCGGGCGGTCGCGCCAGGGCCGCCCGGCCGTGCGGATGACCACGATGACCAGGATCTGCGTCGCCATCGATTCGAGGAACCACGCGGTGCGGAAGACGTCGGGCGCCGCCCCGAAGCCGAGGAGCAGCACGCCGAAGGTCAGGAGGTCGAACAGGGAGGAGAGCGGCCCCATCACGGCGGCGAAGCGCAGCAGCCCCGCCATCTCCCAGGTTTGCGGGCGCGCCACCGCCTCGGGCCGCACGTGGTCGAACGGGATCCCGATCTCCGACAGGTCGTAGAGCAGGTTGTTGAGCAGGATCTGGGTCGGCAGCATCGGCAGGAACGGCAGGGCCGCCGAGGCTGCCGCCATCGACAGCATGTTGCCGAAATTCGAACTCGCCCCCATGCGGATGTACTTGAGGATGTTGGCGAAGGTGCGCCGCCCCTCGGCCACGCCGGCCGCCACCACGGCGAGGTCGGGGGCGAGCAGGATCATGTCGGCGGCGGCCTGGGCGACGCCGGTCGCCCCCTCGACCGAGAGGCCGATATCGGCCTGCCGCAGGCCCGGCGCGTCGTTGATGCCGTCGCCCAGGAAGCCGACGACCTCGCCCCCCGCCTGCAGCGCCTTGACGATGCGCGCCTTCTGGTCGGGGGCGAGGCGCCCGAAGGCGTCGACCCGGCGCACCTGCACGGCGAGGGCCTCGTCGCCGAGCGCGGCCACCTCCGTCCCCGACAGCACCGAGGGGGCCGGCAGGCCGACATGCCCGGCGAGGCGCCGCACCACGACCGGGTCGTCCCCCGACAGGATCTTCACCCGGACCCCCGCCCGCGCGAGCTCCGCCACCGCGGCGGCGGCGTCGGGCTTGGGCGGGTCCGCGAAGGCGCAGAACCCGTCGAGGACGAGCCCCGCCTCCCCGGCATCCCGCGGCCCCGCCGCCTCCCGGGAGGCGACCGCGATGGCCCGGTAGCCCTCCTCGGCGAGGGCCCGCAGCCGCGCCAGGCAGGCGGCGCGGTCGGGATCCCCGAGGGGCGCCGTCCCGGCCCCGTCCCGCCGCTCCGTGCACAGGGCGAGGACGGCCTCGGGCGCGCCCTTGACGATCAGGCGCGGGCCCTCCGGCCCCTCGGCCAGGACCGCGCCGCTGCGGCGTCCCGCCTCGAAGGGGCGCAGGGCGAGGAGGCGCCATCCCTCCGCGGCGGCCCCGTCGGCCCGCGCCGCGCCGTCGGGCCCGGCGGCGCCGTGGCGCCGCAGCGCCGCGTCGAGGGCCCCGCGCTCGCCGCCCAGCGCCGCCGCCACGGCCCCGAGCCGGGCCGGGCGCGGGTCGTCGCGGCCGTCGGGCCCGAAGCTGCGCGCGAGCACGATCTCGGCCGAGGTCAGGGTTCCGGTCTTGTCGGTGCAGAGCACCGTCATGGCGCCGAGGTCGTGGATGCCCGCGAGGCGCTTCACGATCACCTTGCGGCGGGCCATGCGCAGCGCCCCGCGGGCGAGGGTCACGGTGGTGATCATCGGCAGCAATTCGGGGGTGAGGCCGACCGCCAGGGCCACCGCGAAGAGGAGCGAGTCGAGCACCGGCCGCCCGAGGGCGACCCGGACCGCCAGCACGGCCACCACCAGCACGAGGGTGAGCCGCGCCACCACGAGGCCGAATTCGCGCAGGTCGCGCTGGAAGGGCGAGGGGGCGGCGCTCTCGGCGAGGGAGGCGGCGGCCGCCCCGAACATCGTCGCGCGGCCGGTGGCGGCCACGAGGGCGAGCGCCTCCCCGCTCTGGGCGACGGCGCCGCGGAACAGGGCATTGGCGGCCTCGGCGGGGGCCGTCGCCGCGACCGGGCCGGGCCGCTTCTCGACCGGGTAGGGCTCGCCGGTCAGGGCCGCCTCGACGGCCGAGAAGGCGGCGCTGGCGAGCACGAGGGCGTCGGCGGGCACGATGTCGCCCGCGCGCACGCGGATCAGGTCGCCGCGCACGACCTCCTCGACCGGCACGGTCCGGAAGCGGCCGTCGCGCTTGACCTCCGCCGTGAGGGCGACCGAGCGCCGCAGCGCCTCCGCGGCCCGGACGGCGTGGCCTTCCTGGAGCGTGTCGAGGCCGATCGACAGGGTCAGGATGGCGATGATGATGACGCCCCCGCCCCAGTCGCCGGTGGCGATCGAGACCAGCCCCGCCGCGAGCAGGATCAGCGAGAAGGGTTCGAGCAGCCGCCGCAGCACCGCCCGCAGGACGCCGTCGGCCCGGGCCGGGCGGTCGCCGTTGGGGCCGTCCTCGGCGAGGCGGCGCGCCGCCTGCGCGGCGCTCAGGCCGTCGAGGCCGCATCCGAGCCGCGCGGCGAGCGCCTCCGGGCTCCCGGTCCAGAACGGCCCGTCCTCCCGCGTCCCGCCCGGATGGGTCCGCGCCGTCTCCGCGTCATGCCGCATGTGTCGCCCCGCCGCCGCCCTCCCGGGGCGCGCCGCATTCTGCCCGCGCGGCGGCGGGCGGCCTTGATCCACCGCAACGGGGCGCCGTGGAACGGCCGCCGAGCTTGAGCGTTGAGTGGAAAACAGGAGGAACGCCCCATGACGAAGGCCTGGAGAAGCGTCGAGCAGATCGCGAGCGCCCGCGGCATCTCGGTCGAGGAGGCCCGCGCGCTGGTGCAGGCGCGGAACTGCCCGAAGGTGTTCCACGGCACGGTGACACTCTACCTGCTGTGAGCGGCCCGTAGACCGTCCAGCCCGGTCACGGCGCCGGCACGCGGAGGACGGCCCGTTCCGGCCTGCCCGTTCCCCTGCCGACCCGGCGCGATCGCGCCGAGCCTGAGCACGATCTCGGCTCCTGGCGTCTTGGTCCGGCCTGCGCGCGATGGGCGTCGGACGGCGTCCTGGTGATCGGTCCGGCACGATGTCCGGCCAGGGCCGTCATGGCCCGTCGTCATGGCCCGTCGTCATGGCCCGTCGTCATGGCCCGTCGTCATGGCCCGTCGTCATGGCCCGTCGTCATGGCCCGTCGTCATGGCCAGTCGTCATGGCCCGTGCGGTGTCCAGATTCCCCCGTGTCCCGGATCTCCCTCCGCGTCGTTCCGGGCAGCCGGTCCGGGCCTTGCCGAACGGCGGTGCTGACCCCATCGATCGAGAGCCGCAGCGTTCTCAACCCCCGAGCGCCGGCCGGCGCGGCAGGCGGCAGGGACGCCCCGTCCTCCGATCCGGGACGCGTCCCCTGGGGAACGCGGCTTGCGTCGTCCCTGGCGGTTTCACCCGCCCGGCGATCGGGCCGCCGCTTCTGATCCGCGATGGCACAGGACCGTCCCGGAGCGCGCGGAGGCGCGAACCGCGGCCACCCCGCGAGTGTCCCATGGCCCACTCTGACGCGCCCGCTCCGGAGCGCGCGGCCTGCCCACCGACCCAGCCCGCCCTGCGCTGCCGGCCGATCGAGGAGGCCGATCTCGACGCCGTCGTGCGGCTGCTCGGCCGCGGTTTCCCGGACCGCCCGCCGGCCTATTGGCGCCGGGGCTTCGCCCGCCTCGCCGCCCGCCGCCTGCCCGGCGACGTGCCGCGCTACGGCCTCCTGCTCGCGCATCGCGACGCGGTCGTCGGCGTCCTCCTCACCATCTACGCCTCCGTCGAGGACGAGCGCGGCCCCTCCCTGCGCTGCAACCTGTCGAGCTGGTACGTCGAGCCGGAATTCCGCGGCTTCGGCGTGATGCTCGACGGGCGCGCCATGCGCGACCGGGCCGTGACCTACCTCAACATCTCGGCCGCCCCCGAGACCTGGTCGATGCACCAGGCCCGCGGCTTCCGCCGCTACGCGGAGGGACAGATGCTGGTCCTGCCGGCCCTCAGCCGCCCGGCGCCGGGGCAGCGGGTCCGCCCCTTCGGCCCGGAGACGGCGGCGCTGCTCTCCCGCGCCGAGCGCGCCCTGGCGCGGGACCACGAGGCCCTGGGCTGCCGCTGCCTCGTCCTCGCCGAGGGCGGCTCCGGCCGGCTCGCCATCCTGGTGCGCCGCTCCCTGCGGGTCGGGCCGGGGCTCCACCTGCCGGGCATGCAGCTGATCTACGGGCCGGCCGGGGCCGCGCTCGGCGGCTGGCTCGGGGCGCTCGGCCGCGCCCTGCTGCGCCGCCACGCCATGCCGCTCCTGCTCGTCGATGCCGCGGCGCCGGTGCCGGGGGCGGTCGGGCGCTTCTTCCCGGGCCGCAAGCCGCGCCTCGCCCGCGGGCCCGGGCCGGTCGCCCTCGGCGACCTCGCCTATACCGAACTCGCCGTGTTCGGCGCCTGACCGCGCCGCCTGCGGCGCCCGGACCACGCCGCCTGCGGCGCCCGACCGCGCCGCCCCCCGGCGCCCGAGCGCGGCCTCGGGGCGCGTCCCGGCGCGGCACGGCCGCGCGCGCCGCGCCCCGTCCTGGCACGGGGCCGTGCCGCGCCGGGGCGGCGCGCCCTGGCCCGGGCCCCGCATCGGAGCGGCGACGGCGGCCCGCCGGATCGCCGCCAGGAGAGGATGTCCGATGTCGCCAGGGCCACGAGCGCGGGGCACGGGCGGGCCGGACCGGCCGTGCCCGCCCGCGGCGGGACCGAGCCGCCGGGCCGTGTTGCTGGGCGGCCTCGCGGCCCTGGCCGCGCGGCCGCGCCCCGCCGGGGCGGCGCCGGCCCCGCGCCCGGTGGCGGATTTCCTCGACAGCGTCGGGGTCAACCTCCACCTCGGCAGCGAGCCCTACGCCTCCCGCTTCGAGACGGTGCGCGACCTCCTCGCCGAGGCGGGGATCCGGCACGTCCGGGACGAGCTGCGCCCCTCCAACGACCTCGGCCGCTGGGCCCGGCTCCACGCCACCCACGGGGTGCGGGCGCAGCTGCTCGTCTCGCCCGTCACCAACACGGTGCCGGAGATGCTCGCCTACCTGGAGGCTCTGGGCCCCGGCCGCGTCTCGGCGATCGAGGGCCAGAACGAGGGCGACAGCCCCTGGTTCACCGCCCAGCCGGCGGCGCGGCCGGACTGGAGCAGCGCCGTGGTCGCCTACCAGCGCGCCGTCTACCGGGCGCTGCGCACGCGCTACGACGCGCGGACGCTGCCGGTCGTCTCGCCGACCGTCCTCGACTACCGCCCGCAGGACGTGGCGCCGATCCGCGGCGCGGCCCCGTTCTGCGACGTGGTGGCGATCCATTCCTACGTGCAGGGCGGCCAGGAGCCCGAGACCGCGGACGATTACGCCGCCCTCTCCTGGTACCTCGCCCACATGGCCGAGGGCTTCAAGCCGGGCGCGCCCGTGATGAGCACGGAAGTCGGCTACTGCACCCCGCCGAATCCGGGCCGCGGCGGCGTCTCCGAGGCGGCGGCGGCGATCTACGTCCCGCGCCTGCTGCTGCACAACTTCGCCGCCGGGCTGCGCCGGAGCTTCCTGTACGAGCTGATGGACGGCGGCACCGACCCGCGCGAGACCGAGCACCATTGGGGGCTCGTCCACCACGACGGCCGCCCGAAGCCGGCCTACCGCGCCCTGCGCGGGCTGATGCGCGCCCTCTCGGCCCCCGACGCGCCGCGCGACGAGGCGCCCCGGGAGGTCGCCCTGCCGGAGGCGGGCGCGGACCTGCGCGCCGTCCCGCTCGGCCGCCGGGACGGCGGCACGGTGGTGGCGCTCTGGCGCGCGCTGCGCTGCTGGGACCCGGCGGCCCGCGCCGACCTCGCGCCGGAGGCCCGCCCGCAGCGGGTCGTGCCGAGCCGCCCGGCGGCCCGCGCGCGGGCGATGGTGCCGAACGACGAGGAGGCCTGGACCGAGGTCGCGATCCGGGACGGCGCCGCGTCGCTGCCGGTCGGCGCCAAGGTGGTGCTGCTGTGGCTGAGCTGACCCCCTGCGATCGCCCGGAATTCACGATGTTCGTAAATTTAATCCAGTCATCAGCACTGTCCTGACGGCGTCCAATATTGGGACACTCCGGCATTGGCAGGCGGTTTGCTCATATGTGCTGAAAGATCAAGTTTTCGCCGATCTGTTTCATCGCGTGTCAAGCCGGCGGGTTGCACCGTCGGCGGGACCGGCCGGACGAGCGGGGCCCGCGGGCCCGCGCCGAGGAGGGATGTTCCGTGCGAGTGGCCATCGTCCATGACTGGCTCTACGTCGTCGGAGGGGCGGAGCGCGTCCTGCGCGAGATGCTGGCCTGCTTCCCGCAGGCGGACGTTTTCTGCCTGTTCGACGTCCTCCCGGCCGAGGGCCGCGCGCGGATCGGCCTGCCGCGGACGCAGGTGAGCTTCCTGCAGCGGCTGCCCCTGCTCGGCCGCGCCCACCAGGCCTACCTGCCGCTGATGCCGCTGGCGGTCGAGCAGTTCGACCTGTCGGGCTACGACCTCGTGCTCTCGTCGAGCTACGCCGTGGCCAAGGGGGTGATCACCGGGCCCGACCAGGTCCACGTCGCCTACGTCCACTCGCCGATGCGCTACGCCTGGGACCTCCAGCACGCCTACCTGCGCGAGAGCGGGCTCGCCCGCGGGGTCAAGGGCGCCCTGGCCCGGGCCCTCCTGCACTACATGCGGCTCTGGGACGTCCGCACGGCGTCCGGGCCGGACGCGCTCGTCGCCAATTCCCGCTTCGTCGCCCGGCGCATCCGCAAGATCTACGGGCGGGAGGCGACGGTGATCCACCCGCCCGTCACCCTGTCGGAGCAGCCCCTGACCATGCCGCGCGGGCGCCACTTCCTGGCCGCGAGCCGGCTCGTGCCCTACAAGAACGTCGAGGCGATCGTCGACGCGTTCCGGCTGACGCCGGAGCTCGAACTCGTCGTGGCCGGGGACGGGTCGGAGGCGGAGCGCCTGCGCCGGCGCGCGGGCCCGAACGTCACCTTCGCGGGCTACGTCAGCGACGCGGAATTGCGGCGCCTGATGGCGACGGCGCGCGCCTTCGTGTTCGCGGCCGAGGAGGATTTCGGCATCGTCCCGGTCGAGGCCCAGGCCGAGGGCACTCCCGTGCTCGCTCTCGGCCGCGGCGGCGCCCGCGAGACGGTCCTGACCCAGGGCCCCGGGCGCACCGGCCTGTTCTTCGACGAGCCCAGCGCCGAGGCGATCGCCGCCTGCCTGCGCAGCTTCGTGGCGACCGAGGGGAGCTTCTCCCGCGCCGCCTGCCGGGCGCAGGCCGAGCGCTTCTCGGCGGAGCGCTTCCGGCGCGAATTCACGAGCTTCGTGGACAAGCAGGTCGCGACGCACGGTCCGCCGGCCTCCGCGCGGGAGCGGCACGTCTACGCGGTCGAGATGGTCGGCTGAGGGGAGCGAGGGCAGGGTGAGCATCATGCTGACCAAACCGGATGTCGGGATCCCGCCGCGGCCGGCGCCGCGGATCGGCGTGGCCACGCGGCTGTGGCGCCGGCGCGGCCTGTTCCTGACCGTGTTCTCGGCGGTGCTCGGCGCCGCCGTGGCGGCGCTCCTGGTGATCCCGGTGCGCTACGTGGCGAGCGGCTCGGTGATCGTGGCCGAGCCCGAGCCCGGCACCGCCGCCAATTCCGCCGCCTGGGCCCAGAAGGTCGGCGACCCGGCCGACCTCGAGAGCCAGCTCCTGGTGGTGCGCTCGCCCCGGATCCTGCGCCTCGCCATGACCCAGCCGGGCGTGGCGGAGGCGGCGCGGCGCGAGTGCCGGACGGAGGCCCGGGGCGGCCCGCTCGGGCTCGCCCGGGTGACGGGCGAGCCGGCCGCGGCCTGCGACGCCCTCGCGCCGGGGAGCGACGCGCTGTTCGACTACCTCGACCGGCGCGTGATGGTCGGGAATGTGGGCCGCTCGCGCGTCATCACCGTCGCCTTCCAGGCGCAGCTCCCGGACGTGGCCCAGGGCCTGACAAACGCGGTGATCACGGCCTTCCTGGACGACCAGCGGTCCGGCCTCGCCAAGTCCCGCGAGGCGGCGGCGTCCTGGATCTGGCAGGAGATCCGCCAGCTCGACCAGTCCCTGCGCGAGGAGGAGGAGCAGATCCAGGCCTATCGCCGCCGGCGGGGCCTGGTGCGCGGCGCGACGGCGCCGATCGCCTCGGAGAAGCTGACCAGCATCAGCCAGCAGCTGGCCAGCGCCGAGACGGCGCGGGCCGACGCCGCCGCGCGCCTGCGGGAGATCAGCGCCGACCAGGCGCGCGGCTCGGCCGATTCGCCCGCCGTGCTGGCGAGCCGGACGATCGGCGACCTGAAGCAGCAATATGCCCAGCTCTCCGCCCAGCTCGCCAATGCGGAGACGACGCTCGGGCCCAACCACCCGACCATCCAGGGCCTGCGGCGCGAGCGCGACCAGGTCCAGGCCCGCATGAAGCGGGAGGTGGCGAGCGTCGCGGCGAGCGCGCGCCAGGTCTACGAGGCCTCGAACGGCCTCGTCGCCTCGCTCAAGCGCCAGCTCGACGCCGCCAAGGACGAGGTCGGCGCCGCCGCGGACGCGGAGGCGGCGATCGCCGCCATGGTGCGCAGCGTCGAGCTCAAGCGCGGCCAGTACACCGACCTCTACAAGCGGGCGAGCGAGCTCGAGACCGAGCGGCGCATCCTTACCGGGAGCACCCGGCTGGTGAGCCTCGCCGAGCTGCCGACCCGGCCGTTCTTCCCCAAGCGCCTGCCCTTCCTGGCGGCGGGCCTCACCCTCGCGACCCTCCTGGGGGCGGCCGCCGCCCTGCTGCGCGACCGCACCGACGGCACCGTCCGGGCCGCCCACGCGATCGACGAGGTCGCCGGCACCACGACGCTGGCGCAGCTGCCGCGGCTCTCCGCCCCGCGGCCCTTCCCGGGGGCCGAGCTGATCCCGGGCCGCCGCACCCTGCCGCTCGGCCCGGCCCTCTCGGGGGCGGCGCGGGACCCGAAGCTCCAGGCCGCCCTGCGCCAGCTCGCGGCGCAGCTCGCCCTGCGCCCGCCGGGCCGGACGCCGCGCAGCCTCCTCGTCACCTCGGCCTCCCCCCAGGAGGGCAAGACCTTCACCACCCTGGCGCTGGCCGCCCGGCTCGCCGCGAGCGGCCAGCGCGTCCTCGTGATCGAGGCCGACCTGCGCGCCCCGAGCATCGAGGCCGGGCTCGACCTGCCCCCGAGCCCGGGCCTCGGCGCCGTCCTGCGCGGGGAGGCGCCCGCCCGCGCCGCGATCGTGCGCAGCCGCCTGCCCGGCGTCGACGTGCTGCCGGCCGGGGGCCCGGTCGAGGATTCGACCGAGCTCCTCGCCGGCCCGCGCGTGGCGGGCGTCCTCGCCCTCGCGGAGGAGTACGACCTCGCGCTGGTCGACAGCCCGCCCCTCGGGGCCCTGATGGACGCCACCCTGCTGGCGAGGCGGGTCGAGGCCGTCCTGGTCTGCGCCCGCTGGGGCTGGTCGCAGGTCGAGGAGGCCGCGGCGGCGGTCGCCGGCGTCCGGGCGGCCGGCGGCACGGTCGCCGGCACGGTGATCACCCTGGTGCGGCCGCAGGACCAGGCGCTCTACGGCGAGCGGCCGGGCCCGGCCCGCACCTCCCTGGGAGCGGCGTGATGGCGTCCCCCCGCGTCCTGTTCGTCAACCATACCGCCACGATGGCGGGAGCCGAGCTGGTGCTCGCCGACGTCGTCGCGTCCTGGCGCGGCGCCACCGCCCTGCTGTTCGAGGACGGCCCCCTGGCGGCCGCGATGGCGGCGCGCGGCCTCTCGGTCGAGCGCGCGCGGGCGGGGGCGAGCCTCTCGGGCCTGCGGCGCGATTCCCCGGCCCTCGGCGCCCTGCCGCTCGCCGGACGGCTCGCCGGGCTCGTCCTGGAGATCGCCCGCCGGGCGCGCCGGCACGACGTCGTCTACGCCAATTCGCAGAAGGCCTTCGTGCTCGCCGCGGTGGCCACTGCGCTGGCGCGCCGGCCCCTGATCTGGCACCTGCACGACATCGTCGACGCGCATCATTTCGGCCGCGCCCAGCGCCGGCTCCAGGTCGGCCTCGCCAATGCCCGGGCGTCCCGGGTCATCGCGCCCTCGGGCGCGGTGGCGGAGGCCTTCGCGGCGGCCGGCGGGCGGCCGGACCTCGTCGCCCTGGTGCCGAACGGCCTCGACCTCGTGCCCGATCCGCGCCCGCGGCCGGAGCTGCGCCGCGCCCTCGGGCTGCCCGACGGCCCCCTGGTCGGCGTCTTCAGCCGGCTCGCCCCCTGGAAGGGCCAGCACGTGCTGCTGCGGGCCCTCGCGGCGCATCCCGGGGTCGGCGCGGTCGTGGCCGGCGCCGCCCTGTTCGGCGAGGACGCCTACGCGCGCGACCTCGCGCGGATGGCCGGGGAGCTCGGCCTCGCCGGCCGCGTGCACTTCCTCGGGCATCGGGACGACGTGCCCCGGCTGATGCAGGCGATGGACGCCGTCGTGCATCCCTCCATCCATCCCGAGCCCTTCGGGCGCACCCTGGTCGAGGCCATGCTGGCGGGCGTGCCGGTCGTGGCGACGCGCACCGGGGCGGCGGCCGAGATCCTGGACGAGGGCCGGGCCGGCACCCTGGTGCCGCCCGGCGACCCCGCCGCCCTCGCGGCGGCGATCGGGCGGGTCCTCGCCGGACGGGAGGGCACGGCCGCGACGGTGGCGGCGGCCCGGGAGCGGGCGCGGCGCCTCTACCCGGCCGACCGGATGCGGGAGGCGATCGCCGGGGTGATCGACCGGGTGGCCCGGGAGGCCCGCCCGTGAGGACGAGCCTCGCGGCGCCGGTCCTCGGCCCGATCTCCCTCACCGGCTGGCTCGCCGCCGCGCTGCTCCTCGCCGCCACGGCGCTGGCCGGGCCCCTGCTCGGCGGGGCGGCGCGGCCGGCCTTCATCCTCGGCTGCGCGGCCACCGGCTTCCTGGCGTGGCGGCGCTCGCCCGCCGACCACCTCCAGGCGGTGCTGCTGCTCTTCGCCTTCGCGCCCTTCCTGCGCCGGGTGGTCGACCTCGCGGCGGGCTACGACCCGAGCGGGCTGATGCTGGTCGGCCCGCTCCTGGCGATCCTGGCGCCGCTGCCGAGCCTCAGGAGCGCCCTCGACGGGGACCGGCCGCTGCCGCCCGCCCTCGCGGCGGTGCTGACGGTGGCGGCCTGCGTGACCTACGCCACCGCCCTCTCGCTGTTCCAGGGCGAGTGGCAGCAGGCCGCCACCGGCTCGATCAAGTGGTTCGCACCGCTCGTCTACGCGGCGGCCCTGAGCCTGCGCTCCGAGGCGGAGCAGCGCGCGCTGGTCCAGGCCGCCGCCTCGGTCTTCCTGGCGATCCTGCCGCTCACCGGGCTCTACGGCATCGTCCAGTACGTCGATCCCCCGGCCTGGGACCGCTACTGGATGACCCTGACCACGATCATGTCGGCCGGGCAGCCGGTGCCGTTCGGGGTGCGCACCTTCAGCACCATGAACGGGCCGGGGAGCTTCGCGAGCTTCACGGCGGTCGGCCTCGTCCTGGTCGGCTTCCTGCGCTCGGGCTGGGGGACGGCCCTGCTCGCCGCCCCGGCGGCCCTCTCGCTCCTGCTCTCGATGTACCGCACCGGGTGGCTCTTCCTCGCCGCCGCGGTGCTGTTCTGCCTCCTGTTCTCCGCCACCCGGGCCCGGGCGCTCGGCATGCTGGCGGGGGCGGCCGCGGCGGTCGCCGCCGCCGCGACGCTGACGCCCTTCGGCGAGGTGATCGGCGAGCGGCTCGCCAGCCTCGGGGACGGCGCCCAGGACGGCAGCGCCCGCGAGCGGCTGGAGCAGTACCTGGTGCTGTGGAACCAGCCCGACAGCGGCCTTGTCGGCAACGGCTTCACGGTCACGGACGTGGGCAGCGCGGGCGCGATGGCGATCGACGGCATGATCGTCAGCTGCTGGGTCACGATGGGGCTCGTGGTCGGCCTCCTCTGCCTCGCCGCCCTGCTCGCCGCGATCGGGCGGGCCGTCGACGGCGCGCGGCGCGACGGGGGGATCGAGGCGGTGATCGTGGGCGCCCTCGCCTGCGCGTCCCTGGTCCAGATCCCCCTCGGCAACGTGACCTCGGGGGAGCTCGGCCTCCTCTTCTGGACCTTCGCGGTGCTCAGCCCCGCCTCCCGCCCCCGAACCCGCAGGTGAGCCGCGTGAGGAGCCTGGTCCTGAGATCGGCCACCCGCGAGGGGCCGCCCCCCGCGGGGCCTTGCGACGGGGCGCCCCGCGACGGGGTGCCCCGCGACGGGGTGCCCCTTCTGGGCGGCCGCCGCTTCGCGGTGCTGCTGATGGGCGGCGCCCTGTTCAGCAAGCTCCTCGGCTTCGTGCGCGAGATCGTGATGGCGCACACGCTCGGCGCCTCGCTGGTGGCGGACGGGTTCCGGGGGGCGCTCACGGCGGTGCTGCTGCCCCTGGCGGTGCTCCAGAACGAGAGCGTGCCGGCGATCCTGGTGCCGATGTGCCGGGAGTGGCAGCGGACCGGCGAGGCCGGCGCGCGGCTCTGCGCGCTCACCCTGGCGCTCGGCGGCATCGCGCTCGGGCTGATGCTCGCCGTCCAGGCCCTCGGCATGACCTGGGTCGGGGCGATCGTCGGCGGGTTCTCGCCGGAGGGCCGGGCGCTGACGCTCGACTTCGTGCGCGTGATGGCGCTCGGCATGCCGGCCTGCGTGGTGCTGAACTGCCTGGCGGCGGGCGAGATCGCCCTCGGCCGCTCGCGGCTCACCACGATCCGGGCGAGCATCCTCAACCTCGCGGTGCTGACCGGGCTCGCCGTCATGGGCCTGACCGGCTCCGTGGCGGCGCTCGCCTGGTCCTTCACGATCGCCTTCAACGGGCTCGCGGCCTGCGCGGTGGCGTGGCTGTGGCGCGAGGGGCTGCTCGACCCGGCCGGCGCCCGGCCGGCCCTGATCCTGGCGGCCGGCCGGGACTTCCTGCGCGGCCTGCGCCCGCTCCTCGCCATCCCGCTCGTCGAGCAGGCCCACAACTGGATCGAGCGGCTCCTCGCCTCGCGGCTCGCCACCGGCACGGTCGCCTCGATGGATTACGCCCGCACCCTGACGGACAGCGCCCTGCTGCTGATCAGCCAGCCCCTCGGGCTCACCGTCCTGGCGGCGGGCCCGGCGGCGGACACGGCCCGCCAGGTCGAGCGGATCGCCCGCCCGATCCTGGCCGTGATGCTGCCGGCCTGCGTGTTCCTGGCGGGCTTCGCCCCGGAGCTCGCGCGGGTCGTCTTCGCCCGCGGCGCCTTCGGGGACGAAGCCGTCTTCCTGACCAGCGAGGCCCTGCGGGGCATCGCGGCCGGCCTCTGGGCCTCGACCCTCGGCTGGATCCTGATGCGCGTCCTCAACGGGGCCGGGCGCAACGGGGCGGCGGCGGGCGCCCTGACCGCGGCCTACCTCGCCAACATCGCGGTCAACCTCGCGACCTGCGCGGCGGCGGGCAACGGCCTCGCCGGCCCGATGATGCTGGGCCTCGGCGAGGCGGCCCGCGGCCTCGTGCTCCTCGCCGGGACCGGCCTGCTCCTCGGCTGCGCGCGGCCGCTCGTCCGGGCCACGCTGCTCGCCGCCGGTCCGGCCGCCGTGATGGGCCTCGCCGCGTGGCAGATCCCGCTCGCGGTCGCGGGGCCGCTGGCGCGCCTCGCCGCGGGCGCCGCCGCCTGCGCGGCCTGCATCCTGGTCGGCCTCGCCCTGGCGGCGCCGTCCCTTCGCGCAACCCTCGGCGCGGCGCGGCGCCGCCCCGCCCCGGAGAGCCCCGCGCGATCTCCCCGGCCCCGCGCCAGTGCCCCCCACCGATGCCCAGAGGAGGAGTGACGCGATGCCCACCTTCACCGCGGCCCGCCGGGACCTGCCGGGATTGCCCGGCTGGGACGCCCTCGCGCCGGGTCCGGCCGCCCTGCCCCGGGCCCTGGCGGCCCGCGCGGGCGCGCGGCTCGGGCCCCGCGGCTGCCTCCTGACCTTCCACCGGGCGGTCCGGGCGGAGGACTGGGCCGACATGCCGAATCGCGGCTTCCACCTCGATCTCGGCTATCTCGACCGGCTCCTCACCCATCTGCGCGCGACCGGCTGGGACGTCGTCACCCTCGACGAGGCCCTGCGCCGGGCGGCCGACCCGGACCATCGCGGCCGCTTCGTCAACGTCTCGATCGACGATTGCTACCGCGACACGGTCGAGGCGGTGGTGCCGCTGTTCCGCCGGCACGGCGTGCCGGTGACGCTGTTCCTCACCACCGGCATCCCGGACGGAACCCTGCCGCTCTGGGGGGCCGGGCTGGAGGATGTGCTGCGCGCGCGCGACGCGGTGCGCCTGCCCGGGGGCTCCCTGCCGCTGCCGGACCCGGCGGCCAAGCGCGCGGCCTATGCGCGCCTCGCGGCGGCGTTCGACGGCCCGCGGGCCGGGGCGCATTACCGGACCTTCTGCCGCCTCAACGGCGTCGACGAGGAGGCGATGCACTGGCGCCACGCCGTGACCTGGGAGATGCTCGCGCCCCTCGCGGACGATCCCCTGGTGGAGATCGGCGGCCATACGGTGAGCCATCCCCGCATCGCCGCCCTCGACCCCGAGGCCGCCTTCCGCGAGATCGCGGAGTGCCGCGAGCGGATCGGCGCGCGGCTCGGGCGGGAGGCGCGCCACTTCGCCTTCCCGTACGGGCGCCGGGGGGATTGCGGCCCGCGCGACTTCGCGCTGGCGCGCCGGGCGGGCTTCTCCAGCGCCGCGACCACCCGCAAGGGCCTCGTGCGCCGCGGTCAGGACGCCTGGAGCCTGCCGCGCAACACGCTCAACGGCGCCCGTCGCAGCCTCCTCGCCGCCGAGGCGCATCTCACCGGCGCCACCGGCGCCCTCGCCCGGGTACTTGGCCGTGACTGACAGGCTGCGCGTCCTCTCGATCGCCCACCCGGCCGTCAGCCGCGAGGCGGGCCGCCTGCGCTACGCGCCCTTCGCGCGGCGCCCGGACCTCGACGTGCACCTCCTGGTGCCGGCGCGCTGGCACCAGTTCGGCCGGGTGATCGAGGCCGATCCCCCGGACGATCCCGGCGTCACCGTGCACGTCGCGCCGATCCGGCTGCCGAAGGCGGGGCCGATGGGCTGGTACCTGCACGTCTATCCGGGAATGCGGCGCCTGATCCGGCGCCTGCAGCCCGACGTGGTGCATCTCTGGGAGGAGCCGTGGAGCCTCGTCGCGCTCCAGGCGAGCCTCCTGCGCGGGCCGGCCGCCCTGGTCCTGGAGGTCGACCAGAACATCCTCAAGCGCCTCCCGCCCCCCTTCGAGGGCGTGCGGCGCTTCACCCTCTCCCGCACGGACCACGTGCTGGCGCGCAGCCCCGACGCGGCGGAGGTCGTGCGCGCGGGGGGCTATGCGGGTCCGGTCAGCCCGATCGGCTACGGCGTCGACGCGGCGACCTTCCGGCCGGGGGCGGAGCTCCCGGCGGCGCCCCGCCCCCCGGGCGGGCCGCTGCGCCTCGGCTACGTGGGGCGCCTCGTGGAGGAGAAGGGGCTGGACGACGTCCTCGACGCCATGGCCCGCTGCCGGACGCGGGTGGAGCTCGCCCTGATGGGCGAGGGCCCGCACGAGGCCGGCCTGCGCGCCCGCGCGGCGTCCCTCGGGCTCGGCGACCGGGTGAGCTTCGCGCCCTGGGCGCCGCCGGCGGGCGTGGCGCAGTTCATGCGCGAGCGCGACGCGCTCGTCCTCCTCACCCGCACCACGAAGGCGGTGCGCGAGCAGTTCGGGCGGGTGATCATCGAGGCGCAGGCCTGCGGCGTGCCGGTGATCGGCTCGACCTGCGGTGCGATCCCGTCGGTGGTCGGGCCGGGGGGCTGGATCGTGCCGGAGCGCGACCCCGCCGCCCTGGCGCGGGTGCTCGACGAGGCCGCGGCCGACCCGGCGGAGCGGGCGGCCCGGGGCCTCGCCGGGCGCCGCAACGTCGCCGAGCGCTTCACCCAGGAGGCCGTCGCCGGCGCCCTCGCGCAGGCCTGGGCGGCCGCCGCGCGGGCGCGGGCGAGCGCGCCCCGGCCCGGGCCGGTGCCGCTCGCCGACCAAGCGTGATCGCGACGGCCCGGGATGCACCAGCACCGGGCCGTCCATCTCCTCGAAGGCGCCCGCGGATTCAGACCTTGGCAAGAGACCTTGGCAAGAGACCTTGGCAAGCATTCGAGAGAGAAGCCCGCTCTCATCAGGATCGGATGCCGGTCCGAGTCACCGGACTTGCAATCCAGGAACAGTGATTCCGTCCGCGTGCCGGTTCGACACAGCCGAGCGGCGGTTTCGATGGTGGAGTGTCCTGAGATGACGGCCGATCATCAGCTGGAAGCGGCACCCGTCTCGGTGCGGGACGGGGGGCCCGGACGGGGCGAGCGGGAGGCGCGGGTCTCCCCGGCGGGCGCGGCCGCGCCGCCGCAGGTCGTGCAGGTGATCCAGGAATTCAGCGCCGCGGGCGGCGCCGAGACCGTCGCCTGGGAGCTCGCCCGCACCTTCGCGCGGGCGGGGGTGCCCAACCACGTGATCGCCAACCGGGTGGCCGGGCGCGTCGAGGCGGGCATCACCGTCGAGACCGTGGCGCCCTGGCTCGCCCGGATCCCGACCCGCGGACCGCTGCGCCACCTCGGCCGCCTCCTCGTCGTGCCGGCCTTCACGCTCGCGGCCTCCCTGGCCCTGCGGCGCCACCGCGGGGCGGTGGTGATCAGCCACGGCGACAGCCTCGCGGGCGACATCCTGGTCGTCCACGCGGTCAACGCCGCGAGCCTGCAGGAGAAGCGGCAGGAGGGGCGCTGGCGCTGGCTGCTCAACCCGATGCACCTGTGGGTGGCGCTGCGCGACCGCCTGATGATCACCGGCGGGCGCTACGCCCGCTACGTCGCAGTCTCGCGGCGCGTGCGCACCGAGCTGCAAGTGCATCACGGCGTGCCGGCGCGGCAGATCGAGGTGATCCCGAACGGGATCGACCTCGCCCGGTTCCGCGGCGATCCGGAGGCGGGCCGGGCGATCCGGGCGGAGTTCGGCATTCCCGACGAGGCCAAGCTCCTGGTCTTCGTCGGCCACGAATTCGCCCGCAAGGGCCTGGCCCACGCCGTGGGGGCCCTCCGGCTGCTCGGGCCCGACTATTGGCTGGTGGTGGTCGGGTCGGACAACCCTGCCCCCTACCGCGACCTCGCCCGGCCCTGGTCCGACCACGTGATCTTCGCGGGGTCGCGCTCGGACGCGCCGGCCTTCTACGCGGCGGCGGACGCGCTGGTCCTGCCCTCCCGCTACGAGACCTTCTCGCTCGTCTGCATGGAGGCGATGGCCTGCAGCCTGCCGGTCTTCGCGACGGCGGTGGGCGGGATCGAGGATTACCTGCTGGAGGGCGTGAACGGGTACTTCATCAAGCCACTGGCGCACCAGATCGCGGCCACGATCGGGCGCGTCCTCTCCGACGCGGAGCGGGTGGCCGCCCTGCGGGCCGGCGCGCGGGCGACGGCCCAGGATTACGGCTGGGACCGGATCGGCCAGCCCTACCTCGCCCTGGTGCGGCGGATCGCGGCCGCCAAGCAGGCCCGCCGGGGCGAGGGTCTGCCGGAGAGCGCGGCTCCCGCGGGCCGGGGCCCCTCCTGATCCGGGATCCGCTTGATCGAAGCGGATCCCGGATCACGAGCCTGCGCGGCGCCTGAGCGAAGCCGACATCCGCATGGCCGAAATGGGAGATGGCGACGCAATCAACCGGATGGCGTATGAGGCGGGGCGCCCCGGAGCGCCCGCCGAGGGCGGCCGTGCCCCGCGGCGGACGGGCCTCGACGGCGCGGCGCGCCGGGGCGCACCTTACCGCGGTGCACCTGCCGAAGTGCACCTGCAGAAGCACACCTAGCGAGGTGCCAGCCGGGGGCGGCCGTGGTAAGCGGCCTCGCGGCGGGGCGGCGCGCCCCGCGGCGGATGACGGCGCGCGGGGACCGATGCGGTTCGAAGTGGAGCGGAAGTTTCTCGTGGCCGACAGCCGGTGGCGGCTGGCCGCGACGCCGCCGCGTCACCTGCGCGACGGCCTGATCAGCCAGGCGAACGGCGGCAAGGTGCGGGTGCGCCTCGACGGCAGCCGGGCCTGGCTCACCGTGAAGGGGCCGCGCCAGGGGCTCGGCCGGCAGGAATTCGAGTACGAGATCCCGCCCGCGGACGGGGAGGCGCTGCTCGCCGGCGTCTGCGAGGGCTGCCTGATCGAGAAGACCCGCTACGGCGTGCCGCATGCGGGGCGTCTCTGGGAGGTCGACGTGTTCCGGGGCGACCTCGCGGGCCTGATCCTGGCCGAGGTGGAGCTGGAGCACGAGGCCGCGCCCCTCGCGGTGCCGGACTGGGCGGGGCCGGACGTGTCGGGCGACCCGCGCTTCCGCCAGAGCGCCCTGCTGCGCCTGCGCGCCGCGACCGGCCGGCCGCTCACGCCGGAGACGATCCTGGGCAACCTGCCCCACCGGCTGGCGGCCGCGCCGGCGGCCTGAACCCGGGGCGGGTCCCGCGCGCCGCTGAGCCGTGGGCGCTGATCGGCGGGTCGTGCCGCGCGATCGGCCCGGCCGCGAGAGCAGGATCCGATCGCGCCGCCTTGTCTGCGCCGAACCGGCGGCCCCCGCGTCGGGGAATGCGCCAGCGCGACGGCCCGGGAGCGCAGGACCATCGCGCCGCGGGCCACACCCGCCTCGACAGGTGGGCGCCGTGCCCGATCGCCGCCGAGGGCCACGATGCCCACCGGCTGCGGGCTCATCCGCGGAAGGCGGGCATCACCCCGATCGTCCCCGGTCCGCGGGCTCGCAGGCCGAGGCCCCTCCCCGGCGAGCGCCGCGACCGCGAGCGCACCGAGGCCGCCCTCTGCCGCCCCGAGGATTGTCGCGGGATCGCCACTCGCTTCGACACGCTGGGACAAGCCGGCCCCTAACGTCGCGCTCGCCGCCGCGATCGGGCTCTGGTACTGACCGTGTCCGCACCCTATAGTGCTACATCGCCCAGTCGCCTATCCGCAATCCGGGCAAATACGGTGCATTATCGCGATCGGCATGCAAGCAGATGCAAGATGAGTCTTCCGATACCAGTAGCATTCTATCCGACGAGGAGACGCTGCTCCTTACGGAGCAAGCGGCGCTGGTGGAAAGCGGTTGCATCGTCGACCTGAGATCGTGCAGCAGGCAATCGGCACTCGCGCTCGCGACCGGGGTGGCGCGCAGGCCGCCGCAAAGCAGAACGCTGATCTATCGCATCGCTCCCCAGGGCCCGCACGCCGCACCCGTCGAGGGCCTGTCTCGGACAAGCGGCAGCGATGCGCCCGATTCCTCGTGCGAGAGGCCGGACCCGTTACGATATATTGTAGAGATAGATCTCGACTCTCGGCAGGCGGCGCATGTGCTGAAATGCCAAGTCGGACTTTTGTTCATGTGCGCCGGCACCGGCGAGAGCGGCGCCGTCGACGATCTGCGGGCCTGGTTGCCGCTGATTGCTCCCGGCGCAAGAGTCATCGTTCACGGGGACCTCGACGATCGGACGGGACCCGGATGCGCCCTCCCCGAGGGCCCGCACGGCCAAGACCTGCGCTGCACCTCCGCATCGGGAGCCATCAGGATTCTCGAGAAAGCGCCGCCGTCGCACGGCACGATCAGACCGGATTACAACAGAGCCGTTCACGACCGCATCGCGACTTTGGCCGAGCGCGCGGGCTATGAACCTTGGTTCGCGACCGCCAGGCTGGCTTACGGCAGTTACGTCTCCAGGAGACACAAGCTGGTCTATATCGAAACCCCCAAGGTTGCCTGCACGTCTCTCAAGTCGTTCTTCTCCTCGCTCGAAGGCGTCACGTTCGATCCGAGAGCGAGAAAGCCCTATCATAAAGAATCCAAACTTGGCATGCTCATTCATCAGAGAAAATATCTGGATATTCCGACTTTTCTCGAACTTACTATGCCTGAATTAGATGAAATACTTGAAAATCGAGCGTCTTGGTACAGATTTGCGATAAGCCGAAATCCCTACAGTCGCCTATTTTCATTTTTTTGCAGCAAGATCCTTACCAATGAGCCAGGCTACTCGGAGTTGTTTGACCGCTTCGGCCGGATAGGCGATGTCCACGACTTGCAGTCGCATTTTTCATCGTTCGTCACATATTTATCTGATAACTTCCAAGATTTCACGAGCCGTGAGGTCCATGTCAGGCCCCAGAAGGATCTGTTATTGAGTGATCTAATAAAATATAACAATATTTTCAAAATTGAGAAGTTCGAGGAACTCGTCGAGTCTTTAGCACTCAGGCTGGGCGATCACAGCTTGACGATCCCGCGAGAGAATAAATCTCTCATAGGCAATTGGAGCAGGTTCTACGAGGAAGGTACCGCGACAACCGTCAGCGAATTATATCGTGACGATTTCGCACATTTCGGCTACAGTTGTCAGATCGACGCGTGTGAGCGGACCGGGCGCCCCGACTCGGAGGCCGGGTTCGGCAGCGATCTCGACCTGCTCGGCGAGATCGTGTCGAGGAACGAAATGATCGACCACCTGTACACCTACATCCTGTAGCGAGACGCGGATCCTCGCCGAACGCCGGTCGGCTCACGGTCGACATCACACGACAACCCAAAGATGTCGGTGGCGGCCGTTCATGCCATCGCGGCCGGGTCGGGGCGATCCCCCGCGCCCGTCCCCGGGCGCCGGCGGCGCCGAGGGTCGCGCGGCAACGTCGAGGAACGCGAACAGGCTTCGGGCCGCAACCCGAGCGACGCAGGCCCCGGGGCGACGCGGGCGGCCCGTAGCCCGGGGCGGCCCCGGGCCGCGGCCGAGCGCGGCGCCGGGCACCGCCCTCGCGCGCCCGGTCCGCGCCTCCTACTGGAGGGGCGTGACCGAATTCGGTGTCCCGCCATTGAGAGCATTATCGCCATAGCTGCGAATGGTCGCGCCATTCGTGTTGAGAATGGGAGCTCCCAAGACCGTCGAGCGCCTCAACGCGATGATGCCGCCCGCCTGATCAGCCACAAGGTTTGCGGTCGAACTCGCGTCTACAACCACGTTATCCAGTACGACGCCGGCCAGTGTCGCGTTGGTTCCGATCGCGACGACGCCGCGCGCGTTGCTGTGTACCATGCTGTCCTTGACCATCACGCGGCTGTTTGACGACGAACTGACATAGATCCCGGCGTCCGTGAATCTCGAGATCTCGCAATCCTTGATCGTAACCTGCGCGGCGCTGATCACGTTGATGCCCCTGGTGCCGGTGCCGGCACCATCGATGCTGAGGCCGACGAGCGAGACGGTCGCGTTCGGCGCATTGACGACCACGCCCTGAACGCCGGACGCGAGCACGCCCGCCTCCGCGCCCCTGCCCCGGATCGTGATCGACTTCGTGATCGTGACCGACCCGAATCCGCCCGGATCCAACACGCTGATGATCCCGTCATTCGCCGTCTTGCTGATCGCTCCCGCGAATGTCTTGCATGGAGCAGTCCGGCTACACGGATTCGCGTCGTCGCCGACGCCCGACACCCAGGTGCGCGTCGCCTGCGCATTCGCGTGAGTTGCTTGGCACAGGATGAAACCCGCCACGCAAGCGATGAAGGTCGGTAAAGCTGATTTGCGCATTGCAGATTCTCCCCATCGCTGACCATGTACAACTGATTGCGCGGGCCCGCCTCGGAGGGTCTGAATTTCAACCAATCTGTTGTAATTCTGCCGCATTTGCGGATAGGCTCGGCGAGTGGCCCGTCACGGCGGAACGGGGCGAGTCGTGACCGGCCCTTGATCGCCGCGCGGGTCGCTCCGCGGAGATGTCCTGATCGTCGGTCCGAGGTGCCTCTCCACGGCGCGGTCATCCAACAGGCATGGGCGAGAGATGACGGATTGTCCGGCCGATCACGGCGATCAGCGAGTCTGGCACGTCGTCGGAGACAGCCACGTCGCCGCGATCGATCACGCGGCGAAGGCCGGCTGGCTGTCTCGCCGGTGCCGGTTCACCGAAGTTCCGGGAGCGACGGCCGTAGGCATGCGCAATCCCAACAGCCTGACCCACGCGCTCGAGATCTTCTCCCGTTCGCTCTTGCCGCCTCGCCCCGGGACCATCCCGCTGATCCAGCTCGGAGAAGTCGATTGCGGCTTCGTGATTTGGTGGCGCGCGAAGACATACGCCGAGACCATAGAGCACCAATTGCGGGAATCGGTCTGCGCATATCTTTCGTTCGTCGACCGGCTTCTCGGCGCCGGGCACAGCGACGTCGTCATCACAGGAGCGGCACTGCCCACCATCAGGGATGGAACCGTCTGGGGCGACATCGCGAATTTCCGAAAGGAAGTGGATGCCACTCTGAAGGACCGCACTGCGCTCACCATCGAATACAATGACCGTCTGAGATCCGGCGCAGCGCAACGGCAATGCGCCTTCATCGACCTGACATCGGACCTGCTTGATCCGGACACCGGCGTCATTTCTGAGTATTACAGGAACGAAGATCCGTCAGATCACCATATGCACCCTGAAAGAGTCGGAAAACTATGGGCTTATCACCTGAACAGCCTTTCAGGCCGGTGATTTTGCCGTGAGCGCAGAGATGATCGGTCCGACCCTGCACACCGTCGCGCCCCGGTCGGACGGCGCGGATCCTGCCCCGCGGCGCGGCCCTCGTCCGTCGGCCGGAGCGGCGCGACGG
Organism: Methylobacterium sp. 4-46; assembly: GCF_000019365.1. Lineage (GTDB taxonomy): Bacteria > Pseudomonadota > Alphaproteobacteria > Rhizobiales > Beijerinckiaceae > Methylobacterium. The sequence continues at coordinate 6,680,740 of NC_010511.1, read as the reverse complement.
CCCGCCCCCGGCGCGACGGCGCCGACGGGCGAGGACCTCGCGCCGCGGTGGATGCTGCGTCCGAGCGGACGCCGCCGACGACACTGGCCACGGCGCCGTCGAGCTGGTATCGCCGCGGCGGCGGGCGGTGGGACGAGGGCCCGGGATCGCTGCCTCCGGGTCGGCAGGGCGTGCCGAGCACGGCGGCTCGTCCCCCGCATCCGGCCCGGTCCAGGGCACATCATCGCCGAGAGCGGCCCGGAACGGGAGCGACCATGCCCGCCATTTACATCGTCAATCCGGCCAATTCCGCACCGAGCTATCACACGGCCGAGTTCTTCGGCGACGAGGCCCGCGGCTGGGTGCAGGTCGCCGACCTCACGGTGGTGACGCTCGCCGCGCTCGTGCCGGCCGACTGGCACATCCGGATCACCGACGAGAGCATCGATGCCGTCGATCTCGACGCGCAGGTCGACGTCGTCGCGATCACCGGCAAGGTGTCCCAGCGTGACAGGATGATCGCACTCGCCGACGCCTTCCGCCGGCGCGGCCGGACGGTGATGATCGGGGGGTCGTTCGCGACCCTGACTCCGGAGGAGATGCGGCCGCACGCCGACATCCTGGTGACGGGCGAGGTCGAGGAGATCGCGGCGCAGATCTTCTCGGACATCGCGGCGGGACGCGCCGGCGACCGCTACGACGGGGGCAAGGCCGACATCCGCCGGTCCCCGGTCCCGCGCTGGGACCTCTATCCCGTCGAGCGCGCGTCGTCGGGCGCGCTTCAGACCACGCGCGGCTGCCCCTTCAGCTGCGAATTCTGTGATGTCATCCAATACCAGGGCCGCAAGCAGCGGCACAAAGACATTGCGCAGATCGTTGCCGAACTGGATGCGCTCTATGCGGCCGGCTTCCGGCAGATCTTCCTGGTCGACGACAATTTCACCGTCCACCGCGCCTGGGCCCGCAAGGTGCTCGACGCTTTGACCGCCTGGAACGCGGGGCACGAGGCCGATCCGGTCCTGTTCCTGACCCAGGCCTCGCTCGACGTGGCGCGCGACCCGGATCTTCTCGAGCGCTGCCACGAGGCCGGGATTCGGATCCTCTTCGTCGGCATCGAGACCGTCAACAAGGCGAGCCTTCGCGAGACCGGAAAGAAGCAGAACCTCCTGCAGCCGGTCGAGAGCGCGATCGCTGCGATCCTCCAGAAGGGGATCGCGGTTCAGGCGGGCATCATCGTCGGCTTCGACCACGACTCGGCCGGGATCTTCGACCAGATGCGGGGGTTCTTCGATGCCGCGCCGATCCCCGAACTCAACATCGGCGTGCTCACCGCCCCTCACGCCACCGACCTCTATCGCCGCCTCGCGCGCGAGGGGCGGCTGCTCGGCGCCTCCTGGGAAACGGCGGCGGCGAGTCCGTTCTCGACCAACATCGTGCCGGCCGGAATGTCCCGTCGCGTCCTCCTCGACGGCGTCGCGGACCTGTGCGCGGCGGCCTACATGCCGGAGGCGTTCGGGGCGCGGATGCTGCGCATGATCGCGCAGCTCAGGAGCACGGCCTACGCGCCGGTGCGCCGCCACGACGCGGGATCGGAGCGAACCGCGATGTTCTTCCGGATCATGAAGCGGGTCTCGGCGCTCGGACCGCGCGAGGCGGAGATGGTGCGGGAGGTCGTGCGCGCGGCCGGCGCGAAGCCGTCGACGCTGAGACTCGTCGTCCACTTCCTCAGCAAGTACGGTCAGGTGCGCTATTTCCTGGACGGAGCGGGCGTGTTCCGCGCCGATGCGTCAGCGCGGGCGCTGGTTGCGCCCGAGCGACAGGTGGCCGACGCCGCCGCCCTGCAGCGGCAGTTCGCCTGACGCGTAGAGGGCGCGGCAGCGGCCTCGCTGCACCTTGCCGCTCGTCGTGCGGGGGATCGCACCGGTTCGGACCCGGGCGAGGTCGTACAGGCGCACCCCGAAGGTGTCCGCCACCGCCCGCGCCGCCGCGTCGATCAGCGTCTCGGGCGCGGCGCGAAAGCCCCCTCGGGGCGCCTCCTGAACGACGACGACCTGCTCCTCCCCGTCGACCTCGAGACCGAACGCCGCACAGAGGCCGTCCAGCTCGGGATGCGACGCGCCGACCGCCTGCTCGACGTCCTCGGCGTGGATCGTTTCGCCGCGCACCAGGATCACGTCCTTGAGGCGGCCCGTGACGTAGAGCTCACCGTCGCGCAGGAGGCCGAGATCGCCGGTCCGCAGAGCCGTCACCGGCCCGTCCGGCCCCTCGATCTCGGCCCCGAAGGTCGCATCGCTCTCGGCCGGCCGGCGCCAATACGCCTTGGCGACGTGCGAGCCGGACACGCAGATCTCGCCGATCTCGCCGTCCTGCCTCGGCCGCAGCGTCTCCGGATCCACCACGACGAGCGTCGCGTCGGGCGACGGGGTGCCGCAGGACACCAGGGGCGCGGCGGTCGGCGACTGCGTCGCCGGCAGCGTGCGAACGCCGCGCGCCGCCGTCACGAACACCGTCGCCTCCGCCAGCCCGTAGCAGGGCCGCAACGCCGCGGCGCGGAAGCCGTAGGGCGCGAACAGGGCCGAGAACCGCTCCATCGTCGACGCCCGCACCGCCTCGGCACCGCAGAACGCCACCTCCCAGCTGGCGAGGGACAGACCGTCGAGCTGCATCGTCGGGAAGCGCCGGACGCAGCTCTCGTAGGCGAAGTTGGGGGCACCGCTGATCGTCGCCCCATGCAGCGCGATCGCCCGCAGCCAGGTCTCGGGCCGCCTGAAAAAGCTCAATGGGGGTGCGAACCAGCAGGGACCGCCGTTGTAGAGCGCCGCCAACACGTGGGCAATCAGCCCCATATCGTGGAAAAGCGGCAACCAGCTGAGATAGCGGCTGGACTCGTGCGCGCCGAAGCCGTCGCGGAGCATGCGCAGGTTGGCGGCCAGATTGCCGTGGCTGAGCACAACGCCCTTCGGAGAGGTCGTGGACCCCGACGTGTACTGGATCACCGCGGGATGGTCCTCCGCCACGGCGGAGACGGCGGCGGGCGCGTTGCGCGCCGCCTCGTCGACGCGCAGCCAGGGAGCGGCCGCGAGCCGCTCGTCGGGCACGGCCGACCGGTCGACGGTCGCCAGGATCGCGGCCGGATCGGCATCGCGGGCGACCGCGGCGAGCCGCGCCACGCCGGCGCGCCGCCGCGACACCGGCACCGGGGTGGCGAGGGCGCCCGCGTAGAGGCAGCCGACCAGGGCGGTCACGAAGGCGGGACCCGGCTCACACAGGAGCAGCACAGGTCTGCCGCCGGCGCCCACCTCCCCCAGCGAGCGGGCCACTCCGCGCGCGTCCCGATCGAGAGCGCCGAAGGTCAGCGCGTCGGTCACCGTCGTGCCGTCGGGCATGAACGCGAAGGCGAGGCGGTCCGGCCGCTCCGCGGACCAGCGCGCGAGACGCCGCTGAAGCTCCGTCATCGCGTGTCCCGCCCCGATCCGGAGGCGGCCTGCTCCGCGATCCACGTCGCGACGCGGCGGACCGTGCCGAGGTCGCCGATCGTCTCGACCGGCACCGGCACGCCGAAGGCCGCTTCGAGTTCGAGCGCCAGGAGGACGGCCTGGTGCGAGTCCCCGTTCAGGGTCATGAAATCGTCGTCCGGGCCAACGACCTGCAAGTCGAGCACCTGGGCATAGATGCTGGCCACTTTGGCAATCACGTCATCTGGCCGGTCCATGCGTCGAGCGCTCCCAGTCATACGAAATCCGACGAATTGGTTCGCAACGCGGATTTCGGCATCGCTCAAGCGCCGCGCGGGCTCGCGCCGCGCGGGCTCGTCAAACGCTGTCCGGACGTGATCGTCCGGACAGCGTATCATGTCCCACGACAGCGTCAGGATTCGCTCCCGGTTTCGGCCGATCGCACTCGAACAGCCACGCAAGCAGGCCACCATACTTTCCGGTGCGAACCGCCTCGGGAATCGTGATGTGCGTCGTGCAGTCGGGGAGCGGGTCGCAGATCACTCCGGGCAGGTCCTTGAAGTTGCCCGCCTGGAGGGCGTCCATCGCGTGGCCCGCGGCGTAGACGAGGCGGACCCGGGGCGGATGGGCCGCGGCAGCGTAGGCCGGCCGCAGGTCCGGCTGCTCGCGCGCGCCGTAGCGATCAACGGCGTCGCCGACGAAGCTGCGCGTGATGTTCGTGGCGCCGGAGAAGACCAGGACGGCCTGCGCCTCGAGAGCGAGCGCGTAGCGCAGGGCCGGGTAGCCGCCGGCGGACCCGCCGAAGAGAAACAGGCGTCCGCCGCCGAACGCGTCGATCGTTCGCCGGAGGCTGAGCACGCTCTCCTCGAAGGAGCCGCCGAGATCCTTGAGACCCCCGAGAAAGAAGTCCTTGTTGGCGTCCCTGAGATAGATCCTGTTCAGGCGAGCCGCCGAGAACCAGCGATCCGCGATCTTCAGCGGCATGCCGAGACGGCCCTTCATCCCCGTGAAAGCCACGACGGTTCCGACCGCATCGGAATGGCGCGCGATCAACACGGACTGAAAGTCCCTTGGCTCGATCTCCGGTTCGTGGGCCTCCGCCGGAGGGGCTGCTCCCAGGAGCATGGTGACGGTCGAGAGATACTCGGCCGCCGGCAGCGTCTCGTGCAGCAGGGCAGCGGCCCGCTCGGCCTCCCTCAAGGGCCACTCGTCGAAGATCTCGTCGAGGGCCGCGATCCAGATCTCGGGGCCCCTGCCGAGCCCCCGGAAAGTCGCCGCGGGATCGCCGCTTCTCAGACATTCCTCAATGTCGCACTTCGCACGCTGGATCCTGGTGCGCAGTTCGCTCGAAACGATGTCGTTCACGACGCTGATGACCCTCGAGCAGGAAGGGCGCGCTGGGCCCCACCGTGCCCCGGGCATGGGTCGGCCCCGGCGCGCAGCGGCCACGGCGAGCGGCCGAGGCCGACGGGAGCCGGCCTCGCGCCTCGGACAGCCGACGGGCGCTCTTACCGTTTCCGCGTCACCGGCGCCACTTCTCCGTTGCGGCCCGCGCCTCACCCCGCCCCGCCTTCCCGGGAAGGCGGGGACGAGTCTTTCAACGGCACAGGCCCGCGCCGGTCTCCCGGCGCGGGCCTGTCCGATCGCGCGGTGGCGGCCCGGGCGCGCCCGGGCCGGCCGATCCTACTTCTTGTCGCCGGCGCGGGCCTTGAGGGCCGCGCCGAGGATGTCGCCGAGCGAGGCGCCCGAATCGGCCGAGCCGTACTGGGCGATCGCCTCCTTCTCCTCGGCCATCTCCAGGGCCTTGATGGAGAGCTGCACGCGGCGCGCCTTGCGGTCGAACTGCGTGACGCGGGCATCCACCTTCTCGCCCGCCGCGAAGCGCTCGGGGCGCTGGTCGCCGCGGTCGCGGGCGATCTCGGCCCGGCGGATGAAGGTCGACAGGTCGGTGTCGACGATCTTCACCTCGATGCCGGAATCCTTGACCTCCAGCACCTCGCAGGTGACGACCTGACCCTTGCGGATCTCCCCCGCATCCGCGAAGGGGTCGCCGGCGAGCTGCTTGATGCCGAGCGAGATGCGCTCCTTCTCGACGTCGACGTCGAGAACCTGGGCGCGCACCACGTCGCCCTTCTTGAACTCGTCGATGACCTGCTCGCCCGGACGGTTCCAGTCGAGGTCCGAGAGGTGGACCATGCCGTCGACGTCGCCCTCGAGGCCGATGAACAGGCCGAACTCGGTCTTGTTCTTGACCTCGCCCTCGACCTCGGACCCGACCGGGTGCTTCTCGGCGAAGGCCTCCCAGGGGTTCTGCAGGGTCTGCTTGAGGCCGAGCGAGATGCGGCGCTTGACCGGATCGACCTCCAGGATCTGCACCTCGACCTCCTGGGAGGTGGAGACGATCTTGCCCGGATGGACGTTCTTCTTGGTCCAGCTCATCTCCGAGACGTGGATCAGGCCCTCGATCCCCGGCTCCAGCTCCACGAAGGCGCCGTAATCGGTGATGTTGGTCACGCGGCCCTTGAGCTTGGCGTTCACCGGGTAGCGGGCGGCGATGCCCTCCCACGGATCGGCCAGCAGCTGCTTGATGCCGAGCGAGATGCGGTGCGTCTCGTGGTTGATCTTGATGATCTTGACCTTGACCGTCTGGCCGATGTTGACGACCTCGGACGGGTGGTTGACGCGGCGCCACGCCATGTCGGTGACGTGCAGCAGGCCGTCGATGCCGCCGAGGTCCACGAACGCACCGTACTCGGTGATGTTCTTGACCACGCCGTCGATGACCTGACCCTCTTCGAGGTTCGCCACCAGCTCCGAGCGCTGCTCGGCGCGGCTCTCCTCCAGGACCGTGCGGCGCGACACCACGATGTTGCCGCGGCGGCGGTCCATCTTGAGGATCTGGAACGGCTGCGGCGTGCCCATCAGCGGGGTGACGTCGCGGACCGGGCGGATGTCCACCTGCGAGCGCGGCAGGAAGGCCACGGCGCCGTCGAGGTCGACCGTGTAGCCGCCCTTGACCTGGTTGAAGATCGTGCCGGTGACGCGCTCGTTGTTCTCGAACGCCTTCTCGAGCTTGACCCAGCTCTCCTCGCGGCGGGCCTTGTCGCGGGAGATCACCGCCTCGCCGAGCGCGTTCTCGATGCGGTCGACGTAGACCTCGACCTCGTCGCCGACGCTGATCGGCTGGTCACGGCCGGGGCCGGTGAACTCCTTGAGGGGGACGCGCCCCTCGGTCTTGGCGCCGATGTCGATGACGGCGACGTCCTTCTCGATCGCCACGACCCGGCCCTTGACCACGGAGCCTTCCGTGATCTCGTGCTGGCGGAACGATTCCTCGAGGAGGGCGGCGAAATCCTCGCGGCTCGACGCGGCGCCTTGCAAACCTGCGGACATTGAAGCTCCTTGAGATCGCCCCCTGCCCTCGGGATCCCCCGGGGAAGCGGGACGGCGCCGGCGGCTCGCGTGACGGGCCGCTCCTGCCCGCCGGTGGTCCCGGCGGCTTCAAGGCCGTCCGGAACGCGCGCTTCCCGGGGAAGCGTGCCGGCGCGAAATCGACGGACAGGACCGTATTCTCATCGGGCGAGGGCCGCGCAACGCGAAAGAGGGGCCAGGGCCCCTCTCAACCGCCGTCGAACGGATACTCGCCGGATCGTGGCGCCATATCGCAAAAGCGCCTCCGACGCAAGTTGAGGCTCCCGAGGCGGGGGCGCCCGCGCCAGCGCCTCAGAGATCGTCCTCGTCGTCCTCCTCGCCCCGGCGCAGGGGCTTGAGGCGGGCGAAGACCGAATCCGCGTCGAGGCGCTCGTCGCCGCGGCCGCGGTGGCGGGGGTCGTGGTCGTCCTCGGGCTCGGGCAGCACCGAGAGTTCCGGCGGCATCAGGGTCTGGCCGCCATCGACGGCCTCGGCCACCGCCGGCCGGTCCTTGGCGGCGCGCTGCACCTCGAAATCGAGGTCGATCTGCGTGCACAGGCCGAGCGTCACCGGGTCCATCGGCTGCAGCGCGGCCGAGTTCCAGTGGGTGCGCTCGCGGATCTGCTGGATCGTCGACTTCGTGGTGCCGACGAGGCGCATGATCTGCGCGTCCTTGAGCTCCGGGTGGTTGCGCAGCAGCCAGAGGATCGCGTTCGGGCGGTCCTGGCGGCGCGACAGCGGCGTGTAGCGCGGCCCCTTGCTGCGCTTCACCTCGGGCAGCTTCACCTTCGAGACCGCCACCTTCATGCGGTGGCCCGGGTTCTTCTGCGCCCGCTCGATCTCCTCGCGGGTGAGCTGGCCGGTCGAGACCGGATCGAGGCCCTTGATGCCGCTCGCCACCTCGCCGTCCGCGATGCCCTTCACCTCGAGCGGGTGGAGCTTGCAGAAATCGGCGATCTGATCGAAGGACAAAGACGTGTTCTCGATGAGCCAGACGGCCGTCGCCTTCGGCATCAACGGACCCTGGGACATGCAGCACCTCCTCGGGCGCCCCTCGGCGGGACGCGACGCCGCCGGGAACCGAGCCGGCGACCTGAATGACGACCCTTCGCACAGCAGGGAGACGCGGGCGGCGCCGGGGGCGCCGCCGACATCCCGGGAGGCCCGGAACGTCCCGTCTCACGCTGTGAGGGAGAAGACCGCAATATAGGCGGGTCGCCCGGAGGGTGCAAACCGGTTTTGGCGGCCCCGCCCGATCCGCGGGCCGTCGCCGCTCAGGCGAAGAGGCTCGACACGCTCGATTCCTCGGCCGTGCGGCCGATGGCCTCGCCGAGGAGGGGGGCGATCGTGACCGCCCGGATGTTGCGGGCGAGCTTGACGGCCGCGGTGGGCTGGATCGAGTCGGTGATCACCAGTTCCTTGAGCTTCGAGGAGGCGATGCGCGAGACCGCGCCCCCCGAGAGCACCCCGTGCGTGATGTAGGCCGAGACGTCCTTGGCGCCGTGCGCGAGCAGCGCCTCGGCGGCATTCACCAGCGTGCCGCCGGAATCGACGATGTCGTCGACGAGGATGCAGGAGCGCCCCTCGACCTCGCCGATGATGTTCATGACCTCGGATTCGCCCGGCCGCTCGCGGCGCTTGTCGACGATGGCGAGGGGCACGTCGATGCGCTTGGCGAGCGCCCGGGCGCGGACCACGCCGCCGACGTCGGGCGAGACCACCATCATGTCGGCCGGGTCGAGGCGCTCCTTGATGTCGCGCACCATCACGGGCGCGGCGAAGAGGTTGTCGGTCGGGATGTCGAAGAAGCCCTGGATCTGGCCCGCGTGCAGGTCGAGGGTCATCACCCGGTCGGCGCCGGCCTCCGTGATCAGGTTCGCCACCAGCTTGGCCGAGATCGGGGTGCGGCCCGAGGTGCGCCGGTCCTGCCGGGCGTAGCCGAAATACGGGATCACGGCGGTGATGCGCCGGGCCGAGGAGCGGCGCGCGGCGTCGATCATGATGAGGAGTTCCATCAGGTGATCGTTCGCCGGGAAGGACGTGGACTGGACGATGAACACATCCTCGCCGCGCACGTTCTCCTGGAGCTCGACGAAGATCTCCATGTCGGCGAAGCGCCGCACGGAGCAGAGGGCGAGCGGCTGTTCGAGATAGGCCGCGATGGCCTCCGCGAGGGGACGGTTCGCGTTGCCCGCCACGATCTTGATCGAGGGTTTCATCGCCATGTCGTAGGTCCTGGCCGCCGGAAAGGGTGCCGGGCCCGGCGCGGCGCGCCCGGCTCTTACCAGCGGGGAGAGAGCGTCACAATGTCTTCATCGACGCGGAGCCCCGCGGCCCCGGCCCGGCTCAGGGCTGCAGCAACCGGTGCAGGTGGACGATGAAGTAGCGGGTGAGCGCGCTGTCGACGGTCTGCTGCGCCTTGGCCTTCCAGGCCACCGCGGCGCTGGCGTAGTCGGGGAAGATCCCGACGATGTCGAGCTTCGACAGGTCGCGGAAGGTGATGCCGTCGAGGCTGGTGAGTTCGCCGCCGAACACGAGGTGGAGGAGTTGGGTCGGCTCGGAGGTCTGCGTCGGCTGGCCGCCTTGGGTGCTCATGCGGGCGTCTCTCGCTGCCGGGCCGGGGCTGGCCCGGCCTCCGGTTGCAAGCGCCGGGCCGCGCGTCAAGCCGGAATCGCCCGGTCGGGTGCGCAAGCCGGTCCCGCCCAACAGATGGGCGCGCCGCGGCTTCCGGACCGCCATGCTGGCGGCCCTGGCCAAGGCGGGATGGTCCGGCGAGGCCACGGCCTTCGACGCGACCTCCGTCAAAGCCCAGCGGGCGGCCCAGAGGGAAAGGGGGCCCGCCCTCCTCGCTCAAGTTCGACTGACCGAGATGGCTTCATCCACGCTCAAGGCCGCCCAGCGCACCGTCGAGGGGCTGTGGTCAACCATCGGGCGGCCCGTCGACACCGCAACACCCAACGAGTGCGCCTATTGCCTTACAACCTCAGGGTCTGACCAGATTAACCGGAACTTCTCTGGCTGATACACCAATTATGAAATTGTTAGCATATCTTTGATCTTTATCGACGCACAGCGATGAAGAAAACTATTTATGTCTAGAATATACTCCCTCTATATCGCAATTTGTGAGCCTTAATTGATCGTATTCTCTTGAATATTCGAAATCGCATGTATTTTCTTCAATGATTATCCTTCCGCCTTGCAATTTCCAATCTGCTTCAAAATTCCACCCATCAACAAGAACCCCATACCTGTCTACAACTATGCCCATTTTTCCATATTTTTTGAAGCAGAATTGAAGCATTCTTTTTTCTGTTTGAAATCTCCAACAAGAACCTGTGATACTGCCGACATCATCAGACGAGAGTGCTGGCGATATTGGAGCGCAAAACGCTGTTATCAAGAATATTGCAGCCCTGACAAGCTTCGTATTTCTCATAACGGTGCTCTCTCGAATCAGTATTTAGCGATCAGGTCCGAATCAATATTTTCATTTTAGCAGTGCTCCGCCTCGACGCTAGAAGATTTTACACCAACTCTGCGGCGCGGCGCGTATTGAATGCCTACGCTGCCTCTCGTTTTAGATACCAACTGCGCCATTGTATTCAGTACTAGCGCTTCTGATACCTAGATTACAAGAAAAATTGCGGCAAAGACAAATCACTGTCGCAAGAAATGCCTGCAAATCATCTTGGTCGTACACACGTAAATCCATAGAACCGCAATTTTGCCTATCTATGGCTTTCCTTTTGATCTTTCGGGAAAACTCCATAAAATAATTATTATGTAAAGTCAATCAATACGTCGTGACAGAGTAGAATGCCGATCATACCCTAGGTATGAAGCCACAATATGTTCATACATGCAAAAATCTTCGCATATTTTAGCTGATATATTGTGATGAGCTCTTGCTCAATTAACGTTTTTTCGTATTCATCCAACATGATAGCAATCCTATTGATTCGCATTGCTGCTATGGATAGCGTTACATACTACTGGAATTTATGATTGCTCTTTTACGCCAGTTCATAAAGTATATTATCGCGACGAAATTTGGTCACATCTGCCCTTCCGATTGCAGCTTTTTCTAGTCTTACACTCATTTCACGCATTCACCACAGTCGCGCGACAGGCCCATTGCCTCCCAAGTCGCCTCGGCGGCGACGGACGCGGGCAGAAGAGCATGCTCCGACTCAACGGCTGCCGGAAGCGTGGGCCATGCGGAGGGGCACCCACGCTCACCGTCCCGAAGCCTGTCTGGCCCGCACTCCGGCGTGAGGCGCCGACCCGTCGGGGGCCGAACAGCGCCTCATCCTCGCAGCCTCGGCCATCATGGGCCACCCGGTCGGCCTGGACGCGATCCCGGCGCGGCGCGAGGCCCGCACTCGCGCGCGGCGCGTCTCACAGGCCGACCCGGTCCGGCCAGGGCGCTCGGGGCGCGACGCGGGGCCGGCTCAGCGCCCGTCGAGCTGCGCCCTCGCCCGGTCCAGGGCCTGGCGGCAGCCGGCCTCGTCGCCCTTCCTGGCCGCCTCGCGGGCGCCGTTGAGGCTGGCGCGGGCCTCCATGGCGCCGGTGCCGGTCCCGGCCTCGGCGGCGGCCTTCGCCTCGCCCGACCCCGGCTCCGGTCCCTTGGGCAGGGCGGAGGGCGGCACGTTCCCGGACCGGGCGGCCTCGCCCTGGGCCTCGCGGCGGCTCGACACCTCCTTGCTCGCCGTCGAGGTCGAGATCACGTCCCGGGTCTGGGCGGAGAGGCGCGGCTCCAAGGCCGCGATGTCCTGCTCGCAGGAGGCCGCGAGCGCGGGGGCGGCCGCGAGCGCGGCGAGCATCGCGGCGAGGGGGAGTCTGAGCGTCATCGAACGGGCTCCGGTGAGGGGATCGCCCGCTCAACCGTTCCGGGCAAGGTCCGTTCCGGCTGCGCCGGCGCGGCCACCGCGTCGGCGCAGAGGTTTCAGGCGCAGAGGTTTCAGGCGCTCAGCTTGTCGCGCACCGGCAGCTGGCGCACCCGCCGCCCCGTCGCGGCGAAGAGCGCGTTGACGATCGCGGGCGCCACCGGCGGCACGCCCGGCTCGCCGACGCCCCCGAGGGGCCGGCCGTAATCCTGGCCCGGCAACAGGTGGACGTTGATCACCTTCGGGGCCGCGTCGATGCGGGTGATCTCGTAGGTGTCGTAATTGTCCTGCACCGCCCGGCCGTTCTTGAAGCTGATCTCGGCCGTGAGCGCGAGCCCCATGCCCATCACGACGGCGCCCTCCAGCTGCGCGCGGATGCGCTCCGGGTTCACCTGCGGCCCGCAATCGATGCCGATATCGACGCGGTGCACGACGATCTCGCCCTTGGGCCCGACCTCCACCTCGGCCGCCGCGGCCGTATAGGTCACGAAGCTGTAGTGCCCGGCGATGCCGAGCCCCCGCCCCTTCGGCATCGGGCGGCCCCAGCCGATGCCGTCCGCCACCGTCTCGATCACCCGGCGCAGCCGCCCGGTCTCGATCGGGTAGAGCGAGGGATCCTCGCCGTAGTTCCAGGCATCGCCGATCTTCACCGGGTCGATGGTCCGGGCCGGCCCGATCAGGTCGAGCAGGTAGTCCTTCGGGTCGCGCCCCGCCGCGTGGGCGAGTTCGGCCACGAAGGACTGGATCGCGAAGGCGTGCGGGATGTTCGAGACCGAGCGGAACCAGCCGATGCGCACATGTGCCTCGGCGCTCGGGTTCTCCATCCGCATGGCCGGGATGGCGAAGGGCGTGTTCACCAGCCCCATGCCGAGCTCGATCGGGATCTCGTTGTCGGCGCCGTCCACGAAGATCGAGCCGATGGTCGGGGCGACGCTGCGGTGCAGCCACGCCACCGGCATGCCCTTGTCGTCGAGCCCCGCCTCCAGGTGCTCCAGCGAGACCGTGTGGTAGTAGCCGTGATGGAGGTCGTCCTCGCGCGTCCAGGTCAGCTTGACCGGCGCGCCGTCCATGGCCTGGGAGCAGAGCGCCGCCTCGACCACGTAGTCGGGCTTCGACTTGCGCCCGAAGCCGCCGCCGAGGAGCGTGACGGTCACGGTCACGGCCTCGGGCCCGATCCCGAGGCGCTTGGCGATGCGCTCGCGGGTCGCCTGCGGCGCCTGGGTCGAGGCCCAGGCCTCGACCTTGCCGTTCACGATCCGCACGGTGGCGGCCGGCGGCTCCATCGGGGCCTGGACGAGGTGGGGGATATAGTACTCGGCCGTGACGCGCTTGGCGGCCTTGGCCATCGCGGCATCGACGTCGCCCTCCTGGCGCACGACCTTGCCGGGCTTGCGGGCGGCCTCCTCCAGCCTCGCCCGGTACGCATCCGAATCGTAGGAGGCGTTCGGGCCGTCGTCCCAGGTGACCTTGAGGGCCTCGCGGCCCTTGATCGCCGCCCAGGTGTTCCTCGCGATGACGGCGAGGCCGCCGAGGGGCTGGAACTCCACCGGCGGCGCGGGCGGGTCGATCCGGACCACCTTGACCACGCCCGGCACCTTCAGGGCGTCGGCGGCGTCGAAGGACTTGACCCTGCCGCCGAAGACCGGCGGGCGGGCGACGACCGCGTAGAGCATGCCCGGAAGGCGGGTGTCGAGGCCGTACCACGCCTTGCCGGTCGTGATGTCGTCATTGTCGACGAGCCCGATCCGGCCCTTGCCGATGTAGCGGAAGGCGGAGGGGTCCTTGAGGCGCAGGGCCTCCCCGGTCGGGACCGGGAGCCGCGCCGCCGCGGCCGCGAGGTCGCCGTAGCCCGCCTGCCGGCCCGATCCCGCGTGGCGCAGGACGTGGTTCTCCGCCGTCACCTCGGCGGCCGGCACGCCCCATTGCGCGGCCGCGGCCTGGATCAGCATCTGGCGGGCCGCCGCGCCGGCCCGGCGCATCGGCACGAAGGCGTGGCGCAGCGAGCGCGAGCCGTCCGTGTCCTGGTTGCCGAACTTCTCCTCGTCGCCCGGGGCCTGGGCGACCCGGACCCTGGCCCAGTCGGCGTCGAGCTCGTCGGCGACAACGAGGGCGATCGAGGTGCGCACCCCCTGCCCCATCTCGGAGCGGTGGCAGGTCACCGTGACGGTGCCGTCGGGCGCGATGGCGACGAAGAGGTGGGGGTCGTCGCGCCGGCCGTGCGGCATGGCGTCCCCGCCGAATGTCGGCGGCTCCTGCTCGGCGGCCCGGGCCGGCGCGCGCAGCGCCAGCGCGAGGACGAGGGCGCCGGCGCCGCCGAGCAGCCCGCGGCGGCTGACGTTGCGCAGCCCGGGAACCGGACCGGCCCCTTGCCCGGCCCCTTGCCCGGCCCCTTGCGTGGTGAGATCGCGGTCGTGGATCACAGGCGCTCTCCCTGGCTGGCCTTCGGGGTCACGCCGGCCGCCTGCTTGATGGCGGCGCGGATGCGCGGATAGGTGCCGCAGCGGCAGAGATTGCCGCTCATGGCGGTGTCGATCTCCGCGTCGCCGGGCTTGGGCGTGTCCCTGAGGAGGGAGGCGGCCTGCATGATCTGCCCGGTCTGGCAGTAGCCGCACTGCGCCACGTTGAGGTCGCGCCACGCCACCTGCAGGGGATGGCTGCCGTCCGGCGAGAGCCCCTCGATGGTCACGACCGGCTGGCCCTGCGCGGCCGAGACCGGGGTCTGGCAGGAGCGCACGGCGGTGCCGCCGAGGTGGATCGTGCAGGCACCGCAGGCCGCGATGCCGCAGCCGAACTTGGTGCCGACGAGCCCGAGCTCGTCGCGCAGGTACCAGAGGAGCGGCATGTCGGGATCCCCGTCATAGCTCCGCTCCGCACCGTTCACGGTGAATTTGATCATCGTCGCCCTCCGGCTGTCGGGTGCGCGGCGCGCCTCGCGGACACGTTTCCGGTCACGGCGCCCGGCGATCCTCGATCACAACGGTTCCAGACGGGCGGTCCTAGGCCGGGCCCCGCGCGCGCTACAACTGCACCGCGCGCGGCCCCGGGCTGCACCACCTGTGGGAACTTTCCCGTGCGGGGAGATCTGGCGCCGACCGGCGCTTCGGGAAGGGGCTCGCGGGGAGTTTCGCGGCGATCCGGGCGCGGCGCGGCCGGACCCCGCGTCAGACCCAATCCGCTCGATCCCTTCGGGATGGCGGAGCGGGGCTTCGCTCTCGCGCCGCGCGGGCGCGTGATCCGATTCGATCAACCGGATCCCGCATCACAGGTCGAACAGGGAGGTCTGCCTGGCCGGGGCGGCCGGTCCCCGCTTGGCCGCGGCCCGCCGGGGCGGCGCCCCCTCGACCACGGCCCCGACCTTGCCGTCCTGGAACTCCACGGTGATCCGCCCGGCCGCGCGGGCCGCCTCGGCCTCGGCCACCGGGCGGCCCTCGGCGTCGAGGACGAGGGCGTAGCCGCGCTGCAGGACCGCCCGGTAGTTCAGGCTGTCGAACAGGCCCGAGGCCGCCGCGAAGCGGGCGCGGCGGCGCTCCAGGTCGCGGCTCTCCGCCTGGGCGAGGCGCTGCGCCACGCCGTTCAGCCGCTCGGCCCGCACGGCGATCAGCCGCTCGAGCGCGTGGCGCGGCCGGTGATCGATGCCGGCGAGCCGGGCGCGGGCACGGGCGAGGTGCAGGGCCGGCGGGTGGCGGCCGAGGGCCTGCAGCAGCCGCGCGAGCCGCCCCTGCGCCGCCCGGGCCGCCTCGCCGAGGGCCGGGCGCAGCCGCGCCTCCGCGAGGTCGAGGCGCTGGCGCTTGACCGCGAGCAGGCCCTCGGGCG
Source organism: Methylobacterium sp. 4-46 (assembly GCF_000019365.1). Taxonomy (GTDB): domain Bacteria; phylum Pseudomonadota; class Alphaproteobacteria; order Rhizobiales; family Beijerinckiaceae; genus Methylobacterium. The sequence goes on along the minus strand of NC_010511.1, from coordinate 6,665,193 downwards.
TGGGCAGCACCCGGGCGAGCCCGCGCAGGTCCGCGCGCCGCCGCTCGATCAGGCGGGCCAGGGAGGCGGCGTGGCGCCGCGCCAGCCCGTCGAGATCCGCCACGAGGTCGAGCCGCACCGGCACCGCCATCTCGGCCGCCCCGGTCGGGGTCGGGGCGCGGCGGTCGGCGGCGTGGTCGATCAGCGTGACGTCGGTCTCGTGGCCGACCGCCGCGATCAGCGGGATCGCGCTCGCGGCCGCGGCCCGCACCACGATCTCCTCGTTGAAGCTCCAGAGATCCTCGATCGAGCCGCCGCCGCGGGCGACGATCAGCACGTCCGGGCGCGGGATCGGCCCGTCCGGGGCGAGCGCGTTGAAGCCCCGGATCGCCGCCGCCACCTCCTCGGCCGAGCCCTCCCCCTGCACCCGCACCGGCCAGACCAGGACGGGGCGCGGGAAGCGGTCCGCCAGCCGGTGGAGGATGTCGCGGATGACGGCGCCGGTCGGCGAGGTCACCACCCCGACGACCCGCGGCAGGTAGGGCAGCGGGCGCTTGCGGGCGGCGTCGAACAGGCCCTCGGCGGCCAGCAGCCGGCGTCGCTCCTCCAGCAGCGCCATCCAGGCGCCCGCCCCCGCCGGTTCGAGGGAGTCGATCACGATCTGGTAGGCGGACTTGCCCGGGAAGGTGGTGATCCGCCCGGTGGCGACGACCTCCAGCCCCTCCTTCGGGCGGTGGCGCAGGCGGGCGAGCGTGCCCTTCCAGATCACCGCGTCGATCTTGGCGCCGCCGTCCTTCAGGCTGAAATAGGCGTGGCCCGACCCGTGCGGGCCGCGATAGCCCGAGATCTCGCCCCGCAGCCGCACGTGGCCGAACGCGTCCTCCAGCGTGCGCTTGAGGGCCGCGGCGAGGTCCGTGACCGACCACTCGGTCAGGTTGGCGGGCGCGCCCGGGGGCGCGGCGAGGGAGGCGGCGAGGGGCGAAGCGGACATGCCCGAAGGCTAGCGGCCGGCCCGGCCGCGCGGAAGGCCGCCCGGGCCTCCCCCTGTTGACGGCGCCCCGCCGTGGCACGCGGGGCACGCGGGCCGTGGCGGGGCGCGGCCCGCGGGACGATCCCCGCGGGCCGGGAGGGGTCACGCCCCCTCGAACCGCCCGCTCGCATGGGCGAGCATCGTGTAGACCTTGCCGGTCTCGGAGGTCAGGTAGGCGTTCGCCCGGCGCGGATCCTTGTCGGCCCGGGAGACCTCGCCGAGCAGCCGCTCGAACTCCCGCACGTAGCGGTCGACGGTGCGGCGGAACTCCGGCTCGGACTGGTAGCGGCGGCGGATCTCGTCGAAGGTCTGCTTGCCCGCCGCGGTGTAGAGGTCGCGGGTGAACAGGTTCGACTCGCCCGCCCGGTAGCGCTCCCAGAGGGAGACCGCGGCCTGATGGTCGATCATCCGGGCGATGTTGCCCGAGATCGAGTCGATCGTGCCGAGTCCCTCCTCGCCGGTGCGCTGGGCCGCGCCCGCCTCGGCCGGGGCCTCGTCCTGCGAGGCGCGGCTGAGGAGGTCGGAGAGCCAGCCGGTGCCGACCGGCCGGGGGGCCGGCGCCGGCCCGGCCGCGGGCCTTGCGGGGGCGGGCGCGGGGGCCGGCCGGGGCGCCGGAGCGCCGCGCGCCGCGGGCGCCGCCGGGGCGGGGGTCGGGGCGGGCCGGGTCGCGGGCGCCGCCGGGGTCGACGGTGCCGGGGCCGGAGCCGGAGCCGCCTGGGCGGGCCGGGGCGCGGCGGGCCGCGGCGCCTCGGCGCCGACCGCCGCCCGGGCCTCGACGGACCTGGCATCGGCCAGCTTGGGCGCCGCCACGTCCGCGGCGCGGCCCGAGCGGGCGACGAGGGACGAGAGCTCGTTCAGGGCCTTGATCTGGTCGGCGACCACCCGGCGCATCTCGCTCGTCGCGTCCTGGGTCTCCTGCGGGATCGCGCTCACGCCGCGCTGCAGGTCCTGGCGGATCTCGTCGAGGGTCCGCCGGATCTCGGCCGCCATGCCGCGCAGGGACTCGACCGTGCCCTGGAACCGGCTCGCGGCCTCCCCGAAGGCGCCCTGGAGCTCGCCCGAGGCGCCCTGGACCGCCCCGCGCACCGCCTCCGCGGCGCGCGCCCCGTCGGCCTCGGCGCTGCCGCGCAGCTCCTCGACCGCCCGCGACAGCGCCTCGGCGGCGTCGCGCGCGCTCCGGGACAGGCTCTCGCCCAAGGCCTGGACGCGCGCCTCGACGCCGCGCAGCGTCTCCTCGACGCGCCCGCCGAGCCCCTCGGTCGAGGCCGAGAGGGCGCCCGCCCGCTCGTCGATGCGGCCGAGCAGCGCGTCGATCGCCGCCTGCCGCTCGGACAGGGTGGCGGCGATCCGGCCCTCTACGCCCTCCAGCTGGCCCGCCGCCTCGGCGAGGCCGGCGAGGTGCTGGCGGGTGGTCTCGGCGAGCGCCTTGCCGCGGGCATCGAGGGCGGCGGCGAGCGTCGCGGCCTGCCGCAGGCTCCCGGAGGCCACGTCCTGCAGCTGGGCGACCCGGCCCGACACCTGCTCGGAGGCCCGGCCCGTCTCCTCGGCGATCTCGCCGAGCGCCGCCTGGATCTGCTGGACGCGGCCCGCGAGCCCGTCCTCGATCGCCGCGAGGTTCTCGCCCGCGCTGCCGACCAGCTCCTGCAGCCCCAGGCAGGCGCCCTCGACCCGGCCGAGCAGGACGCCGAGGTCGCCGCCGAGCCGCTCGTTGGCCTGACGCAGCACCTCGACGGCCCGCGTCGCGCCCTGGTCCGCCGCCGCGTGCAGCTCGGCCGCGGTGCGGGAGGCGGCCTCCGCCAGCTCCCGGCCGCGCCGCTCCAGGGCCTCGATCACGCCGCCGACGCCGTGGACCAGCGCCTGCTCCAGGGCCTCGGAGCGCTCGCCGAGGGCCGAGACGAGGGCCGTGCCGGGCCCCTCGACGAGGCCGCGCAGGGCCGCGACCTGCTGGTCGAGGCCGCCCACCACCGCCTGGCCGCTCGCCTCCAGGCGCGCCACCAGGTCCTGGCCGCGGGCGTCGATCGCCTCCTGGAGGGTGCGGGTGCTCGCCTCGAGGGTGCGGCCGAGGGCCTGCCCCCGCCCGTCGACGATCTCGGCCAGCGTCCCCACCCGCTCGTCCAGGCTGCGGGCGAGGTCCGCGCCGGGCCCGTCGAGGGCCTGGACCATCTCGCGGGCGGCCTCGGCGAGGCTGCGGGCGAGCGTGGCGCTGCGCTGGTCGATGAGGGCGGCGAGCGCCGCCGCCCGGCGGTCGAACCCGCCGGTGAGGCCCTCCTGGCGCTCGTCGAAGGCGGCCTGGAAGGCGGCCGCCCGCTCGTCGAGGGCCTGGGTCAGCGCCGCCATGCGGGTGTCGACCAGGGCCGCGTAGGCGTCGCTGCGGTCGTCGAAGGCGTCCGCCAGCGCCTCGCCACGGGCCGCGACCAGGGCCGCGAAGGCCCGCATCCGCCCGTCGATCCGCGCCGTGAAGGCGGCGCTGCGCTCGTCCACCGACCCCGCCAGGGCGTCGCCGCGCTCCTGCAGCACGGAGGCCAGGGCCTGGGCCCGGGCCTCGATGGTGTGCGCGAAGGCGTCCGCCCCCGCCGCGACCGTGCCGTCGAGGGCCGCGATCTGGCCCTGGAGCCGCGCCGCCAGGGCCTCGCCGCGCGCGTCGAGCACGCGCCCGAGCGCCTCCGCGCCCCCCTCCACCAGGGCGCGGAAGGCGGCGTCGCGCTGCGCCACCACCTCGGCGAACTCCGCGATGCGGCTCTGCAGGGCGGCGCCCAGCGCCCCGCCCCGGGTCTCGATCAGCGCGAGCAGCTCGGTGGCGCGGCCGTCGAACAGGGAGACGAGGGCCTGTGTCGAGCCCTCCACCGCCTCCGACAGGGTGGCGACGCGCGCCTGCAGCGCGGCGACCGCCGAATCCCCCGCCCCCATCGCGTCGGCGAGCGCCTGCCCGCCCTGCGCGAGCGTGCCGGAGAGGATCCGCACCCGCTCGTCGAGGAGCGCCGCGAGGCTCGCCGTGCGCTCGTGCATCTCGCGGGCGAGGGCGGCCTGGCGGGACTCGAGCAGGGCGGCGATCGCGCGCTCGTTCTCCACCAGGAGATCCCGCAGGCCGGCGCCGCCGTCGAGCAGCTGCGCGAAGGCCGCGCGCCGCCCCTCGACGAGGCCCGAGAAGGCCTCCGCGCGCTCGTCCACCGCGCGGCCGAGGTCGTGGATCCGCGCCTGGAGCTGCCCCGACAGGGAGGCGGCGCGGTCGTCGACCGTGCGCGCGAAGGCCGCCGCGCGGTCGTCCACCAGGCTGGCCAGGGCGTTCGCCCGCGCCTCGACGGTCTCGGCGAGGGCGCTGCCGCGGCGCTCGACCAGGAGGTCGAGGGCGGCGAGACGCCGGTCGAACAGGGTGGCGAGGTCGCGGGTGCGCGCGTCGAGGGCCCCCGTGAGGTCGCCGACCCGCGTCTCGAAGAGCTGCGCGAGGCCCTGGCCGCGCTCGGAGAGGAGCCCCTGCAGGGCGCCGACCCGCTCGTCGAGGACGTGGCCGAGCGCGCCCGCTTGGCCGTCGAGCAGGCCGCGCATCGCCGCGGCGCGCTGGTCGAGCAGGTCGTGCAGGGCCCGGATGCGCTCGTCGAGGGCGGCGCGCAGGATCTCGGCCTGGCCGTCGAGCAGGGCGTGGATGGTCGTGGCCTGCTCGTCCACGAGGCTGCCGAGGCGCCGCAGGCGGTCCTCGAAGGCCGCGTCGACGGCGCCGCCGCGCGCGTCGAGCAGGGTGGTGAGCGCCGCGGTGCGGGCGGCCACGCCCTCCTGCAGGCGGGTGCCGCCCGCGTCGAGGGCGCGCTCGGCCTCGGCCACGGCGCCCTGCAGGCGCCCGACCAGGGCCTCGCCGCGCTGCTCCAGCACCTCCGCGAGGCTGGCGGTGCCGCGGTCGAGGAGCTCGGCGAGCACGCCGGTGCGGCCGGCCACGCCCTCCTGGAGGCGGGCGCCGCCGCTCTCCAGACTGCGCTCGGCCTCGGCGACCGCCTCCTGCAGGCGCCCGATCACGCTCTCGCCGCGGCGCTCCAGCAGCTCGGCCAGGGAGGCGCCGCCGCGGTCGAACAGCCGGGCGAGGTCCGTCATCCGCTGGCCGACCGTGCCGAACATCGCCCGGCCGCGCTCGTCGAGCTCGGCCGCCAGGGCGGCGGTGCGCTCCTCCACGAGGCGCGAGAGGCCCTCCGCCCTGCCCTCGAAGGCGGCGCGGATCGCCTCGGCATGCCCGGCGAGGTCGCGGCTCGCCGCGCCGCTATGGGTCTCCACGAAGCCGACGAGGTCGCGCGTGCGCCGGCCGAGCTCCTCGTCGAGGGCGCGGGTGCGCGCCTCGATCTCGCCCAGGACCTCCTGGGTCCTCGCCCCGAACGTGTCCTCGATCAGGCGGCGGCGCTCGTCGAGCCCGGCCGCCAGGGCGGCGACGCGCTCCTCCACGAGGCGCGAGAGGCTCTCGGCGCCGGTCTCGAAGGCGGCGCGGATCGCCTCGCCCTGCCCGGCGAGGTCGCGGCTCGCCGCGCCGCCGTGGTGCTCGACCAAGTCGACGAGGTCGCGGGCGCGCCGGCCGAGCTCCTCGTCGAGGGCGCGGGTGCGCGCCTCGACCTGGCGCAGGATCTCCTGGGCCTGGCCGCCGAACGCCTCCTCGATCACGCGGCTGCGCGCGTCGAGGGCCGCCGCGACGCCGTCCAGGCGGGCGAGCACGCGCTCGTCGAAGCGGGCCGCGCCCTCGTCCAGGCGGGCGGCGAGCTCCTCGGTCCGGCGGCCGAACGCGCCGCCGATCTCGCCCGCCCGGGCGCCGAGCGCGTCGCTCATCGCCTGGATCTGGGCGGTGACCGCCCGGGCGAGCTCGTCGGCGCGGGCGTCGAGGGCCTGGGCGACCTCGCGCCCGCCCTCCGCCATGGCGCGGGCGATCTCGCCCGCCCGCACGATCAGGGCCTCGTTGAGGGCGGTCGCCCGGGCGCCGAGATGCTTGTCGACCTGCCCGACCAGGCTGTCGAAGCTCGCGCTGAGCTCGGCGGTGCGCTTGGCCGAGCGCTCCTCCAGGGCGCCGAGCCGGGTCTCGACGAGGTCGCTCGCCTCGCGGGTGCGCTCCGCGATGCGGTCGGCGACGGCGCGGCCCTCCACGGTGATGACCCGGTCGATCTCCTCGAGCCGGCTCACCACGGTCTCGGAGATCGCGCCGGTGTCGCGGGAGATCCGGTCGGCCAGGATGTCGCCGCGGGCGATCAGGTCCTGCAGGGCGGCGAGGCGGTTCGTCAGCACCTCGTCGAGGGCCTTGCCGCTCGTCTCGGCGGTGCTCGCCAGGGTCTCCCCGGTGCGCACCAGCGCGTCGTTGACGCGCGCGCCCTGGCTCGTCACGGCGAGCACGATGTCGCGCCCGACACCGGCGAGCCGGGCCTGGGTCTCGTCCGCGTGCTGGCCGATCAGCGCCACGACGTCGCGCCCGCTGCCGCCGAAGGCGGTCTCGACGGTGCCGATCCGGGCCGTGAGCTCGCGGCCGATCTCCTCGGCCGCCTGCCCGATCGCGGCCGCGGCGGTCTCGGCCCGCTCGGCCAGGGACTCGACGGAGCGGCGCAGGGTCGCGTCCGCCTCGCCGGACCGGGCCGCCACCCGGGTCTCGGCCGCCTCGGCGGCCTGCAGGAAGGCCTCGGCGACGCCGGCGAGCCGGGCATCGACCGCGCCGGTCGCGGTCTCGGCCGAGCGGGCGATCGCGCCGGCCGCCTCCTCGGCGCGGGCCGCCAGCACCTCGACCGAGCGGCGCAGGGCCTCGTCGGCCTCCGCGGCGCGCCGGCCGAGCCGCGCGCCCATCTCGTCCGCGGCGCCGACCAGGGAGGCGGCGACCGCCTCGACCCGGCCGTCGAGCCCGCCCGTCGCGCTCTCCGCCGCCGCCGCGATCGCGGCCGCCACGGCCTCCGCCCGCGCGGCCAGCCCGTCGAGGGCCCGGCGCAGGCCCTCGTCGGCCTCCTCCGTGCGGGCGCTCACCCGCCGGCCCGCCTCGTCGGCGGCCCGCAGGAAGCTCTCGGCGAGCCCGGCGAAGCGCGCATCGACCGCGCCCGCCGCATTCTCGGCGGAGTGCGCCAGGGCGGAGGCCGCCGCCTCGCTGCGCTCCGCCAGGGCCTCGACCGCGCGGCGCAGGCGCTCGTCGGCCTGCGCGGTGCGCTCGTCGAGCCGCGCCCCGACCATGTCGGCGGTGCCGAGCAGCGCGGTCGTCGCCGCGGCCATCTTCCCGTCGAGGCTGCCGGTGGCGGCCTCGACCGCCTGGGCGAAGGCGGAGGCGACGCTGCCGATGCGCGCGTCGACCGTGCCGGTCGCCATCTCGGCCGAGCGGGCGATCGCCACCGCGGCGTCCCGCGCCCGCAGGACCACGAATTCCACCGCCTCGCGCAGGGCCGCGTCGGTCTCCTGCGCCTGGGCGCCGATCTGCCCGCGGGCCGCCTCGGCCGCCTGCGAGAACTGCGCGGCGACGCCGCCGAGGCGCGCGTCGAGGCTCCCGGTCGCCGTCTCGGCCGCGCGGGCGAGCGCCGCCGCGGCGTCCTCGGCCCGGGTCGCCAGGGTCTCGACCGCGCCGCGCAGGGCCGCGTCGGTCTGCGCCGTGCGCGCGGTCACCCGCCCCTCGGCCGCCTCCGCCGCCCGCAGGAACGCCTCCGCCGCTCCCGCGAGCCGCGCATCCACCGCCCCGGCCGCCGTCTCGGCCGTGCGGGCGATCACCGAGGCGGCGTCGCGCGCCCGCAGCACCATCCCGTCGAGGGTCTCGCGCAGGGCCGCGTCGGTCTCCTGCACGGTGGCGCCGATCTGCCCGCGCGCCGTCTCGGCCGCCTGGGCGAGCTGCGCGGCCGCGCCGCCGAGGCGCGCGTCGAGGTCGCCGGTCGCCGAATCCGCCGCGCCGGCGAGCGCCGCCGCGGCCGCCTCGGCCCGGGTCGCCAGGGCCTCGACCGCGCCGCGCAGGGCCGCGTCGGTCTGCGCCGTGCGCGAGGCCAGCCGCCCCTCGGCCGCCTCCGCCGCCCGCAGGAACGCCTCCGCGACCCCCGCGAGGCGCGTATCCACCGTCCCGGCCGCCGTCTCGGCCGATTGGAGGATGGCCGCCGCGGCGTCCTCGGCCCGGGCCGCCAGGGTCTCGACCGCGCCGCGCAGGGCCGCGTCGGTCTGCGCCGTGCGCGCGGTCACCCGCCCCTCGGCCGCCTCCGCCGCCCGCAGGAACGCCTCCGCCGCTCCCGCGAGCCGCGCATCCACCGCCCCGGCCGCCGTCTCGGCCGTGCGGGCGATCACCGAGGCGGCGTCGCGCGCCCGCAGCACCATCCCGTCGAGGGTCTCGCGCAGGGCCGCGTCGGTCTCCTGCACGGTGGCGCCGATCTGCCCGCGCGCCGTCTCGGCCGCCTGGGCGAGCTCGGCGGCCGCGCCGCCGAGGCGCGCGTCGAGGTCGCCGGTCGCCGAGGCGGCCGCGTGCGCCACCGCCTCGGCGGCGGCCTCGATGCGGCCGAGGGCCTCGCGCAGCTGCGCATCGGTCGCGTCGGCCCGGGCGTGGAGCATCCGGGTGCTCTCCTCGGCCGCGCCGAGGACGCGGGAGGCCGCGGCCCCGCTCGTGGCCTCGAAGGCGGCGGCGAGATCCTCGGCGCTCAGGCGGGCGAGGTCGACGCTCTCGGCCGTGCGGGCGCCGATCGCCTGCGCGACCGTCTCGGCCGAGCGGCGCAGCACGTCCACCACCTCGGCCGCGCGGGCGTTGAGCTCGGTGCCGGTCGCCTCCACGGTGCGGTGGAAGACCTGTGCGGCCTCGACCGTGCGGGTGCCCAGCGCCCCGGTGGCGTCCTCGGCCGCGCGGCGCATGGTCTCGGCCGCCTCCGCGGCCCGGGTGTCGAGCTCGCCGGAGATCCCGGCCAGCGCGAGGCGGAAGGCCTCGACGGCCTCGGCCCCGGACGCGGTCGCGGCCTCGGCGCCCTCCCGGGCGGCGCGGCGGAAGGCCTCGACCGCCGCCGCGGCGCTCGCCCCGACCGTCTCGGCGGTGCCGCTGCCGGCGGCGCGGATCGCCTCCGCGGCCGTCTCCGTGCGGGCCCCCACCGCCCCGGCGGCGGTCTCGGCCGCGCGGCGGAAGACCTCCTCGGCCTCGGCGGCGCGGGCGTCGATCTCGCGCCCGATCTCCTCGGCGGTCCGGCGCAGGGCCGCGATCGCCGCACCGGTGCGCCCGTCGAGGGAATTCTGCAGGGACTCGGTGGCGCCCGCGAAGGAGGCGGCGGCGCTCGCCGCGCGCTCGGCCATCAGGCCGGCGAAGCGGTCGCCGCCCTCGGCGAGGCCGCGCTCCAGGGCGCCGCCATGCACGACGATGGCCTGCTCGACCCGGCCGATCGTGTCCTCCAGGCGGCCCGACAGGTCGGCGGCGTGCACGCCGATCGCCTGGGCGGCCTCCTCGACCAGGGCGGCGACCTCCTCGCGCAGCCGCGCGGCGCGGGCCGCGAAGGCGTCGAGCACCGCGTCGCTGGTCGACCCGAGGGCGCCGCTCGCCTCGCGGCCGCTCCGCTCCAGCGCCTCGACGACGCGGGTGCCGGCCCCCTCGATCTCCTCGCGCAGGGCGACCGAGCGGTCGTCGAGATGGGCGGCGAGCGCGCTGCCCGAGGCGGCGAAGCGGTGGGTGATGGCGTTGCCGGTCTCGGCGAAGCGCGTGGTCAGGTCCTCGCCGCGGGCGAGCAGGCGCTCCTCCAGGGTGGCGGCCGAGCGCGCGAAGGTCTCGCGCACCTGCTCGCCCTCCCGGTTGAGCGCCTCGATCACCCCCGAGCCGGTCTCGCCGAGCACGCGGGCGACCTCGCCCGCGCTGTCGGCGAGGGCCGCGGTGAGGAGCCCGCTCGTGTGGCCGATCGCCTGCGTGACCGCCTCGGTCCGCGCCTGGAGCGTGGCCGCGAGCGCGTCGCCGGCCTCGCCGAGGCCGGCCTTGACGGTCTCGCCCGTCGCGGCGAGGCGCTGGACGAGCCCGTCGCCCTCGCCGGACACCGCCTGCGCGACGCGCTCGCCGGTCTCGGCCAGGGAGGCGGTGATCTCCTCCCCGCGGCGGCCGAGCGCCGCCGTGATCTCCTCGCCGCGGGCGCCGAGCGAGCCGGTGACGCGCTCGCCCACCCCGTCCACCGCCGCGACGATGCGGGAGGCGGCGGTGTCGAGTTCCTGGGTCAGGGTCTGGTGCGTGCCCTGGATCGCCCCGCGCACCCGCTCGGCATTGGCCACGATGGCCTCGCGCTGGGCGACGAGCTCGTCGACCAGGGCGCGGATGCGGATCTCGTTGTCCGAATAGGCCCGCTCCAGGGTCGAGATCTCCCCGCGCACCAGGGTCTCGAGCTCGCCCGCGCGGGCGAGCGCGCGCTCGACGCCGTCGCCCACCGCCGCGACCTCGCGGCGGACCGCCTGCGACATCGTCAGCACGGCGTCGGTCGAGAAGGCCTCGGGCTCGGCGAGCCGGATCGCCACGTCCCCGACGGCGCGGGCGACGAGGCGCATCTCCTGGGCGCGCACGGCGAGCATCGCGGCGATGAAGAACAGCAGCACGGGCGCCAGCACGGCGGCGGCGCCGACCGCGCCCTGCAGGCCCGAGAGTCCGGCGAGGAAGCCGCGCAGGTCGCCGTTCGCCTGCCCCCAGGCGAGGGCCGCGAAGCCCGCGAGCCAGAGAGCGGCCGCCAGCATGGCGAGCAGGTAGGGCGTGCGCGAGGGCTTCACCCGCAGGCTCTGGCGCATGGCGCCGAGGCCGCGGCGGTCGTCGTTGGCGACGAGGGAGCGGTCGGGGGGCAGCAGGCCGCCCTCGCGGCGGGCCTCGCGCTCGAGCTCGGGCATCACGCTCCCGTCGAAGACCGGCTCGGCCGGGCGGCCGTCGGTCCGGGGCGGGCCCGCCAGGGGGTCGGCATCCTCGACGTCGGGCAGGCGCGGCTCCGTCCGGCCGGCCTCGGGCCCGGCAGGCGCCTGGTCCAGGTTCAAGGCCTGCTCAATCGCCGACAGCGCCGCTTCCGTCGGGTCCTTGAGCTTCTTCTCGGTTGCCATCGAACGCCTCGTTACGCCGTGAACGCCGGCGAAGGATCCCGCGGCCGCCCCCGGGGATCCCGCCCCCCGCCCGACCCGGACGCGAGGCTTCCGCCATTTACCAATAGGACCTTAGACGCAAGGAGTACCAGCGGGATACCCGATCCGCTCGACCCCGCGCAAAAACCTTAACCGAATGGTTACCATTGCGGGGGCGCTTGGCGTTATCCCGGCCTATCCCACGGGCACGCAAGGGGTCGGGAGGCGGGCGCGCCGCCGCGCGGCCCGCGCATCGCGCTGTGGATAGCCCGTGGGAGAGGGAGAGTCAGGCGCCATGGACGACCTCGCGCCCCTGATCGACCGGGCCGCGCTGGCGCGCGCGACCTTCGGAGACGCGGACCTCGCCCGGGAGGTGCTGGGCCTGTTCCGCGCGCAATGCGCGCGGCTCGGGCCGGCCCTCGCCGACGCGGCGCGGCCGGCCGCGGAGCGGGCCGACCTCGCCCACACCCTCAAGGGCTCGGCGGCGGGGGTCGGCGCGGCGCGGGTCGGCGCCCTGGCGGAGCGCCTCGACGCCGCCCTGCGGCGGGCCGACGCGGGCGAGGCCGCCCGCCTCCTCCCTCCCCTGCTGGCGGCGATCGCGGCGACCGCCGAGGCGATCGGGACGGCCGGGATCGGCGCGACCGGCGCGGGCGCCGCGGACCGGGCCCCGGAGGCCTGACCGGGCGGCGCGCGACGCGGGCGGCGCGCGGCCAACGGCGCGCTTGCTTTCCGGGCGGCCTGCCGTCAATCAGGCGCAGCCGCGGGCAGGCCGCGCGGCGCAGACAGGTTCGGAGCGCGCGATGGTCCAGATCACCTACGTCGATGCCGCTGGCACGCCCCGCACCGTCGCGGGCGAGGTCGGCTCGACCGTGATGGAGACCGCGATCCGCAACAACGTGCCGGGCATCGACGCGGAGTGCGGCGGCGCCTGCGCCTGCGCCACCTGCCACGTCTACGTCGATCCGGAATGGGAGGCCGCGGTGGGCCCGGCCGAGCCGATGGAGCAGGACATGCTCGACTTCGCCTCGGACGTGCGGCCGAATTCCCGCCTCTCCTGCCAGATCCGGGTGCGGCCGGAACTCGACGGGCTCAAGGTCACGACCCCGGCCCGGCAGGGCTGAGCCCGGCCCGACGACGATCGACGGGCGGGGCGCGGCTTCGCCCGGGGCGCGGCCGCCGCGCGATCACGCCGTCCCCCCTCGCGCGCGCCTCGGCGCCGGCCCCGCTCCGGCGCGGGCCAGCGCGAGGCCGTCCCGCCCCCGGCGGGGCCGCGGGCCTCAGCGCACCAGTTCGCGCATCGCCCGGTCGATGCCGTCGAGCGTCAGCGGGAACATCCGCCCGGAGACGATCTGCCGGATCATCGCGATCGATTGCGTGAAGGGCCAGTGCGCCTCCGGCACCGGGTTGAGCCAGACCGCCTTCGTGAAATGATCGAGGATGCGGGTGAGCCAGACCTGCCCGGCCTCCTCGTTCCAGTGCTCGACCGAGCCGCCCGGCATGGCGATCTCGTAGGGGGACATCGAGGCGTCGCCCACGAACACCACCCGGTAATCGGACGGGTAGGTGCGGATCACGTCGAGGAGCGGGGTGCGCTCCGTGTGCCGGCGCCGGTTCTCGGTCCAGACCGTCTCGTACGGGCAGTTGTGGAAGTAGAAATGGGCGAAGTGCTTGAACTCCGAGCGCGCCGCCGCGAAGAGCTGCTCGGCGAGGCCGACGTGCCAGTCCATCGAGCCGCCGATGTCGAGGAAGAGCAGCACCTTGACGGCGTTGCGGCGCTCCGGGCGCAGGCGCAGGTCGAGGTAGCCGGCCCGGGCGGTCTCCCGGATGGTGCCGTCGAGGTCGAGCTCCTCCGCCGCCCCGGTGCGGGCGAAGCGGCGCAGCCGCCGCAGGGCGAGGCGCATGGTGCGCGAGCCCAGCTCCTCGGCATCGTCGAGGTCCTTGAAGTCGCGCCGGTCCCAGACCTTCACCGCCCGGAAGTTGCGGTCGCCGTCCTGGCCGATCCGCACGCCCTCCGGGTTGTAGCCGTAGGCGCCGAAGGGCGAGGTGCCGGCCGTGCCGATCCACTTCGAGCCGCCCTGGTGGCGCCCCTTCTGCTCGGCGAGGCGCTGCCTGAGGGTCTCGAACAGCGCGTCCCAGCCGAGCGCCTCGATCTGCCGCTTCTCCTCCTCGGTGAGGTGCTTCTCGGCGAGCCTGCGCAGCCACTCCTCGGGGATGCCCTGCGGCGCGACGGCCTCGCCCAGGGACTCGATCCCCTTGAAGACCTGCCCGAAGACCCGGTCGAACTTGTCGAGGTGGCGCTCGTCCTTCACCAGCGCGGCGCGGGACAGGTAGTAGAACTCCTCGACCCGCTGGCCCGCGAGGTCGCGGTCGAGGGCGTCGAGCAGGGTCAGGTACTCGCGCAGCGAGACCGGGACCTTGGCGGCGCGCAATTCGGTGAAGAAGGTCAGGAGCATGCGCGAAGAACGCGCGCGCCGGGCCGGAAGGTCAAGCCCCGGCCCGGCGGTTCCCCGTCGCCGCGCCCCATCCGGGGGACGACGGCGAGGCCGGGGAGCGGGCCGTGCCGGGCGCGCGTCAGGGCCAGCGCACCGTCGGGGGCATGGAGGAGAGGATCGAGTCGACGTTGCCGCCGGTCTTCAGCCCGAAGATCGTGCCGCGGTCGTAGAGCAGGTTGAACTCGACGTAGCGTCCCCGCCGCACCTGCTGCTCGCGCCGGTCGGCCTCCGTCCAGGGTTGCGAGAGGTTCCGCCGGACGATGGCCGGGTAGACCTCCAGGAAGGCCTCGCCGACGTCGCGGGTGAGCGCGAGGTCGGCCTCCGGGTCCCCGCTCCAGTGGTAATCGTAGAAGATGCCGCCGATGCCCCGCGGCTCGTTGCGGTGCTTGAGGTGGAAATACTCGTCGCACCACGTCCGGTAGCGGGCGTAGTCGGCGCCCGGATGCCGCGCGCAGGCCCGCCTCAGGGCCTCGTGGAAGGCGACCGAGTCGGGATCCTCCTGCGTCCGGCGCCGGTCGAGGACCGGCGTCAGGTCCGCCCCGCCCCCGAACCACGCCTTCGTGGTGACGACGAGGCGGGTGTTCATGTGCACGGTCGGCACGTTCGGGTTCCAGGGATGGGCGATGAGCGAGATGCCGGTGGCGAAGAAGCGCGGATCCTCCGCGGCGCCCGGGATCTGGATGCGGAATTCCGGCGCGAATTCCCCGTGCACCGCCGAGACGTGCACGCCCGCCTTCTCGAAGACGCGCCCGCGCAGCATCGCCATCACGCCCCCGCCGCCGGGCGCGCCCGAATGGTCGGTGCGCTCCCAGGGCGTGCGCACGAAGCGCCCGGGCGCCTCGGCCTCGGGATGGAACGGGCCCGCCGCCTCCGATTCCAGGGCCTCGAAGGCCGCGCAGATGCGGTCGCGCAGGGTGGCGAACCAGTCGGTCGCCCGCGCACGCAGGGCGTCGAGGTCGAGGGAGGCGTCGATGCTCATGGTGTGGTCATCCCACACCGCCGCCCTCCGGCCAAGGGGGCGCGGCGGAGCCGGCCGGGAGCGGTTTCATCGCGCCGCCCGATCGCCTACAGGACCAGGCGAGACTCTCTGTCACGGACGGGCCATGCGCACCGATTCCCTCACGATCCTGCTGATCGGCTCCGGCGGCCGCGAGCACGCCCTGGCCTGGAAGCTGGCGCAGAGCCCGGCCTGCCGGCGCCTCCTCGTGGCGCCGGGCAACCCCGGAACCGCGGCGCACGGCACCAACCGGCCCGACCTCGACGTGATGGACGGGGCGGCGGTCGTCGCCTTCTGCCGGCGGGAGGGGGTGGACCTCGTGGTGGTGGGGCCGGAGGCGCCGCTGGTCGCCGGCCTCGTCGACGCCCTGGAGGCGGCCGGCCTCGCGGCCTTCGGGCCGCGGGCCGCGGCGGCGCGGCTCGAAGGCTCGAAGGGCTTCACCAAGGAGCTCTGCGCGGCCTGCGGCATCCCGACCGCCGCCTTCGCGCGCTTCTCCGCGCCCGAGCCCGCCCTCGCCTACCTGCGCGCGCGGGGGGCGCCGATCGTCGTCAAGGCGGACGGGCTCGCGGCCGGCAAGGGCGTCGTCGTGGCCGAGACGCTGCCGGAGGCCGAGGAGGCGGTCGCGCGCCTGCTCGCCGAGCCCGGCGCCGAGGTGGTGATCGAGGAGTGCCTCGTCGGCGAGGAGGCGAGCTTCTTCGCCCTCTGCGACGGGACCCGGGCGGTGGCCTTCGGCACGGCGCAGGACCACAAGCGCGTCCACGACGGCGACCGCGGCCCGAATACCGGCGGCATGGGCGCCTACTCGCCCGCCCCGGTCCTGACGCCCGCGATCGAGGCCGAGGTGATGGACCGGATCATCCGGCCGACCCTCGACGGGATGCGGGCGCGCGGCACGCCCTTCCGGGGCATCCTCTACGCGGGGCTGATGCTGACCGCGGAGGGGCCGAAGCTGATCGAGTACAATGTCCGCTTCGGCGACCCGGAGTGCCAGGTGCTGATGCCGCGGCTCGCGGGCGACCTCGTGCCGGCGCTCCTCGCCGCCGCGGCGGGCGACCTCGCGGGGATCGCGCCGGCCTGGTCGCCGCAGGCGGCGCTCACCGTGGTGATGGCGGCGCCAGGCTATCCGGGGCCGGTGACCCGCGGCTCCGAGATCCGCGGCCTCGCCGAGGCGGAGGCGGCGGGCGCCCTGGTGTTCCAGGCGGGCACGCGGCGGGAGGGCGACCGGCTCCTGGCCGATGGCGGCCGGGTGCTCGCCGTGACGGCGACCGGCGCGGGGATCGCGGAGGCGCAGGGCCGCGCCTACGCGGCCCTGGCGCGGATCGACTGGCCGGAGGGGTTCTACCGGCGCGACATCGGCTGGCGGGCCCTGGAACCGCGCCCTGGGAGCGCGGAGCCGCGCACGCTCGGCGGAGTTGCGGCTGGCAACTCCGCCTAGCTCTTGGTTCTGCATCATCGTCGCCGACGGGTGCTTCGGTTCGCCGCCGAAACGGTGACCCCTTCGGCACCGGCCGCTGTCGGCCGGCGGAATGATGCTTAGAATGCCGGGGACGCGACAGACGGAGCCGTCCCATGCCCGCCGACCTCTTCCCCGGCTTCGACTCCCACTGGATCGACCTGCCGGACGGGCGCTTCTTCGCCCGCGCGGGCGGGCCCGCGGAGGGGCCGCCGGTGCTCCTGCTGCACGGGTTCCCGCAGACCCATGCCTGCTGGCACCGGGTCGCGCCGGCCCTCGCCCGCCGCCACCGGGTGATCTGCCTCGACCTCAAGGGCTACGGCTGGTCGGCGGCCCCGAAGGGCGATCCCGCGCACGAGGCCTATTCCAAGCGCCGGATGGGCGAGGAGGCGGTCGCCGTGATGGAGCGGCTCGGCCACGCGCGCTTCGCGCTCGTCGGCCACGATCGCGGCGGGCGGGTCGGCTACCGGCTCGCCCTCGACCATCCGGGCCGGGTGGCCCGCCTCGCCCTCCTCGACATCCTGCCGACCCTGGTGCAGTGGCGGCGCATCGAGGCGGATCCCGCCCTCTACCCGCATTGGCGCTTCCTCGCCGAGCCGGCCCCCGGCCCGGAGACGCGGATCGGCCGGGGCCCGGACGCCTATTACGAGGGGCTCCTGCGGGGCTGGACCGGCGACGGGACCCTCGACGCCTTCGCGCCGGGCGCCCTCGCCCTCTATCGCCAGAGCTGGTCGGTGCCCGAGCGCATCCACGCCATGTGCGAGGATTACCGGGCCGGCGCCGGGCCGGACCGGGCGGCGGACGAGGCGGACCTCGCGGCCGGCCGCACCCTCGCCTGCCCGACCCTGATCCTGCCCGGGACCGGCTTCGTCGGCCGGGGCGGGCTCGATCCGGTGCTGGGCGCGTGGCGCGAGACCTTCGCGCCGGCGGCCGCGGGCGCCGCCATCGCCTCCGGGCACTTCGTGGCGGAGGAGAACCCGGAGGAGACCCTGCGGGCGCTGGTGCCGTTCCTTCGAGAGTAGAGAGCCGCCTTGCTCCCTACCTGTATTGGCGGGAAGCCTGCCGTCGGCGAATGGCGGGCATAAAGAATTTTTGTTGCATGGCTACTTGACAGAGCGCAAGTCTTCTGTCTAGCTGACGCGGCCCTCGCGGTGCCGCGTCAGCTAGACAGAAGACTTGCAAAAATTTGTGCGTCGCTTACATTCGACTCTGTGGGTGCAACCCCGGGGTCTGCGTAGCAGGCCGCAAAAGGTCCGGAGAAATCCGGACCTTTATCGTTTCTCAACCTTATCAAAGCAGCTATATTTAATCCCCAAAGCACCAACTTGCTCAGGCACCAAGTACGAGTTGATGAGCTTTCCCGCATCTAACAACGCCTGAAGAGGTCCGTAATTCAATAAATAACCACCTTTTGCTATCGCATATAATACCAAATCCGATACCTGCACCATCGGTACATTTTTTGTAACGCGGCGAGGATCGCCCAGAAGAGCACTCCTAAACACATCAGCTTCCAAGGAGTCGTAGCCCGACGACGAAATTTTGTCGAACGGCATTCCTCGTGCCTTTAGGTCTTTCGTGTAGCTGATTATGTCTCTATCCTCGTGCTTTCCAGATTCCTCAAAAAAAATCTTGAGTTTGCATTGAGATTTTAGAGCAAATTTCACACATCGTTCAATCAAGATCGCGTGAGCGGTTTTGCAC
Source organism: Methylobacterium sp. 4-46 (assembly GCF_000019365.1). Taxonomy (GTDB): domain Bacteria; phylum Pseudomonadota; class Alphaproteobacteria; order Rhizobiales; family Beijerinckiaceae; genus Methylobacterium. The sequence continues at coordinate 6,647,527 of NC_010511.1, read as the reverse complement.
ATCCGCCACGGCTTACCATTATATTTTGTCATATATCGCTCTACATAGCCAGGTCTGTGCACGACACAAGCATTACATACAATTGGCAATGAGGTAATGAACAAATTTAATTCAAACATGAAATCCTTCTCTCTTTGAGCGTCTCTACCAAGCCATGCAAAATTATCTCTTTTTCCTCTTATTTTTGTTGAATGCAAGGGATAAATCAAACCCCATTTATTAATAAATGCCTTATGCATCTCTATTAAGAAACCAATGTCATCTTCTCTGATTAAAATGCCACCAAGGGCAAAATAATCCATCCCATCCATTCTTACCTGATGATTTAAGGCGTCAGGTCGACGGCTGCCGGAATCATCGATGTAAAGATGATAGTGAGACATGGGAATTTCGAATTGACTGAACGAACTACCGGCCCGCCATGTGATTGGCAACCCATGCCTCTATATACTCCGCTTCATCCAAATCGCGCAAGCGAGCTTCCGCCCTGGTTTCGCACAGTAAAGGCACGGCTCACTGGCAAACTCTACATTCGGTATTCGATCCAAACAGTAAAATAAAAATACTAGATGATATACAGCAGAACAGATCACCACGTGATCAAGTGCGCGAATGCGCATTCCACATGAGAAAACCACATTCTGGAATCAAGATTCGGAATTGGGCAGGCTCCACCGAGGCCGTCCCGGATCAGGCCGCCCTGCCCCGCGCCGCCTCCGGCACCTCCTCCGTGCGCACCGTGAACTCGGCGAGCCGCGCCTCCCCGAAGCTCGTGGTGAGCGCCACGTCGGTGGCGTCGCGGCCGCGGGCCATCAGGATGCGGCCGATGCGCGGGCGGTTGTGGCGGGCGTCGAACGTGTACCAGCGCCCGTCGAGATAGACCTCGCACCAGGCCGAGAAATCCATCGGGTCGGGCACCGGCGGCACGCCGATGTCGCCGAGATAGCCCGTGCAGTAGCGCGCCGGGATGTTCATGCAGCGGCAGAAGGCGACCGTCAGGTGCGCGAAGTCCCGGCAGACGCCGCGCCCCTGCGCGTAGGCCTCCGAGGCGCTGCGGGTCGCGTCCGCCTGCATGTAGTCGAAGCGGATGTGGCGGTGCACGAAGTCGACGATGGCCTGGACGCGGCCCCAGCCCTCCGGCACCGCGCCGAAGAGCTGCCAGGCGGTCGCCCCGAGCTTGTCGGTGTCGCAGTAGCGGCTGCCCATCAGGAAGGGCAGCACCGCGTCCGGCAGGTCGGCCACCGGGACCTGCCGGGCCTGCGGCGCCTGCTCGTCCGGCCGGCCGGAATCCCGCACCGTCGCCTCGGCCGCCATGCGCAGCCGCCCGGCCGGCGCGAGGATGCGCGTGCAGAGATTGTCGAACGCGTCCCGGTACTGGCGCGCCGGCAGCGGCGGGTCGAAGACGATCGCCTCGGGTGCCAGCAGATCGGCCGCGCGGGACGGATGGGTGCTCAGCATCAGCACCATCGGGGTCGGCGCGGGCAGGTCGAAGGCGATCGAGAAGCCTGTTCTGATTCTCATGCGTGCGCCACGGTCGGGGACGTCTCGACACAGAAGTCTTTCATGCCGCGCATGTTCCGGCCGCGCCTGCCGATATCGGCCTCACACTGCCTAAATTGCAAGCAGAGGCCGGCCGCCCGGGCGCGACGATTCGGCCTGCCGCAGGCGGAAGACGGCCGAATGCTGCCGGGACGCAGCGTCAGGACCCGAAGAGCGCGTCCGCCAGGAGCTTGGCGTTGAGCCCGACGATCAGCGCCGCGATGACCCAGGACAGGCCCCGCAGCCAGCCGGGGATCGCGAGCGGCCCCATCTTGGCCGGGTCGGAGACGAAGCGGATGAGCGGGATCACCGCGAAGGGGAGCTGCATCGAGAGCACGACCTGGCTCAGCACCAGCAGCCGCGCGGTGCCCGCGTCGCCGTAGAGGGCGGTGACCGCGATGACCGGCACGATGGCGATGGCCCGGGTCAGGAGGCGGCGCAGCCAGGGCGCGAGGCGAAGCCGCAGGAAGCCCTCCATGACGATCTGGCCGGCGAGCGTCGCCGTGACCGTGGAGTTGAGGCCCGAGGCGAGGAGCGCCACCGCGAACAGGATCGAGGCGAGGCCGGTGCCGAGCAGCGGCGCGAGCAGCTCGTGCGCCTGCTCGATCTCCTCGACGTCGGTCCGCCCGGCGGCGTGGAAGACGCTCGCCGCCATGATCAGGATCGCGGCATTGACGAAGAGGGCGAGCATCAGGGCGATGGTCGAATCCGCCACCGCGAAGCGCAGGGCCGCGCGCCGGCCGGGCTCGGTCCGCGGATAGGCCCGGGTCTGCACGATGGCCGAGTGGAGGTAGAGGTTGTGGGGCATCACGGTCGCCCCGAGGATGCCGATGGCGAGGTAGAGGGCGGCCGGATCGGTGACGATGGCGGGGCTCGGCACGAAGCCGCCCAGCACCGCCCGCAGCGGCGGCGCCGCGAGCGCGATCTGGACGGCGAAGCAGGCGAAGATCAGGGTCAGGAGGGCGATCACGAAGGCTTCGAGGGCGCGGAAGCCCCGCCGCATCAGGAGCAGGATCAGCAGCACGTCGAGGCCGGTGAGCACCGCGCCCCACAGGAGCGGGAGACCGAAGAGCAGCTTCAGGGCGATGGCGGTGCCGATCACCTCGGCGAGGTCGCAGGCGATGATCGCCGCCTCGCAGGCGAGCCAGAGGGCGAGGCCCACCGGCCGGGGATAATGGTCGCGGCAGGCCTGCGCGAGGTCGCGGCCGGTGGCGATGCCGAGCCGGGCGGCGAGCGCCTGCAGCACGATCGCCATCAGGTTCGACAGCAGGACGACGGCGAGCAGGGTGTAGCCGAACTTGGCGCCGCCCGCGATGTCGGTGGCCCAGTTGCCCGGGTCCATGTAGCCGACCGAGACCATGTAGCCCGGCCCCAGGAAGGCGAGCAGCCGCCGCAGCCAGGAGCCCGTGCCGTGCACCGCGACGCTCCCGTTCATCGCCCCGAGGCTCGCCTCCCCCCCGGCCTGTTCGAACCGCCACGCCCGCATCGTCCCGCGCTCCCGCCTGCGCGCCGATTATAGCTGGTGCTATAATCAATCGACAAGGCTGAATGGGGTGGCACGGAGCGGGTCGCCGCGCGGGCGGGCCGGCGCCCCGTCAGGGCGGGGAAAATGGAGTCGGCCGCGCGAGCCCAGCAATTCTGCCCGATTCCGCAGCGAGAAAGCCCACGACAATCGATGATCCGACGTATTCGTGAGACTTTCCTCGGCGACGGCAGCTCATGGTGCTGCGGCGGCCTCGGAACAAACCGCAGGGCCTCGGCTTGACCCGGCTCGATCAAGCGAGGACACATGCGCCACGACAGCACCGATCATCTGAGGCCGCCCACCCGCCGCCCGACCTGGCTGGTGCCTACCCTGGTCGCCTCAGGGGCTGCCCTCGGGGCCTCGGCGGTCTACGCCGCCATCAAGGCCCGCGAGGCGGAGCGGGACCACCCGCCCGTCGGCCGGTTCCTCACCGTCGACGGGGTGCGCCTGCACTACGTGGAGCGGGGACGGGGCGACCCCCTGGTGCTCATTCACGGCAACGGCACCATGATCGAGGATTTCCTCGTCAGCGGCGTGGTCGAGGCGCTCGCCACGCGCCACCGGGTGATCATCATCGACCGGCCGGGCTACGGCTACACGTCGCGCCCGCGGGCCCTCTGGACGCCGCGGGCGCACGCGACGCTGTTTCAGGGCGCGCTGGAGCGCCTCGGGGTCAGAGGGGCGGTCGTGCTCGGGCATTCGTGGGGCAGCCTGGTCGCGGTCGCCCTCGCGCTGCAGGCCCCGCACCTCGTGCGCAGCCTCGTGCTCGCCTCGGGGTACTATTACCCGACCCTGCGGGCCGACGTGGTCCTGTTCTCGCCCCCGGCCATCCCGGTGCTCGGGGACGTGATGCGCCACACCGTGTCGCCGCTGATCGCCCGGCTCATCCTGCCGGGCCTGATCAAGGCCATGTTCGCGCCCGCCGACGTGCCGGCGCGCTTCGACGCGCAGATGCCCAAGGAGCTGATGCTCCGCCCGTCGCAGCTGCGCGCGGCGGCCGAGGACGCGGCGCTCATGACCCCCGTCAGCATGGAGCTTCAGGGGCATTACCGCGACCTGACGCAGAAGGTGGTGATCATCACGGGCGCGGACGACCAGATCGCCGATGTCGGCCGCCAATCGGAGCGGCTGCACCGGGACCTGCCGCGCAGCGACTTCATCGTCGTTCCGGGCATGGGCCACATGATCCATCACCTCGCGCCCGACCGGGTCGTCGACGCGATCGCGCGGGCCTCGGCGCGGAGCCAAGCCAGGGCCGCCTGATCCGGGATCCGCTCGATCGCAGCGGATCCCGGATCGCAAGCCCGCGCGGCGCCTGAGCGACGCCGATATCCGCACGGCCGAAATGGGAGATGGCGAAGCCATCGACCGGATGGCGGATGAGCCGCCCGCGGAGATCGCGCGGCGGGGCCATTCCGCTCAGTCCCGCCGCGCGCGGAAGAACTCCCGCAGCAGGGAAGCGGCCTCGCTCTCGCGCAGCCCCCCGTAGACTTCCGGGGCGTGGTGGCAGGTGGGCTGCGCGAAGAAGCGCGGCCCGTGCTCGACGGCGCCGCCCTTCGGGTCGGCGGCGGCGAAGTAGAGGCGGCGCAGGCGCGCGAGGCTGATCGCCGCCGCGCACATGCCGCAGGGCTCCAGCGTCACGTAGAGGTCGCAGCCGATCAGCCGCTCGTCGCCGATCGCCCGGCAGGCGGCCCGGATCGCCAGGATCTCCGCATGCGCGGTCGGGTCCCGCAGGGTGCGCGGGCGGTTGCCCGCCACCGCCAGCACGGTCCCGTCGCGCACGATCGCGGCGCCCACCGGCACCTCCCCGAGGGCGGCCGCCTCCCGCGCCGCCGCGAAGGCGAGCCCGAGCGGATCGGGGCGGCCCCGTCTCGTCGTCTCCGGCGAATCCCCCATCGGCCCCGCTCGCGGAAAAGGATGCGCTCTGGTATCAGGCGCGCATGAGCGACAGCAACGACGACGAGCCCCGCGGGGAGAGGCGCCGCCGCGGGACGGCCGAGGCGTCCCCCGGCGCGGCCTCCCCCGCCCGCCCCGCGCCCTCCGAGACGGCCGAGCCCGAGCGCATCGCCAAGGTCATGGCCCGGGCGGGCGTCGCCTCGCGGCGGGACGCGGAGGCGATGATCCTGGAGGGGCGCGTCAGCCTCAACGGCGAGACCCTGACCACGCCCGCCGTGACGGTCGGGCCCGGCGACCGCATCGTCGTCGACGGCGAGCCCCTGCCCGTCCGCGAGCGCACCCGGCTGTGGATCTTCCACAAGCCCCGCGGCGTGGTGACCACCGCCCGCGACCCCGAGGGGCGCCAGACCGTGTTCGACATCCTGCCCGAGGACCTGCCGCGGGTGGTGGCGATCGGCCGGCTCGACATCAATACCGAGGGGCTGCTGCTCCTCACCAATGATGGCGGTCTCGCCAAGGTGATCGCCCATCCGGAGACCGGCTGGCTGCGCCGCTACCGGGTGCGCGCCTACGGCGACGTCGACCAGGCGGCCCTCGACCGCCTGCGCGGCGGCGTCACCATCGACGGGATGGAATACGGCCCCGTCGAGGCCAGCATCGACCGGCAGCAGGGCGACAACGTCTGGCTGACGCTCGGCCTGCGGGAGGGCAAGAACCGCGAGGTGAAGCGGATTCTGGAGCATCTCGGCCTCTCGGTGAACCGGCTGATCCGGCTCTCCTTCGGCCCGTTCCAGCTCGGCGACCTGGAGGTCGGGCTCGTCGAGGAGGTGCGCACCAAGGTGCTCAAGGAGCAGCTCGGCCGCTCCCTCGCCGAGCAGGCCGGCGTCGACTTCACCAGCCCCGTGCGCGAGCCGATCGCCCCGTTCGGGTCGCCCAAACCCCCGGCCCCGGCGGCCGGCAGGACGGGCGCCCCGGGTCGCGACCGGCCCCGGGGCGAGCGCCCGGACCGCAGCGCGCGCCCGGATCGCGGGGAGCGCCTCGACCGCGGCGAGCGTCCGGCCCGGCCGGGCCGCGACCCGGCCCGGCCGCAATTCGCGCGCCCGCCCGCCCCCGGGGCGCGCCCGGAGCGGGACCGCAAACCCGCGACCGGGCCGGCCCTGCGCCGGGCGGTCTGGCACGACCCGGAGATCGAGGCCGCGGTCGAGGCGCGCCCGCGGCTGCGGCGGCGGACGAACGATCCCAAGGAGGCCCGGGCCGCGGCGGCCGAGCGCCCGCGCGAGCGGGTCGGCGCGATCGCGACGGGGGAGCGCCGCGTCGTGGTGGAGCGCCTCAAGGCGGAGCCCGCCCCCGAGCCGCGCCGCCCGCCCGAGGGCCGGCCCCGGCCGGAGGGCCGGCAGCGGCCGGAGGGCCGGCAGCGGCCGGAGGGCCGGCAGCGGCCGGAGGGCCGCCTAGATCGCGAGCGGCCCGCCCGCGGCGACCGCCCGCCCCGCGCGGGCGAGGAGCGCCCCGCGCGGCGCCCGCGCCCGGAGGGGTCAGGGCGGCCCGAGGGCGGCGCGCGTCCGCGCCCCGAGGGCGGCGGCCGGCCCGGCTTCGGCAAGGGCGGATTTGACAAGGGCGGCTTTGACAAGGGCGGCTTCGGCAAGGGCGACTTCGGCAAGGGCGGCCCCGGCGCGGGCCGCGGCGGCCCCGGCTTCGGCAAGGGCGGTCCCGGAAAGGGCGGCTCCGGGTTTGCAAAGGGCGGCCCCGGCTTTGCAAAAGGCGGCTCGAAGGGCGGCCGGCCGGGTCGCGGCGGCGCGGCCCCGCGACCCGGCGGACCGGGCGGACGACCGGGCGGCGGGCGGCCCGGCGAAGGGCGGCCGCCCCGCGGGCGCTGAGCCATGCGCATCGTCGGCGGCGCCCTGCGGGGCCGGGCCCTGGCGGGGCCGCGCAGCGACGCGATCCGGCCGACCTCGGACCGGCTGCGCGAGGCGCTCTTCAACGTGCTGGCCCACGCCTACGGCGACCCCGTCCCGGGGGCACGGGTGCTCGACCTCTTCGCCGGGACCGGCGCCCTGGCCCTGGAGGCCCTGTCGCGGGGCGCCGCCTTCGCGCTGATGGTCGACGAGGGCGCCGAGGCGCGCGGGGTGATCCGCGGCAACGTCGAGGCGCTCGGCCTGGGCGGCACGACCCGGCTCTTCCGCCGCGACGCGACCCGGCTCGGGGCGGCCCCGCCGGGCGAGCCCTTCGGCCTGGTCTTCTGCGACCCGCCCTACGGGCGCGACCTCGCCCCGAGGGCCCTGGAATCCTGCCGGGCGGGCGGCTGGCTCGCGCCGGGGGCCCTCGCCCTGGTCGAGGAGGCGGCCTGCGCCGCCCTCGCCCTGCCGCCCGGCTTCTCGGAGCTGGAGCGCCGGACCTACGGCGAGACACAGGTGGTGTTCGCCCGCCTCGACCCCTGATACGACATCCGGTTGATTGCTTCGCAATGCGGATTTCGGCTTCCCTCGAGCGCCGCGCGGGCTTGTCATAGGTTTTCCGGAAGTGATCTTCCGGAAAACCTATGACCCTGCCCGGGATCCGCGGGCGCCCCCGGCATGGCACAAGCGGGGCCGGATGCGGGAGGGGAAGCGGCATGGCGCGTGCGGACGACCTGATCGTGCGGCCCTGCGGCCCGGAGGACATCCCGGCCGTGCAGGCGATCTACGCCCACGCGGTCCGCACCGGCCGCGCCTCGTTCGAGCTCGATCCGCCGGACATGCCCGAGATGCTGCGCCGCCACGCGGGCCTGGTCGGGGCGGGCTACCCCTACCTCGTGGCGGTCGCGGGCGACGCCCTCCTCGGCTACGCCTATGCGGGCCCCTACCGGACCCGGCCGGCCTATCGGGGCACGGTCGAGAACTCGGTCTACGTCGATCCCGCCCGCCTCGGCCAGGGCATCGGCCGGCGCCTGCTCGGGGACCTCGTCGAGGCCGCGACGGCCCGCGGCTTCCGCCAGATGGTGGCGGTGATCGGGGATTCCGCCAACGCGGCCTCGATCCGCCTCCACGCCGCCCTCGGCTTCGCGCAGGTCGGGGTGCTGCGGGCGGTCGGCTGGAAGCACGGGCTCTGGCTCGACACCGTGCTGATGCAGCGGGCGCTCGGCCCGGGCGACGCGGCGCCGCCGGACGCCCCGTGACCGGACCGCCCACGGCGGCGCGGCCCTCCTCAGGCGAGGGCCCGCCCCTCGGGACGTCGAGCGCGGTCCGGGCGGCCGCGTTGGCGATCACCTCGACGAGGCGGGCGTCGTCCCGGCCGCCCGCGGCGGCCGGCCCGGCCCCGATGCGTTAATCGGCTGCTAACCCTAACGTTTTATTGCCGGTCCGGGGAGCCGCGCGCTTGCGGGGCCGTGGCCGCGCATCCGGGCGGCTCCCTCGATCCTGGGGTCCGGCGCCCTGCCCTGCAGGCCCGGCGAGGCGGAGCGGCCGGTGGTGCCAGAGCGGCCGACAGACGAGCGGGGACGGGCCGCCGGGAAGCGGCCGGCGAACCCGTCCGCTGGCGGAGCCGGATCCGCGCCGGGACCCTGGTCCGCGCCGGGACCCTGGTCCGCAGGCGGGCTCGCCCTCGCGGCGCTGCTCCTGGCCGGACCGGCCCGGGCCCAGGCTCCGCTCCCCGGCACGGACCCGGCGCCCGGAATCGCCGCCGAGGCGGGCGGCGCGGCGGCGTCCGGGAGCCTGCGCCTGCGCGGCACGGCCGAGACAGGTCCCCGCGCCCAAGCCCGTCCCTCCGCCCGCCCTCTGGGCGCGGGCGAGAAGCCCCGCCGGCCGCCGCAGCGGCGCACCCGGCCGCCGACGGCGGGCCTCGTGCGGCCGCTCACGCAGGCTCCGGTCGCCGATCCGCCGGCCCTGCATCCGGTCGTGCAGGAGCCAGTGGTCGGCCTGCCCGATCCGAACCTCGCCGCGCCGCTCCTGCGGCGACGCCCGATCGACCCGACCGACCCCTACGCGCCGCTCGGCGTGAAGGTCGGCGGCCTGACGCTGTTTCCCGCCCTGCAGGAGAGCGCCGGCTACGACACCAACCCGGACCGCGCCGCCAAGGGCAAGGGCTCGGCGGCGTTCCGCACGGACGGCGAGCTCGGCTTCCAGAGCGACTGGTCGGCCCACTCGCTCAGCGGGACCCTGCGCGGGGGCTACGTCAGCTTCCCGGACAACCGCACGGCCGACCGCCCGGATGGCGACGGCGCCTTCCTCCTGCGCCTCGACGCCTCCCGCGACACCCGGATCGAGGTCCAGGGCAGCTACCTCGTCACGACCCAGCGCGCGAACAGTCCGGACCTCAACGCGCAGTTGCGCGAGCGTCCGGTCGCGGCGAGCTACGGCGGCACGGTCGGGGTGGTGCAGGATTTCAACCGCCTGCAGGTGGCCCTGCGCGGGGTGATCACCCGCGATTCCTTCGACGACGCGCTCCTCGCCAACGGCTCGGTCCAGCGCCAGGACGAGCGCAACGCCAACACCTACGGGCTGCGCCTGCGCACGGGCTACGAGATCGGCCCGGGCTTCACCCCCTTCGTGGACGCGCTCCTCGACACCCGCGTGCACGACCTGCGGGCCGATTCCGCGGGCTACCGGCGGGACTCGGACGGGCTGACGCTGCGGGGCGGGTCGTCTTTCGAACTCTCGCGCATCCTCATTGGCGAGGTCTCGGCCGGCTATCTGCGCCGCGGCTACGCGGACAACCGCCTGCGCGACGTCACCGGCCCGGTCTTCGACGGGGCGCTGCTCTGGGCCGCGACGCCGCTGATCGCCCTGCGGCTCACCGCCAGCACCGGCGTGATCGAGACCGTGGTGCCGAACGCGAGCGGCGTCCTCACCCAATCCTACGGGGCGGAGCTCACCTACGACCTCCTGCGCAACCTGCGCCTGACGCTGATGGGCTCTCTCTACTCGAACGAGTATCGGGGCGTCGGCATCCGCGAGGACGGGCTGCTCGCCGGCCTGAAGCTCGATTACCGGCTCACCCGCTGGCTCGGCATCCGGGCGAGCTACACGCACGAGGACCTGCGCAGCACCGCGGCGGGATCGAGCTACCGCTCCGACACGTTCCTGGTGGGAGTGCGGGTCAATCCGTGAGCCGGGCCGGCGGCGCCGCCCGGCCGGGCTTGCCATCCGTCTCCGGGACGCAATCTTCCCGTTGAAGGCGGATATCCTGTCGTGCAGCCGAGTTGTCCATCCGTCACGACGCCTCGCGCCGCAGGATGGCGCCTGGCGATGAAAGCAGAATGGCCGCACATCACGGCTATGCAGAAGAAATTCTGAAGCCCGCAGCGGAGAATATGCATCTCAACCCGATGACGCCGATCGGCCCGGTGCATCCCCTGCGCGAGCCGATGTGCGAGAGCCGCGAGCCGGACATGAGCGTCGAGGCCGTCCATGCCAGCCCCTCCGGGCGGAACTGCTTCGCGGACCGCGACCACGACGACTCCATCGGGGCGCCGCTGACGCGCTCTCCGCCGCGGTCCTGATCCTGGCGCCGGACCGGCGCATCGTGTTCGGCAACGCTCAAGGCGCGGGCCGAGCGCGCGCGGGGGAGCCTGCTCCGCGAGCGGGCGGGACGCCTCGTGGGCGCGACGGCGGACGGGAGGCGGCTCGTGGCCGAGGTGACCGCCCGGCACGGGAGCAGGGGACGCGACGCGCGCCTCAGCGACGCGACGGGACGGGTCCCGTACGCCTCCCGGGTCGCCTTGGCGAAGGTCGGCGAGGCGCTCCTGCGCCTCCTGCGCGAGCCGGAGCGGGACTTCGTCACCCCCGCTCGCCTCGGCCGCCACCCTGGTCCGGCTCCCGCCCGGCGAGCTGCGGGTGCTCGCACACGGATCTCCTGCGCGTCGTGCTCGGCCTGCGGTCGCCCCTCGGGGATGCGTCGTAACCGCCGGATGCGCGACAGGCGAAAGCTGCCCGCACGCTGAGTTCGCGCTGCCGATCACGGCGCCCGCGCAACTCTTCAAGACGACGAACGCTCTCCTCCGTTTGGCGGAGGCGCAAGCGGCGTAAATCGACAAGGATGCACTCCGAGGCGACCCGGGAGCATCATCACTCATGCCGGATGTGGTAGCCATGACTGCATTTCTGCTGATCATCTGCCACGCCGACCGCGTCGTTCAGGCGGCCTCGCCCGGGGCGAGCGATCTCGCGGATGTCCCCGCCCCCGCCACCCGCGCGGGCGACGCCGACTGATCCACGAAGGCCGGAGGGACGGCCGCCGAACAGGGGCGTGACGCCATGGACAACATCATCATGCTGTTCGCCTGCCTGATGATCGGGATCATCCTGCAGAAGGCCGGGCGCGTCCCCGACAACGCCCACACGGCCCTGAACGCCTTCATCATCCACATCTCGCTGCCGGCGCTGATCCTGTCCCACATCCACTCCGTGCGCATCGACGCGTCCGTGCTCTACGCGATCGCCATGCCGTGGATCGTCTTCTTCGCGAGCGTGGTGCTGTTCTGGCTGCTCGGCAGGATGCTGAACTTCAGCAGGAAGACGACGGGCGCGCTCAGCGTCGTGGCCGGGCTCGGCAACACCTCCTTCATCGGCCTGCCGGTGATCGAGAGCTTCTTCGGCGCGGACAAGATGCAGCTCGGGATCATCATCGATCAACTCGGGACCTACCTGGTCCTCAGCACGCTCGGGATCCTCGCGGTGTGCTTCTACGCCGAGGGACCATCGCTCACGCATCGCGACATTCTCAAGAGGATCGCGGGCTTCCCGCCGCTGATCGCGCTCGCGGCCGCCCTCCTCCTGCTGCCCCTCCCCTATCCCGACTGGTTCGCGTCGATCCTGGCGCGGCTCGGCGGCACGCTGGCTCCCCTGGCGCTCGTCTCCGTCGGATTGCAGCTTCGCGCCGCGGCCCTCTCCGGCAACGCCCTGGCCCTGTGCCTGGGCATCGGCTACAAGCTCCTGCTCGCCCCCCTGATCATCATGGCCCTGTACATCGGCCTGCTCGGTCTGAGGGGCGTCCCGGTCCAGGTCACGCTGCTCGAATCCGCGATGGCGCCGCAGATCGGCGGGTCGATCGTCGCGATCCAGTACGGCCTCGACGCGCGGCTGATCACGCTGCTCGTCGGCATCGGCACCGTACTGTCCTTCCTGACGCTGCCGCTCTGGTGGGGCCTGTGCGCCCGGATCTGATCCCCGGCCCGCCCGCTCGGGGCCGCGGTCCCGCCGCGACGGGCGCCCGGGGCCCCGCCGCCCCGTCGAGCCACGGCCCCCTGATGCCGGGCGACACGCGACGGCCCGCGACCGGGTCAGCCGAACCGGCCGCCTCCCGGCGCCCGCTTCCGGGCGACCACCGCGACGATGTGCCAGCGCTTCACCGGGCCGTGGATCGACGGGGCGCGCTCGACCTCCTCGCGCCGCCAGACGACCTCGAAGCGCGCGAACAGCCGCGCGATCTCCTCCGCCGTCCACCCGAGGCAGGCGCCCTCGCGGACCCACTCGTCCCGCATGCCGAAGAAGTGGCCGGCGAACCATCCGTCCGGAGCCAGGGCGGCCTCGATCCCGGCCCAGACGCGCGGGAAGTGCTCCCGCGCGCAGAACGGCAGGCTGAAGCTGGCATTGACGAGCGCCGCTCCGGCGGGCAGCGCCGCGGCCTCGAACCGCGCCCGGACGAAGCGGAACCGGGCGGCGTGGCGCGGCTCGACCGCCGCCCGCACGGCCTCCCCGGCGCGCGCGGAGGCGTCGATCGCGACGACGGTCCACCCCCGGCGCAGCAGGGCGAGGCTGTCCTGACCGGCGCCGCAGCCGAGATCGATCGCGAGCCGCCGCGCGCCCGCCCCGCCGCGGCCCATCCGCCTCAGCGCCTCGACGAGGGACGCCCGGGGCGGATCGTCGATCGGGGACGCGCCGCGCGCCTGCGCCCGGTCCGTCACGGCCGGCCGCTCCCCGCCGCGGGCCGGCACAGGCTCCCCCGCATCAGGAGAGACCGGCCCTCGCGGCGTCCCGGCGCAGACGAGCGCGCCCGACTTGCGCCGAGGCCGGAGCATACGCAACGAGAAGGCCGCGTTGCGGGAGTCATGCCCAAGTGATACTCTTCGTCTGTACAGTTGCAAGTCCGGCCGGATTGGAGCATCGGCGGGAGTGCGGGCGCATCCCCCGGGAGGGGAGGCGTCGAGGACTGCCCCGCCGAGGAGGACGCGTCCTGCCGGTCACGGACATGCGCGGTGCACGGCCAGGGCGGGCGCCGCGTGCCCCCGAACGCGGCCGGACCATCGACCCGACGCGCCACGGAGGAGACCGGCATGCCGACCCGCGACGACAAGGACGGCGCCCGGCCCGAGGGGAGCGCCCCCGAGCAGGGCGACCCGTTCGAGGCCGTGGAGGTCGCGGCGCCCTCGGACCCGCAATCCCTGCCCCTGGACGACCTCGATCTGGCGAGCGGCGGCGCCTCCTGCGGGGCCGGCTCCTGCTCGGCCGACAACACCAAGTGCCGGCGATCCGAGTTCGCCCAGATCACGGACACCAGCAGCCGGTTCAATTCCGGCATTCTCACCACGATCGTGAAATTCTTCTCCTTCAGATGATGGGGTGAGATCGCCAGGATGAGCTTGTCTGACATGCAATCCGTGCTGGCGAAACTCTATACCGACGAAATCTATCGGGGTTTGTTCTTCAAGAATCCGGAAGCCGCGGTGGAGAGCCTGGGCCTGCCGGCGGCCGAGGCCGCGGCGCTGGCGGCGCTGCCCCGCGCGCCCGTGGAGGAGATCGCCGGCGAGCTGTTCGGCAAGGCGCTCGACCGCATCCGCAACGCCTACCCGGCGGCCTGCGCCGCGGCGCCGGACCGCGTCGCGCGGGCCTACCGCCGCTACTACGCGGGCCACCCGTCCCAGGATAGGGCGCAGTCCCTGGCGCATCTCATCGGGTTCGGCAGCAGCCTCGCCCAGGCGGTCGGGGCCGGCGACCCGCCCTACCTGTTCGACCTCGTCCGGTACGAGCGGCAGCGGCTCTGCACGAAGCGGGGCGCGGAGCCGGCGCGGTCCGCGGGCGACGGCGAACCGGCGCGCGAGGCCCGGCCCCGCCTGGCGCGCGGGACGACGGTGGAGCGGCACGGCTTCGCGGTCGCGGCGATCGCGGCCGCGCTCGGCCGGGGCGAGGCGGTGGCGCCGCAGCCCTCGGCCTGCATCCTCGCGGTCTATCGCCGGCGGGAGGACGGCGCGCCCGGCGCGCTCGCGATCAACGCGGCGACGGAGCGCCTGCTCGACCTGTGCGACGGGCGCACCGACCTCGCCGCCTGCGCGCGGATCCTGGGAGAGGAGCTGCGGCGGGGGGACGTCGCGGACCTCGTGCGCCGGCACGTCTCGCACCTGGTCCGGCTCGGAGTCCTGCATGCCTGAGCGCCCTGACGCCAACGCCCGCCTGGGCGCGGGGATCGGCTACCGGCTCGACCTGCGCGAGGAGATCCTCGGCGCCGCGGGCCGGGTCGAGGTCGTCGAGGTGATGGCCGACAACTACCTGTTCCGGCCGGAGCGGCGGAACGAACTCGCCGCGCTGCGCGAGCGCCTGCCCATCGTCCTGCACGGCCTCGACCTCTCGGTGGGGAGCGCGGAGCGCCCGAACCCGGACTATCTCGGGGAGGTGCGCCGCCTCTGCCGGCTCACGGCGGCGCCCTACTACAGCGACCACCTCGCGGTGACCCGCGTGCGGGGCGTGAGCCTCGGCCACCTCACGCCGGTCTGGTACGGCCGGTCGAACCTGAGCGCCGCGATCGACAACGTGAACGCGGTCCAGGACTGCCTCGGGATCCCGCTGGTCCTCGAGAACATCACCGCGGACCTGACGATCCCCGGGGCCGAGATGACGGAGGGCGAGTTCTTCCGCGAGCTCGTGCGGGCGACGGGGTGCGGGATGCTCCTCGACGTGACCAACATCGAGGTCAACAGCCTCAACCGCGGCCTGGACCCGGCCGACATCCTGCGCTCCTTTCCCCTGGAGAGCGTCGTGCAGGTCCACCTCTCGGGCGGCGTCGAGGCCGGGGGGCGGATGATCGACAGCCACAGCGCGCCGATCTCCGAGCGGAGCTGGAGCCTCTACGCGGACCTCCTCCGGCGGGCGGCCGCGCGGGTCGTCATCGTCGAGAGGGACGCGGATTTCGACGACGGGGCGGGGATCATGCGGGAGGTGTCGCGCGCCGGGGCGATGCTCGCCGCCGCCCGCGCGGGCGCGCCCGTCAGCCCGTGAGGCCGCGGGCGGCGACCGGGATCTCGCCGACGATCCGTCCTGCGCGGGTCGTCACCAGCCGGTCGACCATGTTGACCACGACGCAGACGTGGTTGGGGACGACCCGCACCACGCTGCCCACCGGCAGCGCCTCCGGGCAGGCCGCGAGGTCGAGGAAGCCGTGCTCCTCGGCGAGCTTGTGGATGCGGGCCCGCGGCGCCTCGCGGATCAGCCCGTACCCGTCGAGGCCGCCGCCCGGATCCGCCGTGAGCGTCTTCGAGCCCGCGTCGAGGACGCCGCGCTCGGGCACGGCCCGGCTCACCACCGTGGCCACCACGTCGAGGGCGCAATCCTCCGGGAGCGCCGCCCCGCAGGCCATCATCATGCGGTCGTTGAAGATCACGGTACCGGCCCGGTGCTCGGTGGCGCCGCGGACCGCCCCGAGATGCCGCAGGTTCGGGGTGCCGCCGGTCGAGACGATGCCGGCCTCCAGCCCCTCCCCGGCCAGGCCCTGCCGGACGCGGTCGAGGAAGGCCTGCGTCGCCGCGACGCCGTCCTCCGGCGGGTAGAGCAGGAGCCCGGCGAAGCGCAGGGAGGGCGTGCCGGCGATCTGCCGCGCCAGGGCCACCGCCTCCTCGGGGCGCGCGACGCCGGCCCGGGCGCGGCCGGTGTCGCATTCCACCATCACCGCGAGGGGGCGCCCGGCCGCGGCCGCCGCCTCGCCCAGCCCCGCCACCACCGCCGGGTGGTCGGCGCTCACCGTCAGGGCGGTGCGCCGCAGCAGGCGGGCGAGGCGCCCGAGCTTCTCCGGCCCGACGAGGTTGTAGCTGATCAGGATGTCGTCGAGGCCGGCCTCGGCCATCACCTCGGCCTCGCCGAGGGTCTGGCAGGTCAGGCCCCGCGCCCCCGCCTCCCGCTGCATCCGCGCCAGGACCGGGCTCTTGTGGGTCTTGATGTGCGGGCGGTTGGCGAGGCCGGCGGCGTCGCAGGCCGCCTGCAGCCGGGCGATGTTCCGCTCGACCCGGTCGAGGTCGATCATCACGGCCGGGCTGCCGAACGTGCGGGCGACCTCTTCGGCGAGGGAGGGCATCGGGGACTCCGGGGCGGCGGGACGGGGCCGCGACCCTCGCCCCGATCCGCGCCCCTGTCCAGCCTCAGCGCACCAGCGCGAGCGGCGCGCCGGACTTGGAGAGGGCGCCGTCCATGGCGCCGCCCGCCGCGCGCAGCCGCGCCGCGACCGTGCCGCCCGGCTGGTAGAGGTAGACCTCGCCGTCGCGGTAGTCCCAGGCCGTGACCTTGGCGAGGTCCTTGTTGGCGCAGCCGCTCGAGGTCGCCTTGTAGAGGTCGAGGGCCGGGGTGCTGGCGAGCGTGATGCGGCAGCTCGCCCCGGTGGCGTCCTTGGCGGTCCAGCCGCCGACCACCGAGGAGCGCCCGCCGGCCGCGACCGGCGGGGGCGGCGCCAGGGCGGCCTGCTGCTGCACCGGCGCGGGCGCCGGGCCCGGCTCGGCCATGATCGGCCCGCCGGGATTGGCCGCCACGCCGGACGGGGCCGCCGGCTCGCCCGGCGCCGCGCTGGCGCCGGGCGGCGGCGCGAGCGGGGCGGAGGTGACCGGGCCGGCGGCGAGGCCGGGCGGGCCGAGATCCGGCTCCGCCTCGGGCGCGGCCGGGCGCGCCTGCCGGGCGGCGAGGCGCGGCGGCGCCGCGTCGAAGCGCGAGGAGGCGCAGGCCCCCAGGCTCGCGGCGAGCGCCGCGACGGCGAGCGACGGCACGGCGACGGGGCGGAGGGTCGAACGCGGCATCACGGATCCCGGACAGGAGGGGTGTTCGCCGCCATAGCCGCACCGGAAGGCGCCCGCAGGGCCGGCCGGAACGACAAAGGCGCCCGCAGGCGCCTTTTCGAGGGGGTGTGGCCGCAATGCCGCAGCGGGAAGGATCATCCCGAATGCGGCGGATTGCGTCGCCATGCGGATGCGGGCTTCGCTCAGGCGCCGCGCGGGCGCGTGAGACGGGATCCGCTCGGATCAACCGGATCCCGGATCAGACCTCGCGCGCCACCATCATCTTCTTGATCTCGGCGATGGCCTTGGCCGGGTTCAGCCCCTTGGGGCAGGTATTGGCGCAGTTCATGATCGTGTGGCAGCGGTAGAGCCGGAACGGGTCGTGCAGGATGTCGAGCCGCTCGCCCGTGTGCTCGTCGCGGCTGTCGATCAGCCAGCGATAGGCCTGGAGCAGCGCCGCCGGGCCGAGGAAGCGGTCGCCGTTCCACCAGTAGCTCGGGCAGGAGGTGGTGCAGCAGGCGCAGAGGATGCACTCGTAGAGCCCGTCGAG
Source organism: Methylobacterium sp. 4-46 (assembly GCF_000019365.1). GTDB lineage: Bacteria > Pseudomonadota > Alphaproteobacteria > Rhizobiales > Beijerinckiaceae > Methylobacterium. Next base: position 6,630,079 of record NC_010511.1, on the reverse strand, counting down.
GCGGGCGCGGTCCTCCGGCGTCTGGCGCCACTCCTTCTCGGGCGAGGGCGTCTCGGTCTGCAGCCAGGGCTCGATGGCCGCGTGCTGGGCGAAGAAGCTCGACAGGTCCGGCACGAGGTCCTTCAGGACCGGCATGTGCGGCAGCGGATAGATCCGGATCTGGGCCGACCGGCAATCGTCGATGCCGAGCGTGCAGGCCAGCGTGTTCTGCCCCATGATGTTCATGGCGCAGGAGCCGCAGATGCCCTCGCGGCAGGAGCGCCGGAAGGTCAGGGTCGGGTCGACCTTGTTCTTGATCCACAAGAGCGCGTCGAGGACCATCGGCCCGCAATCGTCGCGGTCGACGTAGTAGGTGTCGATCCGCGGATTGTGGCCGTCATCCTCGTTCCAGCGGTAGATCCGGAACTCCTGCAGGTTCTTGGCGCCGGCCGGCTTCGGCCAGGTCTTGCCCTCGCCGTATTGCGAGTTCTTGGGAAGGGAGAATTGGGCCATGTCGCAAACCTAGGCAGATTGATCGGAACCGAGAGCCCGAAGCCGGAGCCGACCGGCCTCGATGGTCAGGAGGAGGGAACCGGCAAGACGATCGTCGTGCGCCCTCCCGATCGCCCGAACCGTGCCGCGGATGCAGGCGCGGCCGCCCCTCACGGCGGGATCGCGGGCGCTGCGGGGAAATCGGGTCACGGCGCGCCTCCCTCACTCCAGCATCCGGAATCCGACCGGGATCGCCCGGGCCGGCCCCTTCGGGCGCCGCTCGAACACGACGAGGCTGTCGTAGAAGGCGATCGCGTCGGTCACGTCGGCGAAGCCCGGGTCGCGCGGCCCCGGGTCGGGGTCGAGCACGTAGCGGGCGTGCAGGCGGTCGAGCAGGTCCTTGGCGTACTCGATGAAGGCGCCGGGCGCCCGGTAGCCGCCGCCGACCTCCGGCCAGTAGGAGCAGTGCACGTCCTCCACCGCGTAGACCCCGTCCGGCGCGAGCAGCGGGTAGAGGGTCTCGAAGGTGGCGATCTGGTGGGCGCTGACGTGGCTGCCGTCGTCGATCACCACGTCGATCCCGCCCATCGCCTCGGCGATCCGCCCCAGCAGCGCCCGGTCGGTCTGGCTGCCGATGTGGATGGTGACGTCCGGATCCCCGACCGTCGCGCAGCGCGGGTCGATGTCGAGGCCGTGGATCACCGCCTCGGGCCCGAGATAGCGCCGCCAGACCTGGAGGGAGCCGCCGTGGTTGACCCCGATCTCCAGCAGCCGGACCGGCCGGCCGCGGTAGCGCGCCAGGTGGCGGTCGTAGGCGTCGAGGTAGTGGGTCCATTTCGAGGCGAAGCGGCTCTCCGGATCCGCGTTCTGCGCGAAGTAGGCCTCCCGCATCGGGTTGGCGACGCGCAGGCGCTCGGCCGCGAGGTCCCCGGACGAGGCCCCGCGCACGATCTCCTGCCAGGAGCCGGGCGGCTCCGCCGGGGCCCCGGCCCGCAGGAAATCGGGCGAGGCCGCCGGCTTGGCGCGGCGCATCCGCTTCAGCATGGGGCTCTCCCGCCCGCCGCGCCGCTCAATAGACCCGCGCCTTCGGCTCGATATAGGCGATGTCGTTCGACATCGTGTAGGTGTGGACCGGCCGGTAGTCGATCGTGACCTTGCGGCCCTCCGGGTCGAGCCAGGCGAGGGTGTGCTTCATCCAGTCCTTGTCGTTGCGGTCGGGGAAGTCCTCGCGGGCATGGGCGCCGCGGGATTCGGTGCGGTTGACCGCCGATTCCATCGTGACCACCGCCTGGCCGATCAGGTTGTCGAATTCGAGCGTCTCCAGCAGGTCGGTGTTCCAGACCAGCGAGCGGTCGGTGACCCGGATGTCGTCGATGCCCGACCAGACCTTGTGGATGAGGTGCTTGCCCTCCTCCAGGACCTCGCCGGTGCGGAAGACCGCGCAGTTGTTCTGCATCGTCCGCTGCATGTCGAGGCGCAGCTCCGCGGTCGGCCTGCCGCCATTGGCGTAGCGGAAGCGGTCGAGGCGGGCGAGCGCCTTGTCGGCCGAGTCCTTCGGCAGGTCCGGCAGCCGGCCGTTCGCCTCCACGATCTCGGCGCAGCGCAGCCCGGCCGCGCGGCCGAACACCACGAGGTCGATGAGCGAGTTGGAGCCGAGCCGATTCGCCCCGTGCACCGACACGCAGGCCGCCTCGCCGATCGCCATCAGGCCCGGCACCACGTAGTCGGGATTGCCGTCCCGCAGGGTCAGCACCTCGCCGTGATAGTTCGTCGGGATGCCGCCCATGTTGTAATGGACGGTCGGGAGCACCGGGATCGGCTCCTTGGTGACGTCGACGCCGGCGAAGATCTTGGCCGATTCCGAGATGCCGGGCAGGCGCTCGTGCAGGATCTTGGGATCGAGGTGGTCGAGGTGGAGGTAGATGTGGTCCTTGTTCTTGCCGACGCCGCGGCCGGCGCGGATCTCCATGGTCATGGAGCGGGAGACCACGTCGCGGGAGGCGAGGTCCTTGGCCGAGGGCGCGTAGCGCTCCATGAAGCGCTCGCCCTCCGAATTGGTGAGGTAGCCGCCCTCGCCGCGGGCGCCCTCGGTGATCAGGCAGCCCGCCCCGTAGATGCCGGTCGGGTGGAACTGCACGAATTCCATGTCCTCGAGGGCGAGGCCGGCGCGCAGCACCATGGCGTTGCCGTCGCCCGTGCAGGTATGGGCCGAGGTCGCCGAGAAATAGGCGCGCCCGTAGCCGCCCGTCGCCAGGATGGTCATGGCGGCGCGGAAGCGGTGGATCTCGCCGGTGGCCTGGTCGAGGGCGATGACGCCGCGGCAGCGGCCCTCCTCGTCCATGATCAGGTCGAGGGCGAAGTACTCGATGAAGAAGTTGGTCCGGTTCTTGACCGCCTGCCCGTAGAGGGTGTGCAGCATGGCGTGGCCGGTGCGGTCGGCCGCCGCGCAGGTGCGCTGGGCCGTGCCCTTGCCGTAATCGGTGGTCATGCCGCCGAAGGGCCGCTGGTAGATCTTGCCCTCGGCCGTGCGCGAGAAGGGCACGCCCCAGTGCTCGAGCTCGTAGACCGCGGCCGGGGCGTTGCGCACCAGGTACTCGATCGCGTCCTGGTCGCCCAGCCAGTCCGACCCCTTCACGGTGTCGTACATGTGCCAGCGCCAATCGTCCGGGCCCATATTGCCGAGGGAGGCCGAGATGCCGCCCTGGGCCGCGACCGTGTGCGAGCGGGTCGGGAAGACCTTGGTGATGCAGGCGGTGCGCAGGCCCGCCTGGCTGCAGCCGACCGTGGCGCGCAGCCCCGCGCCGCCGGCGCCGACGACGACGACGTCGAAGCTGTGCTCGACGATGGGGTACGCCTGGCCGGTCTGGGCCGGCGCGGCTTTTCCGTTGATGGCCATGGGCGTGATCCCTCTAGCATTTTCCGACGAAGTGGCTTCCGGCTCGTCGAAGAAAATGCGGCAAATCAGGAACCTGGAGCAGCGTCCGGCGGCAACGTGATCGGGCGCTGCTCGAGGGGGTTGGACGTCAGGCGAAGGCGCGCAGGCTGATCCGCACGATGGCGTACAGGCAGGCGACCGCCACCACCGTGCTGTAGAAGGTGTTGGCGATCACCGCGGCGATCTTCAGACCCTTGTCGTGGACGTAATCCTCGATGACGATCTGCATGCCCATCCGCATATGGTTCGTCACCGAGAGGACGCCCAGGATCAGCAGGATCGCGACGAGCGGGTGCGACACCAGGCGCACCGCGTCCTCGTAGGAGCGGCCGGCGCAGAGGGCGACGATCACCACGAAGGACAGGATCAGCGGCACGTTGGAGACCGCGGTGACGCGGTGCAGCCACCACTCGCCGGTGCCGTGATGGGCCGGGCCGAGCCCCTGCACCCGGGCGTAGGAGGTCCGGATGGTGCGGGTGGCCTCGGGACGGTTGTCGACCATGGCGCTCTCCCTCAGCGTGCCAGCAGGGCCGCGGCCCAGATCACGACCGTGAGCACGGCCGAGCCGACGAGCGTGTACCGCGCCATCGCGATGCGCGTGCCCGGCTCCATGCCGTGCCCGAAATCCCAGATGAGGTGGCGGATGCCGCCCAGCATGTGGTGCATCAGGATCCAGGTATAGACGAAGATCACCAGCCGCCCGAGGATCGAGCCGTAGAGCCAGGCCACGGGATCGTAGGCCGCCTTGCCGGAGGCGAGCGCCACCAGCCAGACCGCCACCAGCGCGGTGCCGCCGTAGAGGGCGATCCCGGTGAGGCGATGGGCCACCGACATCGCCATGGTCCAGGTCCAGCGGTAGATCTGGAGGTGGGGCGAGAGGGGTCGGGCCACGGCGGGCCTGACGATTTCGGCCATGATGCGATCCTTGCTCCGTGCAGGCCCGGCGACTGGTCCGGCTCCCAACTCAGCTACGTATCGGCTCCGTCACGGGGCGACAACGCGGCCACGGGGCCACGGGGCCCGGGCGTTCCGGCGGCGCGCCGCCCATTCGTGCCCTCTTTGTTTGGAAATGGTCCGGTTCGCAATGCGAATCTCGTTGACGGAGACTTCGCGATCCGCGAAACCTGGGGACCCATCCGATCCCTGGTATACCAGAGATTTCCCGCGGCGGCCCTTCGTGCGCGGCGCAGGATCGGGCCCTCTCCCGGCGGGACTGCCCGATGCATTTCGACCTCGTCGACCTGAGCCTGTTCCGCCACGTGGTCGAGGCGGGCTCGATCACCCACGGGGCGGCCCGGGCCAACCTCGCGCTCGCCGCGGCGAGCCACCGCATCCGGGCGATGGAGGCCTCCCTCGGGGCCGCGCTGCTGACCCGGGCCCGGCACGGGGTGACGCCGACGCCGGCCGGGCGCACGCTGCTGTCGCATGCCCGGGCGATCCTGGGGAGCGTCGAGCGGCTGCAGGCGGACCTGGCGGCCTTCGCGGGGGGCGCGGCCGGGCAGATCCGCGTCCTGTCGAACACCAACGCGCTCACCGAATTCCTGCCCGAGGTGCTCTCGGCCTACCTGACGCAGCATCCGGGGGTGAGCGTCGAGATCGAGGAGCGGCTCTCGGACGAGATCGTCGGGCTGGTCGCCGAGGGGGCGGCGGATCTCGGCCTGGTGGCGGCGACCGTCGAGACCGGCACGCTGCAGACCTATCCGTTCCGGCGCGACCGCTTCGTGCTGGCGGTGGCGGCCGACCACCCGCTGGCGTCCCGCGTCGCCGTCCCCTTCGCGGAGGTGATCGACCACGACCTCGTCGGGCTCGACCGGGCGAGCGCCCTGACCCGGTTCCTGCTCACCAAGGCGGCGCGGATCGGCCAGCCCCTGCGGCTGCGGGTGCAGCTGCGGGGCTTCGACGCGGTCTGCCGGCTGGTGGAGTGCCGGGTCGGCCTCGGCATCGTGCCGGAGACCACGGCCCGGCGGGCCGCCCGCACCATGGCGATCGCGATCGTGGCGCTGGAGGATCCCTGGGCGACCCGCGACCTCACCATCTGCATGCGCGACCTCGCCGCCCTGCCGCCCTTCGCGCAGGATTTCGTGGCGCATCTGCGCCGCGGCGAGGCGGGGCCGGGCGCGACGGCGTCCCTCGCCCGGGACGGCGCGGCCTAGGGCGGCACCCGATCACGCGGCGATCGGGCGCCGCTCCAGGTCTCTGATCTCGGGGCCTTGTCTTCGACGAACCGGCATCCCCTTCGTCGGACGATGCGCTCGGTCCGGGGCCGTCAGGGCCGCTCGGGGCCCTCCGGCGGAGCGTCGGCGCCGGCATCAGGCGCGGCGAAATCGGGCCGCCTCGGGGGCCGCGTGCGGCCAGCGCGCCGCCAGCGAGGCGGCCAAGCCCGGCAGCGGCGCGTCCGCGCTCAGCGCGTCCGCGACGGCGTCCGCCTCGTCCATGTCGAGCCCGACCTGGAGCACGCCGTCGATCACCGCGGTCTCGCCGGTGCGCACGTCGTAGACCGTCCAGCCGTGGCGGTCGCGGCGGATGTCGTACCGGATCAGGTCTGCCCGGATCAGGTCTGCCTTGGTGTCCATGGATCCGCTCCGTCGCGATCATCGGGAAGCCGGCGGAATAGCTCCGCCGCGCCCCGGCCTAGGTGCTCGCCCGCACATGCCGGCCGGCGCGGGCCGGCGCGTTTCGGGGCCGAGGGCCGTCAGTCAGCCGGGCGGCAGCCCGCCCGGACGTAGCCGCGCGAGATCAGCCGCTCGCGCGCCGCCCGCTGCCGCTCCGCCTCGTCGAGCGCTGCGAGCGCGTCGGCCACCGCCCGCCGCAGGGCCGCGCAGGGATCGCCGCCCGCCTCGCGCAGATAGGCCGCCGTCACCGCGTCGAGGGCCGGATGCGCCTCGCCCTGCCTCGCGCCATCCGCCATCGCCGCCGACTCATCTTGAGAACATAACGTGAACAAAACACGCGGCGGGCAACCGGTCAAGGTTGCGGACGGGCGGCGGGGGCGCGTGTGGATTGCGGGGATGCGGCTGGGGCGTGCGCGTCAGACCACATCCGCTCGACCCCTTCGGGATGGCGGATTGGGGCTTCGCTCAGGCGCCGCGCGGGGGTGTGATCCGGGCGGATGGTCGGCCGCGTGCGCTGCGCCGCGCTTCGGCAGCGCTCCCGTCCCGGAGGCAGCCCGCCGGGCGCTTCCCGACCATTACGGGCGATGCGCGGCCGTCGGGGTCCTGGAGGCCACCCGGCCCCGGAGGGGCATCCGGGCGCGGGGTGCGGGCGCCGGCCGCGGGCGGGGTCGGACGCGCCGGCTCTCCGGCATCGCGGCCCCTCGGGCGGCGGGTCTCAGCCCGCGTAGAGGTCCCGGTTGGCGTCCCGCAGCACGTTCTTCTGCACCTTGCCCATGGTGTTGCGGGGCAACTCGTTCACGAACAGCACGCGCTTGGGCAGCTTGAACTTGGCGAGCCGGGCCTCGAGGGCGCCCAGGATCTCGGCCTCGCCCACCCGCTCGCCCGGCCGGCGCACCACCACGGCCGTCACGCCCTCGCCGAAATCCCGGTGCGGCAGGCCGATCACGGCCGATTCGAGCACGCCCGGCAGCGCGTCGATCTCGGTCTCGACCTCCTTCGGGTAGACGTTGTAGCCGCCCGTGATGATGAGGTCCTTGCCCCGCCCCACGATGTGGACGTAGCCGCGCGCGTCGATCTTGCCGAGGTCGCCGGTGATGAAGAAGCCGTCGGGCTTGAACTCCGCCGCGGTCTTCTCCGGCATGCGCCAGTAGCCCTTGAAGACGTTGGGACCGCGCACCTCGATCATGCCGACCGCCTCGGCCGGGAGCGGCGCCCCGCTCTCCGGATCGACCACCCGCAGCGCCACCCCCGGCAGCGGGAAGCCGACCGTGCCCGCGACCCGCTCCCCGTCATAGGGGTTCGAGGTGCTCATGTTGGTCTCGGTCATGCCGTAGCGCTCGAGGATCGCGTGGCCGGTGCGCTCGCGCCACTCGCGATGGGTCTCGGCCAGGAGCGGCGCCGAGCCGGAGACGAACAGGCGCATGCCCCTGGCCGCCGCCGGCGTCAGGCCCGGCTCCTTGAGGAGGCGGGTGTAGAAGGTCGGCACGCCCATCAGCACGCTCGCCCGGCCCATCAGGGCGAGGATCCGCGGCGGGTCGAGCCGGGGCAGGAAGATCATCGCGGCGCCCGCCATCAGCACCGTGTTGGTGGCCACGAACAGCCCGTGGGTGTGGAAGACCGGCAGCGCGTGGATCAGCACGTCGTCCGCCGTGAAGCGCCACGCCTCGACCAGGGTGAGCGCGTTCGAGGCGAGGTTGTCGTGGGTGAGCATGGCGCCCTTCGAGCGCCCGGTCGTGCCGGAGGTGTAGAGGATCGCCGCGAGGTCGTCGGGGCCCCGCGCCACGTCCGCGAAGCTCTCGGTCTGGCCGCGCGCCTCCGCCGCCATCGTGCCCTCGCCCGCCGCGTCGAGGGTGGCGACCTGCTTGACGCCCGCCGCCTCCGCCACCGGCCGCAGCGTGTCGAGCCGGCCCGGATCGCAGACGAACAGCGCCGGCTCGGCGTCGCCGAGGAAGTAGGCGATCTCGGCCGGGGTGTAGGCGGTGTTGAGGGGCAGGAACACCGCGCCCGCCCGCACGCAGCCGAGATAGAGCGCGATCACCGCCGGGCTCTTCTCCACCTGCACGGCGACCCGGTCGCCCGGCGCCACGCCGAGGCCGACGAGGGCGGCCGCGTAGGCCCCGGACGCCGCCACGAGGTCGGCGTAGCTCCAGCGCAGGCCCTCGGGCGTCTCGAGGAAGAGGCGCGCGGCGGGATCCTGCGGCAGGCGGGCGCGGACGAGGTCGAAGAAGTGGTTGGCCATGGTGGGGATCCGGACAGGGAGCGGCGCGTCGGGTCGCCTCAGGCCTCCGCCAGCGCGACGGCGCGGGCGGGGGGCAGGTTCTGGCGCAATTCGCGGTTGACCGCGATGGAGGCCGAGACCGTGCCGAGGTTGGCGTAGGTCTCGTGGTTCTTCTCGATCGCCGCGAGGTCGTAGAGGTAGTTCACCATCAGCCCGTAGGACTGGGCGAGGCCCTTCTTGGAGACGTCGCCGAGGAAGTTCAGCCGCTCCAGCCGGGCGCCGTTGCCGAGATGGAAGCGGGCGACCGGGTCGACCGGCTTGCCGCGCGGGGTCTTGGCGCGCAGGAAGTAGTAGGCGGCGGCCGGCAGCAGCGCCTTGCGCACCGTCTCCGCGGTCGCCTTGTCGGCGTGCCAGTCGGGCCTGTCGAGGAGGCGCAGGGTCTCGACGTCCTCGCGCGTGAGGCCCTGCGGCGCGTCCGCCCGGCGCTCGCGGTCGAGCCAGTGGCGGAAGCCCGGCACCGGCGACAGCGTCACGAAGGTCTTCAGCGCCGGCATCTCCCGGCAGAGATCCTCCACCACCTGCTTGATCAGGAAATTGCCGAAGGTCACGCCGGCGAGCCCGCGCTGGCAGTTCGAGATCGAGTAGAAGATCGCGGCCGTGGCCTCGCGCGAGGCCATGGGCTGGCGCTCGTCCGAGAGGATCGGGCCGATCGCCGTGGCGATGCTGGTGGTCAGCGCCACCTCGACGAAGATCAGCGGCTCGTCGACCAGGGCCGGGTGGAAGAACGCGAAGCAGCGCCGGTCCGCCGGCTCGATCCGCCGCCGCAGGTCGTCCCAGCCCGAGATCGCGTGCACCGCCTCGTAGCGGATGATCTTCTCCAGGATGTGGGCCGGCGTGGTCCAGTCGATCCGGTGCAGCACCAGGAAGCCGCGGTTGAACCAGGAGGCGAAGAGGTGCTCGAAGTCGGAATCGAGGCTCTCGACCGCGTCCAGCAGGGCGGCGTCGCGGTCCTCGGCGCCGCGCAGGAGGTCGCGGTAGCTGAACAGGTCCTCGCGCATGCGCACCAGCGCGATCGTGCCGTCGCGGGCGAGGTTGAGGCGGCGGATCAATTCCTGCGAGCGCGGCTCGGCCGCCTCGTGCAGCCGCCCGAGGGTCGCCCGCGAGGGGGCCGCCTGGTAGCCCGCGATGGCGCCCGCCACCGCCTCGACGTCGGCGCCGAAATCCACCGCGATCCGGCGCAGGAAGTCGTGGCGCTCGGCCACCGTGAAGGTGGCGTAGCGGTCGAGGATGATGCGGGCGAGGGCGACGCCCGAGGCCTCGCCCCGCCGCGAGATCAGGTCCTCGCAGAGCTTGACGAGGTCGGGGACGCTCGCCCGCGACAGAGCCTCCCCCCGGCCGAAGGGGATGAGCCCGCGGCCTCGCTCCGTGATGCTCTGGAGGAGGTCGCCGAGGAAGGAGATCGCCACCATGTCGCCAGCCCACGCTCCGTGCCGCCTGTCCGCGGCGGGCAAGTCTTCCGCGACGGGCAAGTCTTCCGCGACGGGCAAGTCTCCTGCCGCGCCGCCCGTCCGGGACAGATAGGGTTCCGCCGCGCCGGCGGAGAAGTCTCGGCCCGCCACGGCGTCAGCTCCCGAGCAGCCGGTCCGGCAGCCACAGGGCGATGCCGGGCGCGACGCACAGGATCAGGATCGCCGCCGCCATCAGCAGCACGAAGGGCAGCGTGCCCCAGATGATGTCCGAGAGCGGGATGTCCGGCGCGATGTTCTTGATCACGAAGATGTTGAGGCCGACCGGGGGATGGATCAGGCCCATCTCCATGGTGATGGTCATCACCACCCCGAACCAGACGAGGTCGAAGCCCGCGGCCTTGAGCGGCGGCAGGATGATCGGCGCGGTCATCAGGATGATCGAGACCGGCGGCAGGAAGAAGCCGAGCACCACGACGAGGAGCAGGATCGTCGCCAGCAGCAGCCAGGGCGAGAGCTGCAGCGCCACGATCGCGGCGGCCGCGGCCTGCGAGATATGCAGGTAGCTCATCACGTAGGCGTAGAGCAGCGACATGCCGATGATCAGCATCAGCATGGTCGATTCGCGCAGGGTGGCGGTGAGGATCGGGTCGACGTCCCGCGGTTTCCAGACCCCGTAGATCAGCGCGATCAGCACGAGCGCCAGGATGCCGCCGAGCCCCGCCGTCTCGGAGGGGGTGGCGTAGCCGCCGTAGAGCGCCACCATCACGCCGGTGAGCAGGACCACGAAGGGCATCACCCGCGGCAGCGTCGAGAAGCGCTGCGCCATCGAGTAGCTCTCCTCGGCCAGGATCGCGTGGCCGGGCCCGCCCGCCGCCTGGACCGCCCGCGCGGCGGCGAATTCCCGCCGGAAGCGGAAGACCGCGTAGAGGGCGAAGAGCGCGACCAGGAGGAGGCCCGGACCGATCCCCGCGAGGAAGAGCCGCCCGAGGGATTGCTCGGCCGCCACCGCGTAGAGGATCATGGTGATCGAGGGCGGCAGCAGGATGCCGAGCGTGCCGCCCGCCGCGATGATCCCGGCCGCGAATCCCCCCGAATAGCCGCGCTTGCGCATCTCCGGGATGCCGGCCGAGCCGATCGCCGAGCAGGTGGCCGGGCTCGACCCCGCCATGGCGGCGAAGAGCGCGCAGGCGAAGACGTTGGCGATGCCGAGCCCCCCGGGGATGCGGTGCATCCAGGCGTGCATCGCCGAGTAGAGGTCCTGGCCGGCCTTCGAGCGCCCGATCGCCGCGCCCTTCAGAATGAAGAGCGGGATCGACAGCAGCGTGATCGACGCCATCTCCTCGTAGACGTTCTGCGCCACCGTATCGAGGGAGGCGCCCGGCATGAAGGCCAGCATGAAGACGAGGGCGACCGCCCCGAGCGCGAAGGCGATCGGGATGCCCGACAGCATCGCCCCGAGCGTCGCCCCGGCATAGAGGATTCCGACGACGGCCGTGCTCATTGGGCGGCCCTCCCGGGCCGCGGGGCCCTCCCGGGCTGCGGGGCCACTTCGGGCTGCGGGGCCACTTCGGGCCGCGGGCCCGCCTCGGGCCGCGGGCCCCCCTCGGGCCGCGAGGCCACCTCGGCGAGGTCGGCCCCGAGCCCGACCTTGGGATCGGCGCGGCCGGCCGCGAGGGGGCCCCGCGCGATCCCCTCGGCGAGCTGCAGCAGGAGCTGCAGGGTGAGCAGTGTCATGCCGGAGGCCATCAGCGCGTAGGGGATCCAGAGGGGCGGGCCCCAGGTCGATTGCGAGGTCTGCCCGTCGACCCAGGCCTCATGCAGGAGGGTCCAGCTCTTCCACGAGAAGAAGGCGACGAAGAGCAGGCTGACGAGGTCGGCGAGGACGAGCCGCGCGGCGTTGACGCGGGGGCTCAGCAGGCCGGTCAGCGCCTCGATGGCGACGTGGCCGCGCCGCGCCTGCACGGCGGCCGCCGACAGGAAGGTCGCGCCGACGATCAGGAACACCGCCGTCTCGTCCTGCCACTCGGTCGGGACCTTGAGGAAGTAGCGCACCACGACGCTGTGGGTGAGGACCAGGCAGGCCGCCATCAGGGCGAGCCCCCCGAGGAGCAGGATCAGCCGGTTGACGGCCGCCATGGCGGCCTCGACGGCGCCGAGCGCCCCCGGGGCGCGCGGGATGCCGCGCCCGTCGTGGCCGGCGGCCGCCGCCGAGGCCGCGTCGAAGGCGTGGCTCACGCGACTGCCTCCGCGAGCTTGAGCATCTCGGCGCAGCTCGACGATTTCGCCGCGTAATCCTTCCAGGCGGTGTCGCGGGCGATGTCGCGCCAGCGGCCGAGGGTCGCCTCGTCGAGGGTCGCGATCTTGGCGCCGGCCTTCCCGAAGACCTGCTCGACCCGGTCGTCGTCCGCCATCGCGCCCTGCTGCCCGAAGGACTCCAGCTCGGCCCCGACCTGCATGATCAGGTCCTTCTGGTCCTTCGGCAGGCCGTCGAAGACGATCTTCGACATCATGATCGGCTCCAGCATGAACCAGTAGGAGCGGCCCTTGCCGGAGGTCAGCGCCTTGGCGAGCTCCTCCAGGCGGAAGGAGATCAGGCTGGTCGAGGAGGTGATGACGGCGTCGCAGGCGCCGGTCTGCATCGCCGCGTAGGATTCGTTGGAGGGCAGGCTGAGGGTGGCGGCGCCCGCCGCCTTCATCATCAGGTCCATCTCGCGGGAGCCGCCGCGCACCTTCATGCCCTTGGCGTCGTCCGGCGTCACCAGCGGGCGCTCGCGGCTCGCCACGCCCCCCGATTGCCAGACCCAGGACACCATCACGATGCCCTTGGCCTGCAGGATCTCGGCGAGCTTGCGGCCGACCGGGGCGGCCTTCCAGGCCTTGGCCTGCTCGTAGGAGGTCACCAGCGCCGGCATCAGCCCGATATTGGTCTCCGGCACCTCGCCGCCCGCGTAGGGGAGCGGGTAGAGGCTCATGTCGAGCGCGCCCTTCCGCATCGCGCTGAACTGGGCGTTGGTCTTCATCAGGGACGAGCCCGGATAGACCTGCAGGTCGAGGGCGCCCTTCGAGCGCTCCTTGAGGGCGACCGCGAATTTGCGCGCCATGCGGTCGCGGAAGTCGCCCTCGTCGATCGAGCCGCCCGGGAACTGGTGCGACAGCTTGAGGGTGGTGGCCGCCCGGGCCGTCCGGGCGGACAGGAGCGCGGGCGCCGCCAGACCGGCGGCCACGAGCGAACGACGCGTGAGAGCCATGGCGTGTCTCCTCCGGCCGGGTCGATCCCGGCGCGGCCGGGGCCACGCCCCGGCTCTGTGTGCGGCCACCCCTTATGGACGGGGCGGCTCGTGGTATATTGCACGGAAAGAAGCCCGCTCTTGTATATTTTGTCAACCGGCCTGCATAATCCGCGCGGATCCGGTTCGGGCCGCCCGGGGGGTGACGCCGCCATGAGTCACACGCACAGGAACGGTCCCGCGGACAGGACCGAGGGTCACGCGCCCAAAAATCACCCGCTTGGGAACCACCCGCCCAGGAACAACCCGCCCAGGAACCACGCCCAGCGGCTGAAGCAGACGATCGAGGACGAGATCGTCGACGGCGTGCTGCCGCCCGGGGCGCGGCTCGACGAGGTCCAGCTCGCCGCGCGGTTCGGGGTCTCGCGCACGCCGATCCGGGAAGCGCTGCTGCAGCTCGCCGCGACCGGGCTGATCGAGGTGAAGCCGCGCCGCGGCGCGGTGGTGAGCACGCCCGATCCGGCGCGGCTCCTCGAGATGTTCGAGACGATGGCGGAGCTGGAGGCGTCCTGCGCGCGGCTGGCGGCCCGGCGCCTGACGGCCGAGCACCAGCGGGAGCTCGTCGCGGCCCTTGAGGCCTGCCGGAAGGCGGCCGAGACCGGCGACACCGAGGCCTACTACGCCGAGAACGCGGTCTTCCACGCGGTCATCTACCGGGCCTCGCGCAACGGATTCCTGTGCGAGCAGGCCGTGCAGCTGAGCCGGCGCCTCGCGCCGTTCCGCCGCATCCAGCTGCGCGCCCGCCACCGGCTCGGCCAGTCCTTCGCCGAGCACGCGGGCGCCGTGGAGGCGATCCTGGCGGGCGACGAGGCGCGCGCGGGCGAGTGCATGCGCGCCCACGTCATCGTGCAGGGCGACCGCTTCGCGGACCTGATCCTGAGCCTGCGCCGCGACAGCGCGGCGGCGTGAGCCCCGGCCGGATCGCCCGCGGGCGCGTCCGCCGAAGCGGCGCCCCTCGGCGGATGAGGCTCAGCCGCCGCGGCCGGGCAGCGGCGTCAGCTCGATGCGGTCGGCGCGCTCGCGCCAATCCTCGATGCCGTGCTGGCGGGCGAAGCGCAGGGCGGCGGCCCGCTCGGCCCGCTGCGGGTCGCGCGCGCGGGTGATCTCGACCGTGCCGACCGCGAACGGCACTCCCATGATCTCCTTGGCGAACTGAACACGGTATTGCGACATCGTCCGATCCCTCGCGGATCCAGGTCATGCCGGCGTCGCGCCGGCCCTGCGGAGCTGCCTCACCAAGAGTTCACGCTGTCCTGCCCGGACCCGCCGCCAGTGCAGCGCGGCCGTTCGACCGTGCCGATCCGGGAGCGGTCCCGGCAGGACATCCGGCGCCAAGTATCCCCGGGCCGCGCCGCCAGGCCAAGCGGAATTCGTCGTGCAGAATGTCGCCGGCCTGCGCCGGACCCGGAGATGGGGCCGGCGGGTTGGGGGCGAAAGGGCTCGGGCCCGCCGGGATCGTCGCAGCGGGACCCCGCGGGCCCCGTGAGCGGGTCCCCCCGGGCCCCGTGAGCGGGCCCCCCCGGGTCCCGTGAGGGGCGTGCGGCATGTGCGCAGCGCGGGGCGGCCGCGCGGCGCGGGACCCGTGCGCGGGCGGGCACAGGCCCTACCCTAGGGGGACCATTCGGGGCGAGTCGCCCCTGCCCAGCGAACCGGACCCGATGACGAGCGCCCCGTCTTCCGCCCTGCCGCAGAACGCCGCGCTGCCGGCCCTCACCCCGGCGACGCGCCTCAGCCTGAGCCTGATCGCGGGCGGGGCCGTGGCGAACATCTACTACAACCAGCCGCTCCTCGCCGTGCTGGCGCAGGATCTCGGCGCGGCGGCGTCGAGCCTGGTCCCGACCGCGACGCTCGCCGGCTACGGGCTCGGGATCCTCGGCCTCGTCCCGATGGGGGACCGCTACCCGCGCCGCGGGCTGATCGTCGGCCAGCTCCTGCTGCTCTCGGGCGCGCTGGTGCTGGCGGCCCTGGCCCCGGGGCTCGGCACGCTGGCGGCGGCGAGCTTCCTGATCGGCGTCCTGTCGACGGCGGCCCAGCAGGCGGTGCCCTTCGCGGCCGAACTCGCCCCGGACGCCAGCCGCGGCCGGATGGTCGGCCAGGTGATGACCGGGCTCCTGCTCGGCATCCTGCTCGCCCGGACCCTGAGCGGGCTCGTGGGGGCGTGGTTCGGCTGGCGGGCGATGTTCGGCGCCGCCTGCGGCCTCTCCCTCGCCCTCGCCGCCCTGGCGGCCCTGACCCTGCCGGCGACCCGGGCCGCCACCCGCCTGCCCTACGGCGCGCTGATGGCCTCGGTCCTCGACCTCGCCCGGGGCCAGGCGCCCCTGCGGCGCGCGGCGCTGTCCCAGGCGCTGCTCTTCGCCGCCTTCAACGCCTTCTGGACCAGCCTCGCCCTGTTCGTGGAGGGACCGCCCTTCCGCCTCGATCCGGCCGGGGCCGGGCTGTTCGGGCTGATCGGCGCCGCGGGCGCCCTCTGCGCGCCCTATGCGGGGCGCTTCGCCGACGCGAAGAGCCCGCGGCCGGTGGTGATCGGCGGCGCGCTGCTGACGCTCGCCTCCTTCGCGGTGTTCGGGCTCCTCGGCGGCCGCTCCCTCGCCGCGATGGCCCTCGGCGTGCTCCTCATCGACATCGGCATCAACACGGCGCTGATCGCCAACCAGACCCGGGTCTACGCGCTGGCGGCGGGGGCGCGGGGGCGGATCAACACGGTGTTCTTCACGGCGGTGTTCATCGGCGGCGCCCTCGGCGCCTCGGCGGGCACCCGCGCCTTCGCGGCGGGGGGCTGGCCGCTGCTCTGCCTCGTCGGCGGCGCCTTCGCGGCGGCGGGGGTGGTGGTGCCGCTGCTGGAACCCAGGGCCGGGCCCCGGGGGGCGTGAACCGGTCTCCGGCCCATGGCATCGCCCGCGGGCGGCCGCGGGGAGTTCGGGCGCCCTCCCCTACGGCGTCCAGCCGTATTCCTCCGCCCCCGTCACCCGGCGGTGGAAGGCGAGCTTGCGGTCGTATTCGAGGGGATCCTTCGGCTTCACCAGCGCGCCGGGCGGCACGTTGAGCCAATCCACCAGGCGGGTGAGCATGAAGCGCAGGGCCGCGCCCCGGGCGAGCAGCGGCAGGGACTCGACCTCGCGGGGATCGAGGGGCCGTGCCGCCTGGTAGGCGGCGATCATGGCCTGGCCCTTGGTGCGGTTGAAGGAGCCGTCCAGCTCGAAGCACCACGCGTTGAGGCAGATGGCGAGGTCGTACGCGAAGGCGTCCGTGCAGGCGAAGTAGAAGTCGATCAGCCCCGAGACCGCGTCGCCGATGAAGAAGACGTTGTCGGTGAAGAGGTCGGCGTGGATCACGCCGCCCGGCAGGTCCCGCGGCCAGGCCTCCTCCAGCCGGGCGAGGTCGTCGCGGGTGCGCGCCGCGAGGTTCGGGGCGACCCGGTCGGCCTGCGCCTCGGCCTGGGCGAAGAGCGGGCGCCACGCCGCGACCGAGAGGGCGTTGGGGCGCCGCATCGGGAAATCCACCCCGGCCGCGTGGAGGCCGGCCAGCGCCCGGCCGAGCGCCCGGCAGTGGCGCACCCCGGGCCGGCGCACCGAGACGCCGTCCAGGAAGGACACGATCACGGCGGGCCGCCCGCAGAGCCGCCCGAGCGCCGTGCCGGCCCGGTTGCGGATCGGCTGCGGGCAGGCGAGGCCGCGCGCCGCGAGGTGCTCCATCAGGCCGAGGAAGAAGGGCAGGTCCCCCTCCGCCACCCGCTTCTCGTAGAGGGTCAGGATGTAGGAGCCGACCGTGGTGTGCAGGTAGAAGTTGGTGTTCTCGACCCCCTCGGCGATGCCCTTGTAGGAGAGCAGGCCGCCGATGTCGTAATCGGCCAGGAAGGCGGCGAGCGCCTCGTCGGGAACCTCGGTGTAGACCGCCACGGTCCGTATCCGTCTCGAAGGAAGGAGGCGGCCGGACGGCGTCGCCCCGGCGCGCGAGGGGCGCCGCCCCGGTGATGGGGCGGCGCCCCGCGCTTGTCAAAGACCGCCCGGCGGGGCGGTCAGGTCACTCGGCGGCCTCGCTGCGCAATTCCCGCGGCAGCGGGAAGACCATGTCCTCGGTGGTGGTCGAGACCGTGTCGACCGTGACCGCGTAGCGGGTCGCGAAGGCGTCGATGATCTCCTCGACCAGCACCTCGGGGGCCGAGGCGCCGGCGGTGAGGCCGAGCCGGCGGATATTGGCGAAGGCGTCCCAGTCGATCTCCTCGGCGCGGTTGAGGAGCCGGGTGATCGGGCAGCCCGCCCGCTCGGCCACCTCGCGCAGGCGCTGCGAGTTCGAGGAGTTCGACGAGCCGACCACGATCAGCGCGTCCACGAGGGGCGCCACCTGCTTGACCGCCTCCTGGCGGTTGGTGGTGGCGTAGCAGATGTCGTCCTTGTGCGGGCCGACGATCGCCGGGAACTTGCGCTTGAGCGCCTCGACGATGTGGTGGGTGTCGTCGACCGAGAGGGTGGTCTGCGTCACCCAGGCGAGGTTGTCGCGGTTGGCGGGCTCCAGCGCCTCGATCTGCTCGACGTCCTCCACCAGGGTGATCGAGCCCGCCGGCAGCTGGCCCATCGTGCCGACCACCTCGGGATGGCCCGAATGGCCGACGAGGAGCACGTGGCGCCCGCGCTTGTGGTGGATCTCCGCCTCGCGGTGGACCTTGGTGACGAGGGGGCAGGTCGCGTCGATGGTGGTGAGGCCGCGGCTCTCGGCGGTCTGCGGCACGGTCTTGGCGACGCCGTGGGCCGAGAAGATCACCGGGGCGTTGCCGTCCGGAACCTCGTCGAGTTCGGAGACGAAGACGGCGCCTTTGCGCTTCAGGCTCTCGACCACGTACTTGTTGTGGACGATCTCGTGCCGGACGTAGACCGGCGGCCCATAGATCGCGAGCGCCCGCTCGACCACGTCGATGGCGCGCACCACGCCCGCGCAGAAGCCGCGGGGCGCGCAGAGCATGATCTCGAGCGGGGGTTTCTCGGGCGCGGCGGCGCCGGGGGCGGAGGAGTTCGCGGGAGCGGTCATGATACCCGGGATGTGGCGAAGGGGGGCTTGGCCTGTCAACCTCTCATCGCATCGAATCACGGCGATCCCTAGACGCAACCGCCGGATCGCCCGCGCGCCGGGTGAGACGGCGCACCTGCGCGGCGCGGGCGCGCCCCGCGCGGCGCGGCGGCTTCGGCGGGCGGCGGTCAGCGGGCCGGCCGCAGCCGGGCGAGGCGCGCGAGCAGGGCGCAGGCCGCGAGCGAGCAGCCCATCGCGGTGGCGAGCGCGGGGGCCGGCCCGAACCGGGTCAGCAGGGCACCGAGGAGCGGCGGCGCCGCCGCGGCCGCGAGGTTGAGCGGCAGCGCGATCCGCGCCAGCGCCGCGCCGTAGGCGGCCCCGTCGTAGAAGACGAGGGGCATCGTCGCCCGGGCGATCGCGAAGGCGCCGCTGCCCAGCCCGAACAGGACCGCGAAGACCAGGGCCGCCGCGCTGCCGCCGCCGCCGAGGAGCAGCGCCGCGAGGCCGAGCGGCATCGCCCCGGTGGCGACGATCCCGGTGGTCAGGCCGTCCCAACGCGCGCCGCCGGCCATGTCGATCATCCGCCCGGCGACCTTGAGCAGGCCCATGGCGGAGCCGGCGGCGACGGCCTCGGCGGTGCCGAAGCCGTAGGCGGTGAGGAGCGCGATGGTGACCGCTTCGAGCCCGAAGGAGACGAAGCCGCTGAGCCCGATCGCCGCCGCCATCAGCCGGAAGGGGGAATCGGCGGCGGAGGGCGCGGGCGCCGCCGCGGTGGCCGAGACCGGGCCCCGCGCGGGCGGCAGCCAGGCGAGCAGCGGCAGCACGAGGGCGAGCTGGAGCCCGGCATAGAGCCGCACCGCCCCGCGCCAGCCGATCGCGGCGTCGAGCCAGGCGGTGAGCGGCCAGAAGATCCCGGTGGCGAGGCCCGTCACCAGCATCACGAGGCCGATCGCGCTGCGGGCGCGGGGCCCGGCGAGTTCGGTCAGGTAGGCGTTGGCGCTGGTCGAGAGCATCGCCGCGCCGAAGAGGCCGAGCACCGCCCAGGCGAGCAGGTAGCTCGCGAGGCCGGCGGCGGCCGAGAGCAGCAGCAGGCCGGCGGCGCCGAGGAGGGACCCGGCCATCATCACGGACCGCGCCCCGATGCGCGCGTAGGCTCGGCCGAGGAGCGGCGAGGCGAGCCCCGACACCACCATCACGAGCGAGGATCCGGCCAGAACGGTGGGCAGGTCGAGGCCGAGGGAGGCCCCCATCCGGGCGCCGATCACCGGGGGCAGGAGGATGCTGCCCCACCCGATCACCTGCGTGGCGGCCAGGATGGCGAGGGGGCGGCCGAGGCGGACCTGCATGGGGAACCGGGGATGGGCGGGCGGGAGCGCCGCAGCATGGCCGCTTCACGGATCTGCCGCAACGGCGGGGCGGCGCGGGCGCCCTCTCGCGCCGGCCCCTCGGGGCTTCGGCTTCGGCGAGGGGCGCCGGCGGGGGCGCCGGCGAACGTCGGAGCGACGCGTCGCGCCGCGCGACGCTCCGGGCGCGCCGCGATGGCGCGCCCGCCGACCGAGGCTCGCTCCGGCCTCCCGCCCCGCCCCCTCCCGCCTCGCTTTGCGCCACATCCCCGGGTTAAGGAGTGCGCTCCCCTCACCCACCGGGAGCCCCGCATGGCGAGTGCCGCCGACCACGCCAGCTTCCTGCCGCCGGTCCTCACCTTCCTGTCGGCCGCCGTGGTCGGCGTGCCGATCGTGCGCCTGCTCGGCCAGAGCGCGGTTCTGGGCTACCTCCTGGCCGGGGTGGTGATCGGGCCCTCCGGGTTCTCGCTGATCCCGGAGGCCGAGACGGCGCGCAGCGTCTCGGAGCTCGGGGTGGTGCTGCTGCTGTTCATCGTCGGGCTCGAACTGGAGCTCTCGCGGCTGATCTCGATGCGCCGCGACATCCTGGGCCTCGGCACGCTCCAGCTCGTCGCCTGCGCGGCGGCGCTCGGGGGACTCGGCATCCTGGGCGGCCTCACCCCGGCCGCCGCCGGGGTGGTCGGCACGGCGCTCGCCCTCTCGGCGACGGCGGTCGCCCTGCAATTGCTGGAGGAACGGCGCGACCTCGCCGCCCCCTACGGCCAGCGCGCCTTCGCGGTGCTGCTGTTCCAGGACCTCTCGGTGGTGGCGATCCTGGCCCTGTTGCCGCTGCTCGCCTCGACCGGCACGGCGGCGAGCGGCAACCCGCTCGGCGAGGCGCTGCGCGCGGCGGGCTCGGCGGTGGCGGCGATCCTGGCGGCGGTGCTGGTCGGACGCTACGGCCTCAACCGGTTCTTCCGGCTGCTGGCCGCCAGCGGCGCCCGCGAGGTGATGACCGCCGCCGCCCTCTTGGTCGTGCTCGGGACCGCGCTGCTGATGGAGCATGTCGGCCTCTCGATGGCGATGGGCGCCTTCCTGGCCGGGCTGCTGCTCGCCGAATCGAACTTCCGCCACCAGCTCGAGGCCGATATCGAGCCGTTCCGCGGCATGCTGCTCGGCCTCTTCTTCATGAGCGTCGGCATGTCGATCGACGTGGCGCTGGTGCGGGAGCACTGGCTCGGGCTCTCGGCCGCCACGGTCTCGGCGATCCTGCTCAAGACCGCGGTCGTGGCGGCCCTGTTCCGCCTGTTCGGCTCGCCCTGGCTCGACGCCCTGCGGGGCGCCGCCGTGCTCGCGCCGGCGGGGGAATTCGCCTTCGTGCTCCTGCCGATGGCGGGCGAGCTCGGGATCGTGGACGGGGCGGCGGGGCGGCTCGCCATCGCGCTCGCGGCGCTCACCATGCTGGTGGGGCCGCTCGCCGCCAAGGGGCTCGACGGGCTGCTCGCGCGGCGGCGCACCGGCGCCCTCGAACCGGCCTACGACCAGATCGAGAGCACCGACGCCCGCGTCCTCGTGGTCGGCTTCGGCCGCTTCGGCCAGATCCTCAACCAGGTGCTGCTGGCGCAGGGGATCAGCGTCACGGTGATCGACAAGGACGTGGAGCAGATCCGCAGCGCCGCCCGCTTCGGCTTCCGGGTCTATTACGGCGACGGCACCCGCCTCGACGTGCTGCGGGCGGCCGGGGCCGGGCGCGCCGAGGTGATCTGCATCTGCATCGACGAGGCCGAGGAGACCCTCAAGATCATCGACCTTGTCCACGCGGAATTCCCCGCCGCCCGCACCTACGTGCGGGTCTTCGACCGGGTCCAGGCGATCGAGGCGATGAACCGGGACGTCGACTTCCTGATCCGCGAGACGGTCGAGTCGGCGCTGGCCTTCGGGCGGGCCACCCTGGAGGCGCTCGGCGTGCCGGCCCAGGAGGCGGCCGGCATCGCCGACGACGTGCGCAAGCGCGACGTCGCCCGGCTCGTCCTGCAGCAGGCCGGCGAGCCCCTCGACCGCACCGACCCGGTGCGCGGCCTCGTGCGCATCAAGCCCGAGCCCCTGACCGCGCCCCAGCGCGCCTCCCGGGCGCTGACCCAGGAGACGCGGGACATCCTCGCCAAGGAGCGGCCGGCGCCGCCCGAGCCCGCCCCCGAGGCCAGCCCGGAGCCGGTCTCCGATGAGGCCTGACCGCGCCCGGACGGGCGAGGCCGCCTTCGTCACCGGCTCGACGCTGCGCCACGTGGTGGTGATGGGGGCGGCGGGCTCGGCCGGGCTGATGGCGGTCTTCGCCGTCGACCTCCTGTCGCTGCTCTACGTGTCCTGGCTCGGCGACCCGTCGCTCACCGCGGCGGTGGGCTTCGCCTCCATCCTCCAGGTCTTCGGCGTCTCCATCAACATCGGCATGATGATCGCGGTCGGCGCCCTGGTGGCGCGGGCCCTCGGGGCCGGCGACCGGGAGCGCGCGCGGCGCCTCGCCGCCTCCGCCATGGCGCTCACGGTCCTGGCCTCCCTCCTCGTCCTCGCGCTCCTCGTGCTCTTCCTCGACCCGCTCCTGCGCCTCGTCGGGGCGGGGCCGGAGGTGGTGCCGGCGGCGCGGCGCTTCCTGCTGATCTCGCTGCCGGCCCTGCCCCTGATGGCGCTCGGCATGGGCTTGTCCGGCGTGCTGCGCGCCGTGGCCGATGCCCGCCGGTCCAGCGCCGTGACGGTCGGCGGGGCCGTGGTCATGGCCGTCCTCGACCCGCTGCTGATCTTCGGCCTCGGGCTCGGGCTCGACGGGGCGGCGCTCAGCGTGGTGGCGGTGCGCCTCGCCTTCGCGGCGATCGGCTGGCAGGGCGCCGTGGCGGTGCACCGCATGGTGGCCCTGCCGCGGGCCGAGGCGGTCCTGGCCGACGCCCCCGAGGTGCTGCGCATCGCCCTGCCGGCGGTGCTGACCAACCTCGCCCCGCCCGTGGCGAGCGCCTTCCTGGCCCAGGTGATCGCGGGGTTCGGGACGCAGGCCGTGGCGGCCGGCGCCGTGATCGACCGGCTGATCCCGGTCGCCTTCGGGGGGCTGTTCGCGCTCTCGGGGGCGATCGGGCCGATCCTCGGCCAGAACTGGGGCGCGGGCCGCTTCGACCGGATGCGGCGCATCCTGCGGGACGCCGTCCTGGTCACCGCCCTCTACCTCGCGGCGGTCTGGCTGGCGCTGGCGCTCGGGCGCGGGGCGATCCCCCGCGCCTTCGCCCTCGACGGCGAGGCGGCGCGCCTCGTCGCCTTCTTCTGCCTCGTCGGCAGCGGGATCTGGTTCTTCAACGGGCTGCTGTTCCTGGCCAACGCCGCCTTCAACAATCTCGGCTTCCCGCTCCTCTCCACCGCCTTCAACTGGGGCCGGGCGACGCTCGGCACCATGCCCTTCGCGGTGCTGGGCGCCCGGCTCGGCGGGCCGGAGGGCGCCCTGCTCGGGGTCGGGGCGGGCTCGGTCGCCTTCGGGGCGCTGGCGCTCCTCGCCGCGTTCCGGGTCGTGGGCGTGCTGGAGCGCCGGCCGCGCAGCGGACCGGCCCCCCTTCCCGGCGCGGCCTCAGGCGGCGAGCCCCCGCCCCACCCGGCTCCCGTCGCGGGCCACCAGGGTCACGCGCACCGCTGAAGGGCCCACAGGCGAAGCGCCCAGGATCTTGGAGTGACGTCGGTCCGCCAAGTGCAGGGTCGGGTCGTCCCGCCACGACAGGTCGAGGGCGCCCACGACCTCGGCGCGGGTCAGCCCGAGATCCCTGAGCATGCGGTCGTCGAGCGCGGCGAGGCGATGGGCGGCGCGCCGGTGGGCGAGGAGGCGGATCACCGTCGCCACGCCCTTGTGGGCCACGCGACCGGCCCGCAGGACCAGCGAGAGAACACCGAGGGGAGCGAAACCGACCGTCATCCTGACCTCCGGCGGCGGCCATTCCGGGGCGCGCCGCAGCCCCCTCATACGCCGGCGCGACCGATCCGTTGAGCGAATGCTTGAGATGTGTCACATCACGGAAGCTGATGAAAGGAGGCCGCCCTGCACCCCCTCGACATCGACCAGCTGCGCAGCTTGGTGGCGATCGCCGAAACCGGCTCCTTCACCCAGGCCGCCGAGCGCGTGCACAAGACGCAATCGGCCGTCTCGATGCAGATGAAGCGGCTGGAGGAGCGGATCGGGCGCGAGATCTTCGCCCGGGCCGGGCGCGGGGTGCGGCTCACCGACGACGGGGAGCGCCTCCTCGACTACGCGCGGCGGATCGTGTGGCTGCAGACCGAGTGCCTCGCGCGCTTCGCCGAGGGCGACCTCGCGGGCCGGGTGCGGCTCGGCCTGCCCGACGACTACGCCGAGCGCTACCTGCCGGAGATCCTGGCCCGCTTCGCGCGGGCGCATCCGCGCGCCGAGGTGACGGTGGTCTGCGAGCCCACCGACATGCTGGTCGCCCGGATCGGGAGCGGCGACCTCGACCTCGCCATCATCACGGAGGCGCGCCACCGCGGCAGCATCGAGACGATCCGCACCGAGGCGCTGCTCTGGGTCGGGTCGGGCCGCCACCGCACCCACGCGCAGACGCCCCTGCCGCTCGCCCTCGGGCGCCCGGCCTGCGTCTGGCGCGCGGCGGCGCTCGCGGCCCTGGAGCGGGTCGGCCGCCCCAACCGCATCCTGTTCGTGAGCTGGAGCTCGACCGCGGTCGGCGCCGCGGTGCTGGCGGGCCTCGCCGTCTCGGTCCTGCCCGAGAGCGCGCTCAGGCCCGGGATGCGGATCCTCTCCCCGGCGGACGGGTTTCCCGCCCTCCCCACCTGCCGGATCGGGCTCATGCGCCCGCGCATCCCGGAGCCGATGCCGCTGGCCGACGCCCTCGCGGCGCAGATCCGCGAGTGCCTCGACAATCTCGGGATCGCCGCGGAATAGGAGCGGCGTCGGCGGGGCCCGCGCGCTCACGGCTTCGAGAGCACGTTCACCACCTGGCTGCTGAAGTTGGCGTAGAGATTCCCGGTCTGATTGCCGTACAGGCTCAAGCCCCCGACCAGCGCCAGGAAGATGAAACCGGCGATCATCACGTACTCGATCGCCGTGCTCCCTGAGGAATCGCACAGGAACAGTCGCACGGTTTTGGCACGCAGCCATCTGCCGGTCACGACACGCCCCCCTCCACCTCACAGTGCAACGATAGGGCGGAACTCCCTCATCATCGGTTAAGAGAACCCCCGAAAGTGCGCCGCCCGCCACGCCTCTTCCGCAGGGTCAGGGCCGGCCTGGTCGGCCGCCCTGCCCGGATCAACCTTCCTGGTCAGCCCCTGGTCAGCCCTTGCCGGTCGCCTTGCGCAGGGCGTCGATCCGCTCCGAGGCCTCGGCCTTGTCGAGATCGGGATCGTAGGCCTCGCCGTCCCCGGCCTGCTCCGACAGGGTCTTGAGGTAGGAGGCCTGCGCGCCGGTCATCGGCTCGTGCCCGGTCGTCCAGTCCTTCGGATCCTTGATCCGGTTCGAGGGCTCCGCCGCCTCGGGCGCGGTCTTCGGATTCTCCGCCGCGCGAGTCTCGGCCGCGCGAGTCTCGGCCGCGTGGGTCTTGGCCGCGTGCGTCTCCGCCGCGTGGGATTTGGCCGCGTGAGTCTTGGCCGTCATGTCGGCTCCTCTGTTCCCGTATTGTTCTCGTCGGGGGAACGCGCGGAGGAGGCGCCCTGTTCCGTCCCCGGCCGCGACATCCCGCGCCCGGGGACGCCGCCGCGGGAATGCGGCGGCGCGGTGCTCGGGAGAGGTCTCCCGGGCGGGTCAGGCCGCCTTGGCGCGGGGCTGCACCTCGGCGGTGTAATCGTCCATCAGGGCGCGGGTGAGCGCCGCCGGGTGGAACCGGTAGGGGCCGATCTCGGAGACCGGGGTCACCTCGGCGGCCGAGCCGGTGATGAAGCACTCCGAGAAGCCCGCCATCTCCTCGGGCCGGATGCGCCGCTCGATCACCTCGACGCCGCGGCGGCGGGCGAGCTCGATCACCGTCTGGCGGGTGATGCCGTTGAGGAAGCGGTCGGCGAGCGGGGTGTGGATCGCGCCGTCCCGGATGAAGAAGACGTTGGCGCCGGTGCACTCGGCGACGTTGTCCTCCCAGTCGAGCATCAGCGCGTCGGCGTAGCCCTTCTTCTCGGCCCGGTGCTTGGAGATCGTGCAGATCATGTACAGGCCCGCCGCCTTCGAGGCGGAGGGCGCCGTGCGCGGGTCGGGACGCCGGTACTCGGCGAGGTCGAGGCGGATGCCCTTCATCTTGGTGGCCGGGTCGAAGTAGCTCGGCCATTCCCAGGCCGCGATGGCGAGGTGGATGGTGTTGTTCTGCGCCGAGACGCCCATCATCTCCGAGCCGCGCCACGCCACCGGGCGCAGATAGGCGTCCTGCAGACCGCTCTCCTTCAGGACGAGGGCCTTGGCGGCGTCGATCTCGGCCACGGAGAACGGGATCTCGAAATCGAGGAGCTCGGCCGAGCGGCGCAGCCGCTGCGAATGCTCCGTGCTCTTGAAGATCTGCCCGCCATAGGCGCGCTCGCCCTCGAACACGCAGGAGCCGTAATGGAGCCCGTGGCTGAGGACGTGAATCTTCGCGTCCGCCCACGGCACCATGCGGCCGTCGAACCAGATGTGGCCTTCACGCTGGTCGAAGGGGATGACGGACATGACGATGATCCTCGGTTGCGGTTCGTGTCCGGAAGGGCGGGCCGGCTCGCAATCTTCGTGCTTCAGCGACGCGAATGGCGTTCGTTCGTTGCGCCGGCGGGGTTGACGGGTATCAACGGGGCTGAGATATGTCAACAAGGCTGACATAAATCGGACGGCCGGGCGGGGCCCGGAGATCGGGGCGGTGAGACCATGGACAGGACGGCGAACCGAGCTGCCCGAACCCGGCCGAACCCCGCGGAGGGGCCGCGCGCGGCGCCGGCCGACCCGGCCGGCGAGGCCCCGCCGGACCCGGCGAACGAGGACCTGCCGGAGGTCGGCCACGCCTACGACCTGATCGAACTCCTGTTCTTCGCCTATCGGGACTTCGTCTCCGATCCGGACCGCATCCTGGCGGAATACGGCTTCGGGCGGGCGCACCACCGGGTGCTGCACTTCGTGGAGCGCAATCCCGGCCTCACGATCGCCGAACTCCTCGATATCCTGCGCATCACCAAGCAGAGCCTCAACCGGGTGCTCAAGGAGTTGATCGAGTCGGGCTACATCGCGCAGCGCGCCGGGACGAGCGACCGCCGCCACCGGCTGCTGACCTGCACCCCCAAGGGGCATCGGCTGGCCGCGGACCTCGCCCGCCTGCAGGGCGAGCGGGTGCGGCGGGCCCTGGCCGAGGCCGGCCCGGCTGCCCGCGGCCCGGCGAGCCGCTTCCTCCTTGCAATGATCGATGCCGGCGACCGCCCGGCGGTGCGCCGCCTGATCGCGGCGGCGCCGGACGGCGCCGGGGCGGGATCCGGCGCCGGGGCGGCACTCGGCGCCGCGCCGGCACTCGGCGCCGCGCCGGCACTCGGCGCCGCGCCGGCGCCCGAGGAGGGCTGAGGGAATGACGGCGCTCGCCGCCCGGGCGGATCTCCCCGACCACGCGCCCCACATCCTCGTCGTCGACGACGACCGGCGCCTGCGGGACCTGCTCTCGCGCTTCCTCTACGAGCAGGGCTACCGGGTGACCGCCGCGGCGAGCGCCGCGGAGGCCCGCGCCAAGGGGGCGAACCTCGTCTTCGACGCCCTCGTCCTCGACGTGATGATGCCGGGCGAGACCGGCTTCGACTACGCCCGCCAGATCCGGCAGACCTCGCAGGTGCCGATCCTGATGCTCACCGCCCGCTCGAACCCGAACGACCGGGTGACGGGGCTGGAGATCGGGGCGGACGATTACCTGCCCAAGCCCTTCGAGCCCCGCGAGCTGATCCTGCGGCTCAACAACATCCTGCGCCGCAGCGCGGGCAGCGGGCCGGTCGGCGCGGCGGCGCCCCTCGACGCGGTGCGCTTCGGCCCCTTCCTGTTCCGGGTCGAGCGCGGGGAACTCACCCGCGACGAGGAGCCGATCCGGGTGAGCGAGCGCGAGCGCGAGATCCTCACCATCCTGGCCCTGGCCAAGGGCGGGAACGTCGCCCGCGAGGCGCTCACCGGCGGGGCGGAGCCGGGCAACGAGCGCACCATCGACGTGCAGATGAACCGCCTGCGCCGCAAGCTCGAGGACGATCCGGCCAATCCCCGCTACCTGCAGACGGTGCGGGGGATCGGCTACCGGCTCGTGCTCGACTAGATGGCGCTGCCCGGCGGGATCGCGGGCGCCGCGGAGGCGGGCGCCGCGGAGGAAGGAGCCGCCCGCCCGACCCTGGCCGCACAGCTCTCGCCGGCCGCGCTCTGGCGCCGCCTCGGCCGGGCGCTGGGCGAGCGGCTGCCCAAGGGCCTCTACGCCCGCTCCCTGATCATCATCATCGCGCCGGTCGTGCTGCTGCAATCGGTGATCGCCTACACCTTCATGGAGCGGCACTGGCAGCTGGTGACGCGGCGCCTCTCCGCGGCGGTGACGGCCGACGTCGCGGCGCTGATCGACATCTACGAGAGCTACCCCCAGGACCGGGATGCCGAGACGCTGCAGCGCATCGCGGAGCAGCGCCTCAAGCTCGACGTCGACATCCTGGAGGGGGCCAGGATCCCGGCGCCGGGCCCGCGGCCGTTCTTCTCCCTCCTCGACGAGGCCCTCTCGGACGAGATCCGCCGCCAGATCAAGCGGCCGTTCTGGATCGACACGGTCGGCCGCTCCAGCCTGATCGAGATCCGGGTGGCGATCCCGGGCGGGGTGATGCGGGTGATCGCCAAGCGCAGCCAGGCCTACGCCTCGAACTCGCACATCTTCCTGCTCTGGATGGGCGGGACCTCGCTGGTGCTGCTCGGGGTGGCGATCCTGTTCCTGCGCAACCAGATCCGGCCGATCCTGCGGCTCGCCGACGTCGCCGAGAGCTTCGGCAAGGGCCGGGACGTCGAGTTCCGTCCCCGCGGCGCCCGCGAGGTGCGCAAGGCCGGCCACGCCTTCATCGAGATGAAGCGGCGCATCGAGCGGGCGATGGAGCAGCGCACCGCGATGCTGAACGGGGTGAGCCACGACCTGCGCACGATCCTGACCCGCTTCCGCCTGTCGCTGGCGCTGCTGGAGCAGAATCCGGAGATCGAGGACCTCCTGCGCGACGTGGACGAGATGAGCCGGATGCTGGAGGCCTACCTCGCCTTCGCGCGGGGCGATTCGGGCGAGCAGGCCGCCCCCGTCGACATCCGGGCGCTGCTGGAGGACCTGCGCACCGACGTGGAGCGCCTGGGCGGCCACGTGAGCGAGGTCACGCTCGAGGGGCCCGCCACCGTGACGGTGCGGCCCGACGCCTTCCGGCGCTGCCTGTTCAACCTCGCGGCCAATGCGGCGCGCTACGGGGAGACGATCGCGCTGACCGCCCGCCAGGAGAGCCGCTGGCTCGCGGTCTCGATCGACGACGACGGGCCGGGGATCTCGCCGGAGCGGCGCGAGGAGGTGTTCAAGCCCTTCGTGCGCCTCGACGACGCGCGCCAGGATGCGGGCGGCTCCGGGCTCGGCCTCGCCATCGCCCTCGACATCGCCCGCGCCCATGGCGGCGACATCGCGCTCCACGATTCGCCCCTCGGGGGCCTGCGCGCGACGGTGCGGATCCCCGCGTGAGCGCCCCCTCACAAATTGGTCGCGATGTGGCCCTAGAGCGCTCGCGGCCGAGGGGGATGCCGGCTCGGCGCGAGGGAGTGCGGCGCATGGCGGAAGCGGGGATCTCGGCCGAGGCGGCCAGGGCTCCCGAGCGGATCCTGCGCCCGCCCGGACTCTCGCGCCGCCGCCGCCGCCCTCTCCCCCCGCCCCCGAACCGGACCTCGTCATGACGGCCGACGCCCGCCCCCCGACCGGCCAGCCGCTCGAACCGATCGAGCGCTCGCGGCTGATCTCCGAGTCGCTGCGCCAGATGGCGCGCATCTCGCGCTACAACGATCCGCGCCAGCAGCTGCGCGAGGCGCGGGCCCAGCGGCGGCGCGACTACGTCACGCCGATCCTGTTCCTGGCCCTGTTCGTGCTCCCCTCGCTCGCCGGGATCGGGGTGTTCGGGTTCTACCTCTCGGACCGCTACGTGGCGGAGACGCAGTTCGCGATCCGCCCGGCCGTGGGCGCGACCGAGGCCGGGGGCCGCGGCGAGAGCGGCAGCGGGGGCAGCGGGGGCAGCGGCAACGCTTTCGCGAGCGTGATCGGCCAGATGATCGCCCAGGACATCGCGCTCGCGGCCGAGTACATTACCAGCCGGCCGATGGTGGAGGCGGTCGAGCGCGCGCTGCCCCTGCGCGCGATCTTCTCCCGCGACTCCATCGACGAGTTCTCGCGCTTCGACGCCGAGGAGCCGGTCGAGAGGCTGGTGCGCTACTGGCGCGACCGCGTCCAGGTCACGGTCGAGGGGGCCGGCCTCGTCTCCGTGAAGGTGAACGCCTTCGCCCCCGAGGAGGCGGTGGCGATCAGCCGGGCGATCCTCGCCGAGAGCGAGCGGCGGATCAACGAACTCACCGCCAAGGCCCGCGAGGACGCGCTCGCCGAGAGCGAGCGCGCGCTCGCGCGCGCCGAGGAGCGCCTGACCGGGCTCCAGGTCGAGATGCGCAACCTGCGCAACCGCGGCGGCGTGCTCGACGCCGAGAAGACCGCCGGCATCAACGTCAAGATGGTCGCGCAGGTGCGCGAGCAGCGCATCGCGCTCGGCGTGCGGCTCGCGCTGCTGCAGCGCGACCTCAAGGAGGACACCCGCAGCGTCCAGGATCTCAAGGCGCAGATCGCGCAGCTCGACGCCACGATCGCGGGCCTGGAGCGGGAGGCGACGACGCAGGATCCGAACCAGCGGCGGGTCCTGTCCGACGCCCTCACGCGCTTCGAGCAGCTGGAGGTCGACCGCAAGAACGCGCAGGCCTTCTACGGCCGCATGATCGCCGCGCGCGAGCAGGCGCGGATGATCGCCGACCGCCAGGTCGAGTTCTTCACCGTCGCGGTGCAGCCGAGCCTGCCGCAATCGGCCGAGCAGCCGCGGCGGCTGCAGTGGATCGCCGTCACCGAGGCGGGCGCCGCCCTCGCCTTCGGCCTGTCGATCCTGCTGCGCAACCAGCTGACCTGATCCGGTCCCCTGCCGGGCGGCGGGAGACCCCGCGGGCGGCCCCGCCCGCGGCGGCCGCCCTCATCCGCCATCCGGTTGATGGCTTCGCCATCTCCGATTTCGGCCATGCGGATGTCGGCGTCGCTCAGGCGCCGCGCACAGGCGCCGCGCAGGCTGGTGATCCGGGACCCGCTTCGATCAACCGGATCCCGGGTCAGGCGGCGATCCTGCCGCCGAGCTCGTCCTCGATATGCACCCGGATGATCGTCTCGAAATCCGGCTCCGCCGTGAAGCCGAGGTCCAGCGCCCGGCGGGGGTCGAAGGCGCGCGGCCAGCCCGCCACGATGCGCTCGACCGTCGGGTCGGGGACGCGGCGGATGCGCGCGACCACCGCCTCGCCGGCGACGCGGCGCAGGGCCTCGATCTGCTCGGCCACCGTGACGGCGACGCCCGGCATGGTCAGGTTGCGGCGGTCGCCCAGCCGCGCGCCCTCGATCGTGGCGGCGTGGAGGAGGAAGCCGACCGCGGCGCGGGGCGAGGCGTGCCAGTGGCGCACGCCGTCGGGCACCGGCAGCACCGCCTCCTGCCCGGCGAGCGGCTCGCGGATGATGCCCGAGAAGAAGCCCGAGGCCGCCTTGTTGGGCTTGCCCGGCCGCACGCAGATCGTGGGGAGCCGGATCCCGACCCCGTCGAGGAAGCCCCGCCGCGTGTAGTCCGAGAGGAGAAGCTCGCCGATCGCCTTCTGGGTGCCGTAGCTGGTGAGCGGGGCGGTCAGGTACTCGTCGCCGATCACGTCGGGCATCGGCGCGCCGAAGACCGCGATCGAGGAGGTGAAGACGAGGCGCGGGCGGTAGCCGTCCCCGATCGCCCGCACCGCGTCGAGGAGGGCCCGCGTGCCGTCCAGGTTGATCCGGTAGCCCTTGTCGAAATCGGCCTCCGCCTCGCCCGAGACGATCGCCGCGAGGTGGAAGATGACGTCGGGGCGGCCGGCGACCAGCCGCTCCGCCTCGCCGGGCAGCGACAGGTCCGAGGCCGAGAGCGCGACCGGGAAGCGGGCGGCGGGCGCCTCGGGCGCCACCACGTCGTGCAGGGTGAGCCGGGTGATCGGCTCGGCCCCGAGCCGGCCGTCGCGCAGGAGGCGGGCGAGGAGCTTGCGGCCGACCATGCCGGCCGCGCCGAGGATCAGGATGTGCATGGCTGGGATCCCGGTGCCGGTCAGAGCGCGAAGCCGCCATCGACCAGGTGGGTCTGGCCGGTGGTGAAGCGGGATTCGTCCGAGGCGAGGTAGACGGCGAGCGCGGCCACCTCCTCGGCGCGGCCGAGGCGGCCCATCGGTTGGCGGTCGATGAAGCTCTGCCGGGCCTCGGCCTCGCTGGTGCCGGTCTGGGCGGCGAGCGCCTTGATCCGCTCGTCGAGGGAGGGCGACTGGATCGTGCCGGGGCAGATGGCGTTGGCGCGCACGCCCTGGCGGATGAAGTCGCGGGCCACCGCCATGGTGAGGCCGATCACCGCCGCCTTGGTGGTGCCGTAGACGTAGCGGTTGGGCGCGGTGGCGAGGGTCGAGACCGCCGAGGCGATGTTGACGATGGAGCCGTGGCCGCGCTCCAGCATGCCGGGCAGGAAGGTCCGGATGGTCCGGTGCATCGAGCGCACGTTGAGGTCGAAGGCGAGGTCCCACTCCGCGTCGGTGCAGTCGAGGATCGTGCCGTGATGGACGAAGCCCGCCGCGTTGACCAGGATGTCGACCGGGCCGGCGCCCCGCGCGAAGGCCGCCACCGCCTCGTCCGAGCGCACGTCGAGGGACGCCGTCGCGGCGCCGCTCAGCCCTTCGAGCTTGCCCGCGTCGAGGTCGGTCGCGAGCACGCGGGCGCCCTCCGCCAGGAACGCCTCGGCGATCGCCCGGCCGATCCCCTGCCCCGCCGCCGTGACCACGGCGCTCCTGCCCGCAAGACGTCCCACCATGCGCTCCCTCCCCAGCCGCCCGTCACGCGAGGCGTTTCACCATGTGCACCAGCCGGCGGTCCGGGCGGGCCTCGACCCGCTCCGTCGTCCAGCCGTGCCGCGCGTACCAGCCGATCGCGCGCGCGAGCTTCTCTCCCGTGTAGAGGCGCAGGCAGGAGAGGTCGAGATGCTTCGCGCGGGCCTCGGCCGCCGCGAGCAGGCCGGCGCCGAGGCCCCGGTCCTGGCGGGACGGCGCCACCGCGATGCTCCAGACCAGGAGGTGGTCGGGCCTCGGATCGAGGATGAGGGCGCCCGCGAGGTCGTCCCCCTCCTCCAGGAGCCAGACCTCGTGCGCGGCGAGCACGGCCTCGGGGGGCGTGAGGAGCGGCAGCGGCTCGGCGCCGAGCAGCGCCCGGTTGGGCGCGTAGGCCGCCGCCTGCAGGGCGCCGAGCGCCCGGAGGTCCGCCCGGGTCGCCCGGCGCAGCGGATGGCCCGGGATGGAGGGCGCGTTCAGCACCGAGAGGCGCAGGCGCTGGCCGCCGTCCGGGGAGAAGTTCTCGGGGGCGAGCCAGCGGTCGAGGCCCTGCGCCACCTGCGGCCATTCCCGGTCGAGGATCGAGTACCACGCCGTGTCCCGGTTGCGGCCCTTCACGATCATGGCCTGCCGGAAGACGCCCTCGGGGGTGAAGCCGAGGCGCAGGGCCGCCGCCCGCGACGGCGCGTTGAGGGCGTTGCACTTCCACTCGTAGCGGCGGTAGCCGAGGCCGAACGCGTGGGCGGCGAGGAGCCGCATCGCCTCGGTGGCGCCGGGCGAGCGCTGCAGGGCGGGCGTGTACAGGATGTGGCCGACCTCGATCACCCGGTTCGCCGGGTCGATCCGCATCAGCGCGGCGTGGCCGAGCGCCCGGCCCGAGCGGGCATCGAGGATGGCGAAGAACAGGGGATCCTCCGAGGCCGCGCCCGCCCTGAGGTAATCCTGGAAGGCGGCCGCCTCCGGGAAGGGCCCGCGGGCCATGTAGAGCCACAGGGCCTCGGTGCCCGGGCCGACCGCGCCGCCCGCGAGGTCCGGCCCGTGCGCCGCCGCGTCGAGGGGGGCCAGGGTGACGAAGCGCCCGCGCAGGGTGACGCGCGCCGGGCGGGGCGCCGGATCGGCCGGGACGACGGGGGCGCCGACCGGGAGGCCGGTCGCCGGATCGGTCTCGTGGCTCATCGGGCCGCGCGGTCCTCTCGGAAGAAGCCGTTGAGGTCGGAGAAGCTCACCGAGCCGTCGAAGCCGGCGAAGCTGCCCTCCTGGCGGATGCGCTTGGCGGCGCGGATGAAACCGGTCCAGGCGGCGCGCGCGAGGGACGAGCCGACGCTGACGCGCCGCACCCCGAGGGCTTCGAGATCCGCGACCCGCAGCCCCGCATTGGTGCTGACCAGCAGGTTCACGGGCTTGGGCGCCACCGCCGCCACGACGGCGCGGATCTCCTCGCGGCGCTTGGGGCCGGGCGCGTAGAGCACGTCGGCCCCCGCCTCCGCGTAGGCCTGCAGGCGGCGCAGCACCTCGGGGAGCGGCTCGGGGTGGCCGACCAGGTAGGCCTCGCAGCGGGCGGTCAGCAGCACCTCGCCCCCGGCCTCGTCGATCGCCGCGCGGGCGGCCCGGATCCGCTCGACCGCCAGGCCGAGGTCGTAGAGGGGGGCGCCGCGATCGCCGGTCGCGTCCTCGATCGAGAGGCCGGCGATCCCGGTGGCGACGCAGAGCCGGACATTCGCCGCGACGCCCTCGGGGTCGTGGGCGTAGCCGGATTCGAGATCGGCGTTGACCGGCAGGTCAGTGGCCTGCGCGATCTCGGCGATGTGGGCGAGCATCGCGTCCCGGGGCACCGCCCAGTCGGTGTCGGGCAGCCCGCGCGAGAAGGCGAAGCCGGAACTCGTGCTGGCGAGCGCCGGGAAGCCGAGGGCGGCGAGGTAGCGGGCGGTGCCGATGTCCCAGGGGTTCGGCATCACGAAGCAGCCGCTCGCGTGGAGGGCCCGGAAGGCGGCGCGGCGGGCGGAGACGTCGGTCATGCGGACCTCCCAGCGGCCCTGACGCGTCGCGGGGCCGCCCTCCTGTCCGGAGGTGCCCCGCGGGCCGTCATCGTGGACCGGAACGGCGCGGGCGCGCCCTCAATGCCCCTCGAACTCGACCAGGGTGAAGACCGGCACGTCGAGGGCGCGCAGCCTCGCGGCGCCGCCCAGTGCGGGCAGGTCGATGACGAAGCAGGCCGCCACCACCTCGGCGCCGATCTGGCGCAGGAGGTTCACGGCCGCCTCCGCCGTGCCGCCGGTGGCGATCAGGTCGTCGACCAGCACGACCCGGTCCCCCGGCTTCACCGCGTCCGAGTGGATCTCCATCTCGTCGGTGCCGTATTCGAGCGCGTAGGCGATCGACACCGTGGTGTGGGGCAGCTTGCCCTTCTTGCGGATCGGGACGAAGCCCGAGGAGAGCTGGTGGGCCACCGCCCCGCCCAGGATGAAGCCCCTGGCCTCGATGCCGGCGACCCGGTCGATCCGCCCGCCCGCGAAGGGATGGACCAGGGCGTCGACCGCGCGCCGGAACGCGCCCGGATCGCCGAGCAGCGTCGTGATGTCCCGGAAGACGATGCCCGGCTTCGGGTAATCCGGGATCGAGCGGATCGCGTCCTTCAGCGCGGAGAGCGTGCGCGGGTCCATGCGGGAGCCTTTGGGGTCGAGACGCCACGGCCCAAACGGTCGAGCCGGAGGCGGGTTAGAGCAGATCGCGGCCGCGCTGGAAAGCGCCCGGCCGCTCCCGGGGGCCGGCGCCCCCATCCGCGCACGAGGCTCAGGCGTTGGCCTTCCTGAGCAGGGCGACGAGGTCGCGGTGCAGCCCCTCGTTGCCGCAGGCGACCGACCGGGCCGCGAGCGCGTCCGGCCCGCCATCGGCGCTGGTGGCGAAGCCGCCCGCCTCGCGCACCAGGATCAGCCCCGCCGCCATGTCCCAGGTCTGCAGGTCGCGCTCCCAGTAGAGGTCGGCCCGGCCGCAGGCCACGTAGGCGAGGTCGAGGGCGGCCGAGCCGAAGCGGCGCACGCCCCCCGTCACGGCCATCACGGTGCCGAGCTCCTTGAGCAGCCGCGGGTGGTTGCCGCGGCCCAGATAGGGCGAGCCGTAGAGCACGAGCGCGTCGGCGAGGTCGCCGCGGGCGGAGACGCGCAGCCGCCGATTGTTGAGGAAGGCGCCCTTGCCGCGCTCGGCGATGAACAATTCGTCCTTGATCGGGTCGTAGATCACGCCCGCGACGACCACGCCCTCGCGCTCCAGCCCGACCGAGATGCAGAAATGCGGGATCCCGTGCAGGAAGTTGGTGGTGCCGTCGAGGGGATCGACGTGCCACGTATGGGTCTTGTCGGAGCCCTCGACGGCGCCGCCCTCCTCCATCACGAGGCCGTAGCCGGGCCGCGCCTTCATGAGGGACTCGCGCAGGCTGGCCTCGGCGCGCCGGTCGGCGGCGGTGACGAAGTCGCCCGGGCCCTTGCGCGAGACCTGGAGGTTCTCGACCTCGCCGAAATCGCGCTTGAGGCCCCGCGCGGCCTTGCGCACGGCATCGACCATCACGGTCATGAGGGGAGAGTTGATCATCGCGAGAGGGTCCGGTTGCGTGGCGGCTCGGGCCGGGGGCGGGCGGCATGGACGGGCGCCCGCGCGGGGCGCGGGGCGCGCGCCGGCCGCCCTCTGGAATTGGGGTCCGGCCTTAAGGCGTCATCCGGTCCGCGGCAAGGCGCTCGGCCCGCGCGCGCTCCTCCGCCGTGAGCCCGGCGGCCACCTGGGCCAGCCACGCGTCGCTCAGGCCCTGGGCGCTCGCCGCCATGTTCCAGGCCGCCGCCTCGACGAGGTTCTTGGGCACGCCCCGTCCGGCCGCGTAGAGCCGGGCGATGCGGTTCTGCGCCACGGCGTTGCCCCGGTAGGCGGCGTGGCGGAAGTAGCGGGCGGCCCTCGCCTCGTCCTTGGCCACGCCCTCGCCGTTGAAGAGCAGGATCGAGAACTCGACCTCGCCGGCGATGTCGCCGTTGTCGGCCGCGCGGCGGAACAGGGAGGCCGCCTCGGCGAGGTCCTTCGCCACGCCGCGGCCCTTCAGGTAGAGGATCCCGAGCGCGTGCTGGGCGGCCGGCACCTCCTGGTCGGCGGCCCGGCGCAGCAGCGTCGCGGCGCGGGCGAGGTCCTCGGGCGAGCCGGTGCCGAGCAGGATCAGGGCGAGGTTGTAGGATGCGGTGGGCTCGCCCTTGGCGGCGGCCTTCTCCAGCCAGGCCCGGCCGGCCGCCAGGTCCTTGCGCAGGCCGCGGCCCTCGATCGCCATCATGGCGAGCAGGCCCATGGCCGGCGCGTCGCCGAGATCGGCCGCGAGCCGGTACCACTCGGCCGCCTTGGCGGGGCTCTGCCGCACCCCGAGGCCCTGGTTGTAGAGCTCGCCGAGCAGCGTCATGGCCGGGGCGTCGGCCTTGTTGGCCTCGAGCCGCTTCGTCGCCTCGCGGAAGGCGGCGTTGTAGTAGCCGCGCTGATAGGCGCCGTAGGCGACGTCCGCCTTCGGGTCGGTGCTGCCGATGGCGGGCGGCAGGGTGGTGGCGCCCGGCAGCAGCGCGGTCGGCATCGTGGTGGAGGGCGCGGCCGCGGCCCCGCCGGCGAGGAGCAGCGCGAGCCCGGCGAGGGCGTTCCGCCTCACGCGGCGCCTCCCGCCAGCCGCGCCTGGGCCTGCGCCACGGCGTCGGGGCCCTGGGTGCCCGCGCCCTCCCGGAGGGCGGGGCCCTCCCGGAGGGCGGGGCCCTCCCACAGGGCGGGGTCGAGGGCGACGAACTCGGCCCCGGTCGCGGCGAGGTCCGCGACCGCGTCGAGGCTGCGGGCCAGGGCCACGCAGGGGGTCTCGAAGATCTCCGCCCACCACGCGGCGAGGGCGCGGGTGCCGGCGGGCGTGGCCCGGGGCTCCTCGCCGAACAGCACGTAATCGGCTCCCGCCTCCCCGGCTTCCATGGCGGCGTGGCGGGAGGTCAGGGATCCGACCCCGAGGATGCGCCCGTCGCGCAGGCGCTCGCGCAGGTCGCGCAGGGCCTCGCCGGGCTCCTCGCCCGCCCCCGCGTGGACGCCGTCCGCCCCCGCCCGGGCGGCGAGGGCCACGGGGTCGATGCCCGGCGCGTCGCAGGCGACCACCAGGGCGGCGCCGGCCTCCTGCACGGCGGGCGCCACGTCCTTGACGCGCCTGATCAGGGCGCGCTCGTCGGCGGCGGCCAGCCGCAGGATCACCGCCGCCACGTCCCCGGCCCGGCAGGCGGCCGAGAGGCGCGCGGCGAGATCGGGGCCGGATTCCGGGCCGGCGATCAGGACGAGGCGGGTCTTCGGGGGATGGGGGGTCGGCATCGTCGGGTCGCTCATGAGCGCTGTGTGGCGTGGGCGCTGTGTGGCGTGGCAACGCTTCAAAAGTATGGCGCGCGCTCCGCGTCCCTCACGCGCCGACGCGCCTGCCTCGGCGACGGCAGGCCCGTTCGACGCAGCCGAGCTTTGCCGCGACAGCGGCTCTCCGGCGCGGGACCCCCGTCCTGCGCCGGAGACAGGACCGCGGCCCGCCCTACTCGGCGGCCGCCTTGCGGGTCGCCCCGAAGGACGGGTCGAGCTTGCCGGCGGCGTAGCGCTTGGCCATCTCGGAGAGCGAGACCGGACGGATCTTGCCGGCCTGCCCGGCCGTGCCGAACTCCTCGAAGCGCTGCTTGCACAGCTTCGTCATCGCGTCCATGGCGGGCTTGAGGTACTTGCGCGGGTCGAACTCCGCCTTGTTCTCGGCCAGCACCTTGCGGATCTGGCCCGTCATCGCCATCCGGTTGTCGGTGTCGATGTTGATCTTGCGCACGCCGTGCTTGATGCCGCGCTGGATCTCCTCCACGGGCACGCCCCAGGTCGGCTTCATCTCGCCGCCGTACTGGTTGATGATGTCCTGCAGGTCCTGCGGCACCGAGGAGGAGCCGTGCATCACCAAGTGGGTGTTGGGCAGGCGGCGGTTGATCTCCTCGATCACGTGCATGGCGAGCACGGCGCCGTCCGGCTTGCGGGTGAACTTGTAGGCGCCGTGGCTGGTGCCCATGGCGACCGCGAGCGCGTCGACCTTGGTGGCCTCGACGAACTTCACCGCCTCCTCCGGGTCGGTGAGGAGCTGGTCGTGGCTGAGCGTGCCCTCGGCGCCGTGGCCGTCCTCGGCCTCGCCCTGGCCGCTCTCCAGCGAGCCCAGCACGCCGAGTTCGCCCTCCACGGAGACGCCGGCCCAATGCGCCATCTCGGCCACCTTGCGGGTGATCTCGACGTTGTAGGCGTAGTCGGCCGGGGTCTTGCCGTCCGCCTTGAGCGATCCGTCCATCATCACCGAGGTGAAGCCGTACTGGATCGCGGTCGCGCAGGTCGCCTCGTTGTTGCCGTGGTCGAGATGCATGCAGACCGGGATGTGGGGGTAGATCTCGACGAGGCCGTCGATCAGCTTGGCCAGCACGACGTCGTTGGCGTAGGCGCGCGCGCCCCGGCTCGCCTGCAGGATGACGGGCGAGTCGGTCGCGTCGGCGGCCGCCATGATGGCCAGCCCCTGCTCCATGTTGTTGATGTTGAAGGCCGGGACCCCGTAGCCGTGCTCGGCCGCGTGGTCCAGAAGCTGCCTCAGCGTGATACGCGCCATCTCCAACCCTCCGAGAGAACCGACTTCCACCAGTATAGGCGATCGGGGCGCCGCCGTCCTCACGGCCGCACCCTGAACGCGAGCCTCACGCCCTGAGCGCGTCGACGCCGGGCAGGGGCTTGCCCTCGAGCCATTCGAGGAAGGCGCCGCCGGCCGTGGAGACGTAGGTGAAGGCCTCGGCCACGCCCGCGTGGTTGAGGGCCGCCACCGTGTCGCCGCCGCCCGCCACCGAGACGAGCCGGCCCGCCCGGGTGCGCTCGGCCGCGTGGCGCGCCGCCGCGACCGTGCCCTGGTCGAAGGGCGGGAACTCGAAGGCGCCGAGCGGCCCGTTCCAGACCAGCGTCCGGGCGTCGTTGAGGGCGGCGGCCACCCGCTCGACCGATTGCGAGCCGACGTCGAGGATCATGCCGGCCTGCGGGATCGCGTCCACCCCGTAGGTGTGGTGGGGCGCGTTCGCCTTGAACTCCTCCGCCACCACCGCGTCGACCGGCAGGATGATGGCGCAGTTCTTCTCGCGGGCCGCCTCGATGATGCGCAGGGCCGTGCCGGCGAGGTCCTTCTCGCAGAGCGACTTGCCGACCCCGAGGCCGGCCGCGTGCAGGAAGGTGTTGGCCATGCCCCCGCCGATCACCAGGGCGTCGACCTTGCCGACGAGGTTCACCAGGAGGTCGATCTTGGTCGAGACCTTGGAGCCGCCGACGATCGCGACCACCGGCCGGGCCGGCGCCTCCAGGCCCTTGGTCAGCGCCTCGATCTCGGCCTGCATCAGGCGCCCCGCATAGGCCGGCAGGACGTGGGCGAGGCCCTCGGTCGAGGCGTGGGCCCGGTGCGAGGCGGAGAAGGCCTCGTTGACGTAGACGTCGCCGTTGCGGGCGAGCGCCCTCGCGAAATCGGGGTCGTTCTTCTCCTCGCCCGGGTGGAAGCGGGTGTTCTCCAGCATCACCACGTCGCCGTCGCCGAGCGCCGCCACGGCGGCCGCGGCCGCCTCGCCGACGCAATCCTCCGCGAAGGCGACCGGGCGGCCGAGATCGGCCGCCACCGCCTCGGCGATCGGGCGCAGGGATTCCTTGGGGTCGGGCTTGCCCTTGGGGCGGCCGAAATGCGCGAGCAGCACCACGCGCCCGCCGGCCTCGGCGATCTCCCGGATCGTCGGCAGCACCCGGGTGATCCGGGTCGCGTCGCTGACGCGGCCGTTCTCCATCGGCACGTTGAGGTCGACGCGGACGAGGACGCGCTTGCCCTTCAGGTCGCCGGCATCGTCGAGGGTACGGAAACGGGTCATGGACCTCGGGCCTCCTTGGGCGGGATTCCTGGGGCTGGATTCACGGGACGGAATTCACGGGGCGGGATTCGCGGCGCGGATCAGCGGGGCGGGATGAGGTTCTGGAGGTTGAGGCGCTGCGCCGCGAGCGTGAGCGCCACCGTCAGCACGGCGGTGATGATCGCCGTCAGGAGCAGGGTGCCGAAGCCCGGCAGCCGCCGGGTGCGGTCGGCGACGGCGCGCAATTCGCTGCGCAGGGCGGCGAGGTCGGACTGGCGGGCGGATTCGTTCATCCGCTGGCTCGCCGCCTCGACCCGGTCCTCGACGCGGGACAGGAGCGCCTCCGAGCGGGCGTACTTGTCCTCGATGCGCGAGGCCTTGTCCTCGATGCGGGCGAGCTGGTCGGCGACCGGGGGCGGCAGGCTCGCGGCCGGCTCGGGGCGCCGGGCGGCCTCGGCCGCCGCGGCGGGTGCGGCGCCGGCTGCCGCAGCGGTGCCGGCGGGGGCCGCCGCGGCGGGTGCGAGCGCGGTGCCGGCCGGCACCGGCAGCGGGCTCGCGGTGGCGGTTCCGGAGGTGGAGGTGACGTCCGTCGCGTCGGTCATGGCTGCTCCTCGGTCTCGCCCCGCCGCGGCGGGGCGCCGGTTCGCGGGAAGAGAGGGCGCCGGGCGGGGGATCCCCGCCCGGGATCGAGGCTCAGATCAGCTTGGCGAGGGCGACCGCGGTGTCGGCCATGCGGTTCGAGAAGCCCCACTCGTTGTCGTACCAGGACAGCACCCGCACGAAGGTCCCGTCCATCACCTTGGTCTGGTCGATGTGGAAGGTCGAGGAATGCGGGTCGTGGTTGAAGTCGATCGAGACGTTCGGGGCCTCGGTGTAGCCGAGCACGCCCTTGAGCGGCCCGTTCGCCGCCGCCTTGATCGCCTCGTTGATCTCGGCGACCGAGGTGGCGCGCTTGGCCACGAACTTGAAGTCGACGACCGAGACGTTCGGGGTCGGCACCCGGATCGAGGTGCCGTCGAGCTTGCCGTTCAGCTCCGGCAGGACGAGGCCCACCGCCTTGGCGGCGCCCGTCGTGGTCGGG
This sequence comes from Methylobacterium sp. 4-46, assembly GCF_000019365.1. GTDB lineage: Bacteria > Pseudomonadota > Alphaproteobacteria > Rhizobiales > Beijerinckiaceae > Methylobacterium. The sequence goes on along the minus strand of NC_010511.1, from coordinate 6,588,641 downwards.
ATCATCGACAGGGCCGCGGCGCGGGCCCGGTAGAGATCCTTGTGCATCTGATCCAGCGACGGCTGGTCGTTGGTGTAGGAGTGGATCGTCGTCATGAAGCCGCGCTCGATCCCGACCGCGTCGTTGAGCACCTTGGCGACCGGCGCGAGGCAGTTCGTCGTGCAGGAGGCGTTCGAGATCACGAGGTGGTCGGCGGTCAGCTTGTCGTGGTTGACGCCGTACACGACGGTGAGGTCGGCGCCGTCCGAGGGGGCCGAGACGATGACGCGCTTGGCGCCCGCGTCCAGGTGGGCCTTGGCCTTGTCGCGCGCCGTGAAGATGCCGGTGCATTCCAGGGCGATGTCGACGCCGAGCTCGCGATGGGGCAGCTCGGCCGGGCTCTTGATCGCGGTGACGCGGATGCGCTGGCCGTCGACCACGATGGCGTCGCCCTCGACCTTCACCTCGCCCGGGAAGCGGCCGTGCACGGAATCGTAGCGCAGCAGGTGGGCGTTGGTCTCGACCGGCCCGAGATCGTTGATGGCGACGACCTCGACGTCCGTGCGCCCCGCCTCCTTGATGGCGCGCAGGACGTTGCGCCCGATGCGTCCGAAGCCGTTGATGGCGACCTTGACCGTCATGTCGATGACTCCCGAGAGCGGGCGGGGGTGCCGGCGCCCCGCCTCGTGGTGCGGCCCGGGCCTGCGAGCGCCCGTGCGGGTGGATGGGGTTGCCGGGTGATATGAGGTGCCGCGGGCGGGACGGCCATCCCGCGCGCGCCGGAGGTCCCGTTGCGGGCGGCGCGACCGAGGAGGGCGGGAGGCGTCACGGGAACCCGAGATCTGCGGCTGTCCGCCGGCCGACATGGCCGGGCGCGAGCGCGGGCTTCCTAACATGACACCCTCCCCTGTCAAATCGGCCCCGCCCGCCGCCCCGCGGCGGTCCGCGCCCGTTGACGGGAGCGCCCCGGCCGGGCGATTGCGGGCCGCGCGGCCAGCGTCTAGGCTCGGGCCGGGGTGAGGAGTTCAGGGGTTCAACCATGAGTGCGGCCGTGGACGACGCGCTGCGCCGGCTCGATGCCGCCGTCGCCCTGCTCGACGCCGCCGTGACCCGTCGGCTCGACGCCGAGCGCAGCCGGGGCGACCTGGAGGCCGAACTCGCCCTGATGCAGGAGGACCGGGCCCGCCTCGCCGCCGAGCTCGACGCGGCCCTGGGCCAGCTCGCCGAGGCGGTGGCGGTGACCGACGACGTCGAGCATCGCCTCGGGCGGGCGATCGGCACCGTCGAGACCGTGCTGACGCGCAACCGCGCGGAAGGGTGAGGATCCGGATGCCTCAGGTGACGGTGAGCATCGCCGGCAAGACCTACCGCATGGCCTGCGGCGAGGGCGAGGAGCGCCACCTCGAGGAGCTGGCGCGGGGCTTCGACGCGCGGATCGGCGAGATGCGCAAGGCCTTCGGCGAGATCGGCGACATGCGCCTGCACGTCATGGCGGCGCTGATGGTCTCGGACGAACTCGCCGAGACGCGCCGCCGGGTCGAGGCGCTGGAGCGCGAGACCGCCGCCCTGCGCGAGGCCGCCGCCGCCGCCGGCAGCGAGCGCGAGGCCGTGGAGGGCCGCATCGCCGAGGGGATCGGCCGGGCCGCCGAGCGGATCGAGGCCGCGGTGCGCCGGCTCGTGCCCGGCCCGCAGCCGGGCGCGGCCGAGCCGTAAGCCCCGCGTCGCCGGCGGGGACCCGGCAGCCGCCCGCACCTGCGGCGCGGATGCATCAGTGTGACCCACGCACAACGGGCGCTTCGCATCCGCACAAGCGCGGCGGTTTTAAGCTTGGCTTTATGCCGGGCCCGTTTACGGCTTGGCGATGGGTTCCGCCGCACGATGCGCGGCAGTTCACGCATCGCTCCTTCCCCAGCCGAGAGTTCCCCGAGAGGCTCCCATGCGCCGCTTCGCCCCTGTTCTGGCCGGGCTCGCCTGCGCCGTCGCCGCGTGGGCGGCCCCCGCCGCCGCCTACGAGATCGACCCCCTCACCCGTCAGCCCCTCAACCAGGGCCTCAGCGTCACGGTCCGCCCCTCCGCGACGGCCGCCGATCCGACCTCGCCGGCGGCGATGGACACGACCGTGCCGAAGATCAGCCCGGTCCCGCGCGAGACCGTGTCGTATGACGGTCCCTACGGCGCGGGCACGATCGTGGTCTCGACCGCCGAGCGGCGGCTCTACTACGTGCTCGGCGGCGGCCAGGCCCTGCGCTACGGCATCGGCGTCGGCCGGCCGGGCTTCACCTGGGGCGGCGTGCAGACCATCACCATGAAGCGCGAGTGGCCGGATTGGCGCCCGCCGTCGCAGATGATCCGCCGCCGGCCCGACCTGCCCCGCTACATGAAGGGCGGACCCGAGAACCCGCTCGGCGCCCGCGCCATGTATCTGGGCGGCACGCTCTACCGCATCCACGGCTCGAACGAGCCGGAGACGATCGGCACCGCGGTGTCCTCGGGCTGCATCCGGATGACGAACGACGACGTCATGGATCTGTACACCCGCGCCAAGGTCGGCACGAAGGTGGTGGTGCTGCGCTGAGCGCAGCGGCACGGCGCGCGAGGGCCGGCGGCGACGCCGGCCTTCGTCGTCTCAGACCAAATCCGATCGACCTTCGCTCGCGCGCCGCGCGGGCGCGCGATCCGGGATCCGCCGTGATCAACCGGATCCCGGATCAGGCCTGCCCGTCCGCGAACAGGTCCGGGCGGCGCAGGCGCAGGGTCTGGACCAGCACGAGGGTCTTGAGGTCGGGGAGCGCCCCGGAATCGGCCATCCGGGCGAGGCCGGCGAGCGGCACCTCGACGACCGTGATCGCCTCGTCCTCCTCGGCGAGGCCCCCGCCCTCCCCGGCCCGGTCGGCCGCGGCGTAGGGCGCGAGGTAGAGGTCGAGCACCTCGGTGGAGATGCCGGGCATCGCGTGGACCCGGCCGAGGGGTTCCAGTTCCGCGAGGTGCACGCCCACCTCCTCGAAGGCCTCGCGCCGGGCGCAATCGGCCGGGTCGGCCTCGTCGAGGCGCCCGGCCGGCGCCTCCAGCAGGTCCTCGGCCGCGCCGGTGAGCGCGACCGGCGCCCGGAACTGGCGCACCAGCAGGGCGGTGCGCCGGTCGGGATCGTAGGGCAGGACGGCGACGGCCCGGCCGTGATCCTCCACCTCGCGCGTCACCGTGCGGCCGTCGGGCAGGCGCAGTTCGGCGAGGAGGTAGCGCGCCCAGCCCTCGTACAGCACCCTCGTGCCGGTGATCGCGGGGCGGGACGCGGCGGAGGCGCTGGGCATGGGGCTTCCGGTTTCCGGGGGAGGCGCCCTCGCGGGCGCACGCGGTGTCGCGGGGAACGGCGCCAGCGTCAACCGTCCGCGGCGGCGCGGCGAATCTCGAAGACCAGCACGCCGCCGGCCTCGCGCGCGGCTTCGAGCCGGTCGCCCGTCTCGTGCAGCAGGTGCGGGATGTCGATGGCGGCGAGCGGGTCGGTGCAGCGCACCACCAGGCGGCGGCCGGGGGGGAGCGCCCGCAGGGCCTTGCGGGTGCGCAGCACCGGCAGCGGGCATTTGAGCCCGCGCAGGTCGAGATCGTCGGCGCCGGACTCGTCGGTCGTGTCGCTCACCGGGGGCTCCACAGGGCAGCGGCCCGGCGCGCGGGGCGCCGGGCCGCCGATCGTGCTCGGGCGGCGCCGCCGTCAGGGGGCACCGCCGCGGGGCGGCAGCTCAGTAGCCGTAATAGCCGTAGGCCGGGTAGCCGTAGCTGTAGCCGTAGGCCGGGGCGGCGTAGCCGTAGGCGGGAGCGGCGTAGCCATAGGCCGGGTAGCCGTAGCCGTAATCGTAGTAGCGCGGGGCCGCGCTCGCCGCGATCGCGCCGCCGATCAGGCCGAGGGCCGCGCCGGCCGCCAGCGCGCCGCCGGCGCCGCGGCGATAGCCGTACCCGCGGTAGCCGTAGCCCCGGTAGCCGCCGTAATAGCCGCCGCGCCAGCGGACCTGGTCGAGGGTCGCGGGCGCGCCCGCGACGGCGGCCGAGGTCGCGGCCGGGAGCGGAGCTGCCTCGGCCGTGCTGGCGAGGCCGGTGCCGAGCGCCAGGACGGCGCTGCCGGCCAGGGCGATGGTCTTCATCCGCGACATGCTGGGTCTCCTGTTGCCAGATCGGACCGGCGGCGAACCGCGGCCCTGCTGGGCTCTAGAACGGGCAAGGGCAGGCCTCGTTCCCGTCTTCGCCCCGTTGTCCCGCAGGTCAGATCCGCCGCCCGGGAATGACGCGCCCGCTTGGCGCCGCATCGATCGCAGAGGAGCGCGCGCGCGCGGCGCGCCGACTGTGCGGAAGCGCATGCGAGGCGGCGCCGACATCAGCGCTGTGCTTGCGCGGGACGCCCCGTCCCTGCGTCAAAACGCGCACATCTCGAAGACCGGGTCGACCGAGCCGTTCCAGGGCCCCGCGTAGAGGGCGAGCAGGTCCTCCGCGCGGGTGCGGCCGGCCACGATGGCGTGGAGGGGCGCGAGGTGGAGGGTCTCGTCGCGCCCCTGCGCGTCGAGGCGGGCGCGGGCGCGCAGGCCCGCCTCCGCGATGGAGAGGGCCTCGCGGGCGACGTCGCGCAGGCTGCGCCCGGCGATCGCGGCGTCGAGTCCCCGGCGGGGGGCCTCCGCCCGCAGCGCCTCGCGGGCGGCGGCGTCCCAGCCGTCGATCAGGTCGATCGCCGCGTCGAGGGCGGCGGCGTCGTAGAGGAGCCCGACCCAGAAGGCGGCATTCGCGGCGATCATCCCCGGATCGCCGACATCCGCGCCCCGCATTTCCAGGAAGCGCTTGAGCCGCACCTCCGGGAAGGCGGTGGAGGCGTGGTTCGCCCAGTCGGAGCGGGTCGCGCGCTCGCCCGGGAGGGCGGCGAGCCTCCCCGCCATCAGGTCGCGGAACGAGGCGCCGCTCACGTCGTGGTAGGTCTCGCCCCGCTTCACGAAGTACATCGGCACGTCGAGGAGCCAGTCCGCGTAGGCCTCGTAGCCGAAGCCGGGCTCGAAGGCCCGCGGCAGCATGCCGGTGCGGTCGGGATCGGTGTGGCGCCAGATCTCGGAGCGGTAGGACAGGAAGCCGTTCGGCCGGCCGTCCGTGAAGGGCGAGTTGGCGAAGAGCGCCGTCGCCACGGGCTGGAGCGCGAGCCCGACCCGCATCTTGCGCACCATATCGGCCTCGGAGGCGAAGTCGAGGTTCACCTGCACGGTGGCGGTGCGCAGCATCATGTCGAGGCCGAGGCGGCCGACCTTCGGCATGTAGGCCTGCATGATGCGGTAGCGGCTCTTGGGCATCACGGGCGTCTCGGCCCGCGTCCATTTCGGGCTCGCGCCCAGCGTCAGGAAGCCGATGCCGAGGGGATCGCCGGCCGCCCGCACGGCGTCGAGGTGCTGGGCGAGTTCGAGGCTGGTCCGGTGCACGTCGGCGAGCGGGGCGCCGGACAACTCGAACTGGCCGCCGGGCTCCAGCGAGATCGCCCCGCCGCCCTCCGGCCCGGCGAGCCCGATGGCCCGCCCCGCATCGACGATCGGCTCCCAGCCCGTCGCCCGCCGCAGGCCGTCGAGGAGCGCCCCGATGCCCCGCTCGCCCGCGTAGGGCACCGGGGAGCGGTCGGCGCGGTAGAACGGCACCTTCTCGTGCTCGGTGCCGATCCGGAAGGCGGCGGCGGGCTTCTCGCCCTCCGCGAACCACTCGATCAGCTCGTCCCGCGTGGTGAGCGGGGTCGCGTCGGACTCGTCGCGCGCCATGCGCCACCTCGTCGTCGGTTGCTCGGATCCGGCAGAGACCCCGCCGAAACGGTCGCGCTTAGATAGGCCGCGGCCCCCCGCGCCGCAACGCGGAACCCTCGGGGCGCCCTCCAAGCCGGCGCCGCCCTCTTCACCGGTCGTTTACCGCAGGACCACGTCGCCGGGCAGTCCCCTTTGACTGCGAACGGAGAGCGAACAAACATGGTCTCAACAGCGAACGAGGTCCGCCCCATGATCCTACGCAAGATCCTTCTCGGTGTCACGGAGATCGCCTCGATGGGGCTGCTCGCGGGCGCGGTGGCGTTCTGGGCGGTGGCGCTGGCGCCGGTCCACTGAGCCCGGCCCCCAACGATCTCTGTGGAAGGCGGCCGGAATGCCGGCCGGTGTGGCCGCGCCCCTGCTGACTCTCTCCGGCCGAGCCTGCAAAGCTCCCCTGCTCCAAGCGGCACACGCGGAGGGCGCCGGGTGCGGGTTCTCAAGGACGTCGGCTTCGTTCACCTCCACACCCATTCCTCCTACTCGCTGCTGGAGGGGGCGCTGAAGCTCGGCGACCTCGTCAAGGCGGCGGCCGGCGACCGCCAGCCGGCGCTGGCGCTCACCGACACCAACAACCTGTTCGGGGCGCTGGAATTCTCCGAGAAGGCGGCCGGCCTCGGCATCCAGCCGATCGCCGGGATCCAGCTCTCGGTGCTGTTCGAGGCGCCCGAGCCCGGCCAGCGCGGCGGGCCCGCGCCCCTGCCCCACCTCGTGCTGCTCGCCAAGGACGAGACCGGCTACGGCCACCTCCTGAAGCTCGCGAGCCTCGCCTATTTCGACGGTCCCCTCGGCGAGGCGCCCCGGGTCCCGGTCGAGGCCCTGCGGGATTGCGCGCCGGGGCTGATCGCGCTCACCGGCGGGCCCGGCGGCCCGCTCGATTCCTGCCTGCGGGCGGCGCGGCCGGAGCACGCGGCGGGCCGCCTCGCGCGGCTCGTCGAGGCCTTCGGGGAGGATCACCTCTACGTCGAGATCCAGCGCCACGGCCTGCCCGACGAGCGGGCGGTCGAGGCCGAGCTGATCGGCCTCGCCGACCGCCACGGCCTGCCCCTGGTCGCCACCAACGAGCCGTTCTTCGCGCGTCCCGAGGATTACGAGGCGCACGACGCGCTCCTCGCCATCGCGGAGGGCCGCCTCGTCTCGGACGAGAAGCGCCGCCGGCTCACGCCGCGCCACGATTTCAAGACCCGCGCGGCCATGGCCGAGCTCTTCCGCGACCTGCCGGACGCGCTCGCGGCGAGCGTCGAGATCGCGATGCGCTGCGCCTACCGGGTGCGCACCCGCAAGCCGATCCTGCCGAGCTTCGGGGTGAGCGGCGGGCCGGCGGCGAGGGATGCCGCGCAGGCGGGCTCCCCCGCCCCGGCGGGCGATCCCGCCCTCGACGAGGCGGGGGAGCTGAAGCGGCAGGCGGAGGCCGGGCTGGCGCGCCGCCTCGCCGAGGCCGGCCCCGCCGAGGGGCTGAGCGAGCAGGATTACCGGGACCGGCTCGCCTACGAGATCGGCATCATCACCAAGATGAAGTTCCCGGGCTACTTCCTGATCGTCTCGGACTTCATCAAGTGGGCCAAGGCCAACGACATCCCCGTCGGGCCCGGCCGCGGCTCGGGCGCGGGCTCGCTGGTGGCGTGGTCGCTCCTCATCACCGACCTCGACCCGCTCCGCTTCGGCCTGCTGTTCGAGCGCTTCCTCAACCCCGAGCGCGTCTCGATGCCGGATTTCGACATCGACTTCTGCGTCGTCGGGCGCGAGCGGGTGATCGAGTACGTGCAGAGCCGCTACGGCGAGGCCCAGGTCGCGCAGATCATCACCTTCGGCACGCTGCTCGCCCGCGGCGTGCTGCGCGACGTCGGCCGCGTGCTGGAGATGCCCTACGGGCAGGTCGACAAGCTCACCAAGCTGGTGCCGCAGAACCCGGCGAACCCGGTGACCCTCGTCCAGGCCATCGAGGGCGAGCCGCGGCTGCAGAGCGCCATGGAGGAGGAGCCGGTCGTCGCCCGGCTCATGGAGATCGCCAAGAAGCTGGAGGGCCTGCACCGCCACGCCTCGACCCACGCGGCCGGCGTGGTGATCGGCGACCGGCCGCTCGAGGCGCTGGTGCCGCTCTACCGCGACCCGAAGACCGGCATGCGGGTCACCCAGTTCAACATGAAGTGGGTGGAGCAGGCCGGCCTCGTGAAGTTCGACTTCCTCGGCCTCAAGACCCTGACGGTGCTGCGCGGCGCCACCGACCTGCTCGAGCAGCGCGGCATCACCCTCGACCTCGCGGCCCTGCCCCTCGACGACGAGCGCACCTACGAGCGCCTGCGCAAGGGCGAGGTGGTCGGCGTGTTCCAGGTGGAATCGGCGGGCATGCGCAAGGCGCTCGTCGAGATGTGCGCCGACCGCTTCGAGGACCTGATCGCGCTCGTCGCCCTCTACCGGCCGGGCCCGATGGCCAACATCCCGGTCTATTGCGAGCGCAAGCTCGGGCGCGACGCCGGCAACGAGGCGGTCTGGTACCCCCATCCCAAGCTGGAGCCGATCCTGGCCGAGACCTTCGGCATCATCGTCTACCAGGAGCAGGTGATGGAGGTCGCCAAGGTGCTCGCCGGCTACTCGCTCGGCGACGCCGACCTCCTGCGCCGCGCCATGGGCAAGAAGATCAAGGCCGAGATGGACGCCCAGCGCGACCGCTTCCTCAAGGGGGCGATGGAGCGCGGCCTCGACAAGGCCAAGGCCAACGAGATCTTCGACCTGCTGGCCAAGTTCGCGGATTACGGCTTCAACAAGTCGCACGCGGCCGCCTACGCGCTGATCACCTACCAGACCGCCTACCTGAAGGCGAACTACCCGGTCGAGTTCCTGGCCGCCTCGATGTCCCAGGACCTCGACGACACCGACAAGCTCGCCGAGTTGCGCCAGGACGCGCAGCGCCTGGCGATCAAGGTCGAGCCCCCGTCGGTGAACCGCTCCGGCGTCACCTTCGAGGTGCATGACGGGACGATCCGCTACGCGCTCGCGGCGATCAAGGGCGTGGGGCGGGCCGCGGTCGAGGCGATCGTGCAGGCGCGGGGCGACCGGCCCTTCCGCGACCTCGGCGACTTCGCCCGCCGCCTCAACCCGCGGCTGGTCAACAAGCGCACGCTGGAGAGCCTCGTCGGCGCGGGCGCCCTCGACGAGATCGAGCCCGACCGGGCGCGGGCCTTCGCGGCGATCGAGCCGATGCTGCGCCTGGCGCAGGGCGCGCTCGAGGCCGAGACGGTCGGGATGACCGACATGTTCGGGGGCGTCGCCGCCGCCACGGTGGCGCTGCGCATCCCGCCCTACGATCCCTGGCCGGCCGCCGACCGGCTCAAGAAGGAGTACGAGGCGGTCGGCTTCTTCCTGTCGGGCCACCCGCTCGACGAGTACGGGGAGCTCCTCAAGAAGCTGCGCGTCCAGACCTGGGTCGAGTTCTGCCGCTCGGTGCGGGCCGGCAACAGCGTCGGCCGGGTCGCCGCCACGGTGCTCGACCGCTCGGAGCGGCGCACCAAGACCGGCAACAAGCTCGGCATCGTCAACCTCTCGGACCAGACCGGGCATTTCGAGGCGATCGTGTTCTCGGAGGGGCTGCAGCAATACCGCGAATTGCTGGAACCCGGGCGGGCGCTCGCCCTCCAGCTCCAGGCGAGTGCCGAGGGCGAGGACGTGCGCGCCCGCATCCAGACCTGCGAGCCCCTCGACCAGGCGGTGGCCCGCTACCAGAAGGGCATGCGGATCTACCTGCGCGACGAGCGCCCGATCCCGAGCGTGCAGCAGCGGCTCACCACCCGCGGCGAGGGCGAGGTCTCGCTGATCCTGATCCTCGACGGGGGCGAGCGCGAGGTCGAGGTGAAGCTGAGGGACCGCTACCAGGCGAGCCCGCAGATCGCCGGCGCGCTCCGGGCGGTGCCGGGGGTGGTGCAGGTCGAGGTGAATTGAGGTCGAGGTGAATTGAGGCGCGGTGCCCTCCCGCCGATCCGCGCCGATGGCCCGGTCGCGGGTCCCGCAGGATCACGCCTCGGGCGGCATCCTGCGCGCCGCGAGCGACAGGACCAGCGCCCCGGCGAGCGACGAGGCGAGCGAGCCGAGCAGCACCCCGAGCTTGGTCTCGGCCTCGAATTCGGGATGGGGCGCGAAGGCGAGCGCGCCGATGAACAGGCTCATGGTGAAGCCGATGCCGCAGAGCAGCGCCACCCCGTAGATCTGCTGCCAGGTCGCCCCCGCGGGCTTCTTGGCGAGGCCGGCCCTCACGGCGAGCCAGACCCCGCCGAAGACGCCGACCTGCTTGCCGAGGAAGAGCCCCGCCGCGACGCCGAGCGTCACCGGGGCGACGAGCGCGTCGAGCCCGAGCCCGCGCAGCGACACGCCCGCATTGGCGAAGCCGAAGATCGGCACGATCGCGTAGGCGACGACGGGCTGGAGCGCGTGTTCGAGGGCGTGCAGGGGCGAATGCGCGTCGTCCGGCCGGCCCGGGCTCGGGCGGCAGGGGATCGCCAGCGCCAGGATCACGCCCGCCACCGTGGCGTGCAGGCCCGAGCGCAGCACCACCAGCCACAGGGCCGCCCCCAGGATCAGGTAGGGCCCGAGCCGGCGCAGGCCGACCCGGTTGAGGGTGAACAGCATCGCGGTGATCCCGGCGGCGAGGCCGAGCATCGGCCAGGACAGGTCGGCCGTGTAGAAGAGCGCGATGATCAGCACCGCGCCGAGATCGTCGAGGATCGCGAGCGCGGTCAGGAAGACCTTGAGCGAGACCGGGGCCCGGGAGCCGAGCAGCGCCAGCACGCCGAGCGCGAAGGCGATGTCGGTGGCGGCGGGAATCGCCCAGCCGCGCAGGGTGGCGGGCGTGTGCCAGTTGAGGGCGGCGTAGACGAGGGCGGGCGCGATCATGCCGCCGAGCGCCGCGATGCCGGGCAGCGCCCGGTCCGGCCAGGTGCGCAGGCCCCCGTCCAGGAACTCGCGCTTGATCTCCAGCCCGACCAGCAGGAAGAAGACCGCCATCAGGCCGTCGTTGATCCAGTGGAGCAGGCTGAGCGGCCCGACCTCGGCGTGGAGCCCGTGCGCGTAGGCCTCGCCGAGGGGGCCGTTGGCGACGACGAGGGCGAGCAGCGCGCTGCCCATCAGCACGACGCCGCCGCCGGCGCTGCTGGAGAGGAGGCTGCGCAGGGCCGAGAGCGGCCGCGGGAACCGGCGGGGGGGGCGCTGTGCGGTCATGGGGCCCCCTGCCAGGAATCGAGAGTGGGTTCAACGCCGCGGGTTGGACCCCCGTTCGGGCGCCCGGGCCCGATCGGCACGCCCCCCGCGACGGAGACACCTGATGGACCTCACCTGGAGCTACCCGGTCGAGTTGCGGTGGGAGGAGGGACGCTACCACGCCTACGCGTCGGGCGAGCCCGCCGCGATGGCGTCCGGCGCGAGCGTCGAGGCGGCCCTCGACGGGATGACCAAGTCCCTCACCGCGCTCGCCTACTTCGCCATGGCCAACGGCGAGCACCTCTCCCTGCCGAGCCCGGCCACGCGGGCCGAGACCTACCGGGTGGTGCTGCCCGCGCGGCTCGCCGCGAAGGCGTCGCTCCACGTCCTGCGGCACCTGAGCGGGCTCGGCGAGGAGGCCCTCGCGGCGCGGCTCGGATGCCCCGTCGCGCAGGTGAGGCAGATCCTGGATCCCGACCACGCCACGGAGATCGAGGCGATCGAGGCGGCCGCGCGGGCGCTCGGCGGGCGGATCACGGTCGGGTTCGCGGCGGGCTGACCACCGCCGGCCCGCAGGGCGGCCCGGGGGGCCCGCAGGGCGGGCCGGGGAGCCCGCAGGGGCGCCCCGCTCAGCCCGGCGGCAGGCGGCCGAGCGCCGCCCGCACCAGCGCGAGCCCGTCCTCGCTCGCCCACTCGGCCGGGCCCTTCATGACGCCGATCTCGCAGCCGGCCTTGTCGAGGAGGAGCGTGGTCGGCAGCCCCACCACCTCCCCGCTCTTCTGCAGCACCGGCAGCACGCGCCCGCCCGGATCGGCGTAGTAGGCGAGCCGCGCGATCCCGTTCTCGCGCAGCCAAGCGGGCGGGCGCTCCGGGTTGCGGGTGTCGAGGTTGATCGCCACGACCTCGAAATCCGGCCCCCCGAGCGCCGCCTGGAGCCGGTCGAGGGACGGCATCTCGGCCTTGCAGGGGGCGCACCACGTCGCCCACAGGTTCAGGAGCACGGTCCGCCCCCGGAGGTCGTCGAGGCTGCGCGGCCTGCCGTCCGGCCCCGTGAAGGACAGGGCGGGGGCGGGTCTGGGGGCGGGATCGACCTGCAGCGCCGCGACCTCGCCGCGGGAGAAGGGCGCCACCCGGGCGGCGGTCGCGGCGGCCGCCCGGCAGGCGCCGCTGTTGCCCGGACTGCCCGCGGCGTATAGGGCGGCGCCGAGCGCCAGTGCCGCGGCGGCGATCCCGCCTCCCAGGGCGAGGGCGAGCGGCGTGCGGGCGAGACGAGGTGCGGACATGAGCAACCGGATGTGGGGCGGGCGCTTCGCGAGCGGCCCCGCCGAGATCATGGAGGAGATCAACGCCTCCATCGGCTTCGACAAGCGCCTCGCCCCCCAGGACATCCGGGGCTCGCTCGCCCACGTGGCGATGCTGGGGAAGACGGGGATCCTGCCGCAGGCGGATGTGGCGGCGATCGAGGCCGGCCTCAAGACGGTCCAGGCGGAAATCGAGTCCGGCGCCTTCACGTTCCAGCGCGCCCTCGAGGACATCCACATGAATGTGGAGAGCCGGCTCACCGAACTCGTCGGGCCGGCCGCGGGCCGCCTGCACACCGCCCGCTCGCGCAACGACCAGGTCGCCACCGACATGCGCCTGTGGGTGCGCGACACCCTCGACGCCCTCGACGCCCAGGCCGCCGACCTGCAGCGGGCGCTGGCGGCGCTCGCCCTCGCGCATTCCGGCACCGTGATGCCGGGCTTCACCCACCTGCAATCGGCCCAGCCCGTCACCTTCGGCCACCACCTGCTGGCCTACGTGGAGATGCTGGGCCGCGACCGCGGGCGCTTCCGCGACGCGCGCGCGCGGCTCAACGAGTGCCCGCTCGGCGCGGCGGCGCTCGCCGGCACCTCCTTCCCGATCGACCGCCACGCCACCGCGGCGGCGCTCGGCTTCGACCGGCCGACCGCGAATTCCCTCGACTCGGTCGCCGACCGCGACTTCGCCCTCGAAGCCCTCGCGGCCGCCGCGATCGCGGCCGTGCACCTGTCGCGCTTCGCCGAGGAGATCGTGGTCTGGACCTCGGCCCAGTTCGGCTTCGTGCGGCTCTCCGACCGCTACACCACCGGCTCCTCGATCATGCCGCAGAAGCGCAACCCGGACGCCGCCGAACTGGTGCGGGCCAAGGCCGGCCGGGTGATCGGGGCGCTGGCCGGCCTCCTCATCGTCATGAAGGGGCTGCCCCTCGCCTATTCGAAGGACATGCAGGAGGACAAGGAGGGCACCTTCGACGCGCTCCAGACCCTCTCGCTCTGCCTCGCCGCGATGACCGGGATGGTGCGCGACCTCGAGCCGGTGCCGGAGGTGCTGAAGGCGGCGGCGGGCGCGGGCTACGCCACCGCCACCGACCTCGCCGACTGGCTGGTGCGGGAACTCGGCCTGCCCTTCCGCGACGCCCACCACGTCACCGGCCGCCTCGTCGGCAGGGCCTCGGCCCGGGGGGTGGGGCTGGAGGCGCTGAGCCTCGCCGAGATGCGGGAGGAGGAGCCGCGCATCACGGAGGCGGTCTACGCCGTGCTCGGCGTCGAGAATTCCGTGGCGAGCCGCACCAGCTATGGGGGCACTGCGCCCGCCAACGTGCGGGCGCAGGCCGAGCGCTGGCTCGCCGCGCTCGGCGACACGCAGTGATCCGAAATCCGACGGATTGCGTCGCAATGCGGATTTCGGCTTCGCTCAAGCGCCGCGCGGGCTCGTGATCCGACGGATTGCGTCGCAATGCGGATTTCGGCTTCGCTCAAGCGCCGCGCGGGCTCGTGATCCGACGGATTGCGTCGCAATGCGGATTTCGGCCTCGCTCACGCGCCGCGCGGGCTTGTCATGCGCTGGCCGGAAGTGATCTTCCGGACAGCTTATGATTGGAACGGAGGACACCCCATGGATCTCGGCCTCACGGGCAAGCGCGCCATCGTCCTGGCGTCGAGCCGCGGCCTCGGGCGCGGCATCGCCGAGGGTCTCGCCGCGGAGGGGGCGAACGTCCTCCTCGCGGCGCGCAGCGGCGAGCGCCTGGACCAGGCGGTGGCGGCCATCAACGCCCGCGGCCAGGGCCGCGCCTTCGCGGTCGCGGGCGACCTGAAGGACAGCGTCGAGGCGATCCACGCGGCCGCGCAGCAGCATCTCGGCGGGGTCGACATCCTGGTCGCCAACACGGGTGGCCCGCCGGCCGGCCAGGCGACCAATGTGGCGCCGGAGGCCTGGGCGCCGCAATTCGACGCCATGGTGGTGCCGGTGATCCGGCTCGCCGGCCTCGTCCTGCCGGGCATGCGGCAGGGCGGCTTCGGGCGCATCCTGATCGTGGCGTCGAGCGGCGTCGAGCAGCCGATCCCCAACCTCGTGATGTCGAACGCGCTGCGCGCCTCGCTGGCCGGCTGGGCGAAGACGCTGGCGAGCGAGGTCGCGGCCGAGGGCGTCACCGTCAACATGATCCTGCCGGGCCGCATCGAGACCGACCGGACCGGCGAGCTCGACGCCGCCAACGCCAAGGCGCAGGGCAAGAGCCCGGCCGAGATCGCCGAGGCCGCCCGCGCGGCGATCCCCGCCCGCCGCTACGGCCGCGTGCAGGAATTCGCCGACGTGGCCTGCTTCCTCGCCTCCGCGCGGGCCTCCTACGTCACCGGCAGCATGATCCGGGTCGACGGCGGCGCGATCCGGTCGGTCTGAGCCGCGGGCGGCCGCCGTCCGGACCACGCGGCATCGCTCGAAATCGAGCGACCGCGTTTGCGGGACGTTGCAACCTCCCGGCGAGGATAGCGGGATATCAACCCGCCAGGGGGACGCCGTGGGGACGCTCGAACTCGAAGACCGGCTCCGGGCGCTCGAGGCGCTCACGACGGAACTAATGCGCACGCTGCTGCGGGCAAAGCTCCTGGGAGCGGAGGAGGCCGAGCGCCTGCTCGACCGGGTCGAGGAGCGGATGACCGGCGAGGCCGGGGCGGTCTTCGCGGCCCAGCTCCTCGCGGACGGGATCGGGGCCGACCGGGGCCCTCTCCTGGAGGAGCCGGAGGCGCCGATCCGCAGCGCCTTCCGGCATCTCCTCTACGGCCCGGCCTCCCGGGCCTGACGCGGCGCCCTCGCGGGGAGCCGCCCCGGGTCGGGACGCGGGCGCCTCATCCGCCATCCGGTTGATGGCTGCGCCATCTCCCATCTCGGCCATGCGGATGTCGGCGTCGCTCAGGCGCCGCGCGGGCTTGGGATCCGGGATCCGCTTCGATCAAGCGGATCCCGGATCAGGCGAACAGGCTGGTGAGCAGGCTGCCCAGCATCGCCAGTCCGGCGATCTTGATGATGAAGCCGAGATCCTCGATCCGCTCGCGCATGGCTGCCTCCGTGGGCTTGGCAGGTCCGTTCTGCTGGCGACCGGAATACGGCGCCGGCCGGGGCCCGGCGGTGCGGTGCAGCACAGGAGGCGCGGCCCCTCACCGCGGCCCGGGCAGGCCCGCGCCGGGCAGGTTCTGGGCGGGCAGGTTCTGGGCGGGCAGGCCCGGCGCGACCTTGGCCGCCCGCACGAGGCCGAGGAACTCCGCCCGGTAGCCGAAAGGGTCGTCCCCCCGGGCCGGGGCGGCGATGCGGATCACGTCGTCGAGGGAGAAGCGGCCGGTATGCTTGCCCCCGCGCAGGATCTGCCCGAAGGCCGCGACCGCGGCGGCGAACCGGGCCTCCTGCGGCGCCTCGGCGAAGCGCGCGGCCTCCCCCTCCGGGCCGACCGGCGTCTCGATCAGTGTGCTCTCGCGCGCGTCCGGGCGCTTGAAGCGGATCGCCACGTGGGCGTAGTCGCGGCTGGCCGGGGCGGGCGCCGCCTCGTGGGGGGCGTAGCGCAGGTCGCCGGTCACCCGCTTCCCGTCCGCGGGCACGATCTCGTAGAGGGCCGTCACGGTCTGGCCGGAGCCCACCTCGCCGGCATCGGCCTCGTCGTTGGCGAAATCGGCCCGGTCGAGGGGGCGGGTCTCGTAGCCGATCAGCCGGTACTCGGCCACGGTCGCGGGATTGAACTCGACCTGGATCTTCACGTCCCTGGCGATCGGGATCAGGGTCGAGGTCGCCTCCTCCACCAGCACCTTGCGGGCCTCCTGGGCGGTGTCGATGTGGGCGGCGACGCCGTTGCCGTCCTTGGCCAGGGCCTGCATCAGCGCGTCGTTGAGGTTGCCCATCCCGAAGCCGAGGACCGACAGGAAGATGCCCTTCCGGCGCTCGCGGGCGACGAAGCCGGTCAACTCGTCCCGGCCGGTGATGCCGACGTTGAAATCGCCGTCGGTGGCGAGGATCACCCGGTTGACCGCCTTCGGGTCGAAGTGGCGCGCCGCGAGGGCGTAGGCCTGCCGGATCCCCTCCCCGCCCGCCGTGCTGCCATGCGCCTGCAGGGTCTCGATCGCCGCCAGGATCCGGCCCGCCTCGCCGGCGGGCGTCGGCTCCAGCACGGTGCCGACCTCGCCCGCATAGGCGACGAGGGCGACGCGGTCGCGGGCATCCAGGGTCGTGAGCAGCATGGCGAGGGATTGCTTGACCAGGGGCAGCCGGTTGGGCGCCGCCATCGAGCCGGACGTGTCGACCAGGAAGACGAGGTTCGCCGGCGGGCGCTCGGCCGGGGCGACCGCGTAGCCCCGGATGCCGATGTGGAGGAGCTTGCGGCCCTCGGCCCAGGGGCTCGGAAAGACCGAGGCCGTCACCCGGAACGGCGCGTCGGGGCTCGCCGGCGCCGGATAGGCGTAGGGAAAGTAGTTGATCAATTCCTCGGTGCGCACCGCCGCGGGCGGCGGCAGGTGGTTGCGGTTCAGGGCGTCGCGCACGATGCCGTATGAGGCCGTGTCCACCCCGAGGGAGACGGTCGAGACCGGGGCCTCGCGGGTGATGCGGAAGCCCCCCTCCGGCGCGTTGGCGAAGCGGTCGCGGCCGACGGGCTCGGACGGGACCGGGGCGGTCTCGCCGGCCGCCCGGGCCATCGCGGCCGGTCCTCGCGGCGAGGCCTCGAACCGGAAGCCTCCCGAGGACCGGAAGGCCTGGAGGGTGCGGCCCGCATCGGCCTCGCCGGCGCGGTTCCGGTCCGGCGCGGGGGCGGGAACCGGCGGCGCGCCCGCCGCCCGGGGCGCGACGGCGGCGGGCGGAGCGGCCGGGCGCGGCGCGGGCAGGACCGGCGGGGTCAGGACCGGCGGGGGCGGCGCCGCGTCCGGGATCGGCGCGGCCTGCGCCCGGGGCGCGGGTCGGGCCTCGGGCCCGGCGGAATTCTGCCGGTCCGCCCCGGAGGCCGGGGCGGCGGGTGCGGGCGGTTCGGCATCCTCGCGGGCGCGATCCTCGCGGGCGCGATCCTCGCGCAGGATGGTCCAGGCGGCGGGACCGGCGAGCGCGGTCATCAGGGCGGCGGCGATGAGCGGGCGGGCGCGGCGCATGAGGGGAGGTCTCCCGAGGATCTGCCGCTCCCTCGGACGCACCGGCGCGCCGGATCCTTGGACACAGGATCCTTGGACACCGGATCCTTGAGCCTCGCCGTGCAGCGCGTCGAAGCGCGCGAGCGCCGCCGCGACCGCGCGCTCGCGCGCCTGCGGCGAGGGGGCGGGCGGGGGCGTGAGGGCGGGATCAGGCGCCATGGCTTTCCTCCCCGGAGGCCTTGAGACGGCGGCGCAGGTCGTGCAGGCGCCACGAGACGGTGGATTCGGCGAGGCCGAGAACGGCGGCCGCCTCGGCGTGGGTCAGTCCCTCGCCGTGGACCAGGATGACGGTCGCGCGCAGGGCCGGGTCGAGCCGGGCGAGTTCCCCTGCGAGCCAAGACCGCCGGTAGAGGTCGCGTCCGTCGGGGGGCCGGGCGAGGCCGGCCCAGACGGCGAGCCCCCGCCGGAGCCGGTCCAGCGCGCCCCGGCGGCGGTGATGGTCGCGGCAGGCATTGATCAGGATCCCGGTGAGCCAGGTCGCGACCCGCGCCTCGCCCCGGAACCCGGCGAGCTTGGCCGGCAGGGCGCAGCAGACCTCCTGCACGAGGTCCTCCGCATCCTCCCGGGAGCCGGTCATGCGCCACGCGACGCGGTGCAGCCGGTCGTAGTGGCGCCGCAGCAGCGTCTCGAAGGCCGCTCGATCGCCCTGCCCCGCTCGCGCGACCAGGTCCGCGTCGGGATCGGGCGGCGGGATCGCGGCCTTCGGGGAAGCCGGCGGCGTGTCGGGGTGGAGCATGGCGAGGTCCCGCATCGGACGATCCCGGCGGCCCCGCGGCCGCGCTCGCCCCCTTGGACGCGGCGGGCGACGGAATCCTTGGAGCCGCCTTGAAGCGCATTCGCCCGATCCAAGCCGCGCGCCGGCGCACTCTGGTGTTTCGCACCCGCAAGGTTACATGCACGCATGAGGGACCGGGCGCCTTCCCGCCCGCCAGGAGTGACGAGACGTGGCGATCACCCGTGAGGACGTGCTGCAGGCGCTGTCGGGCGTGACGGTGGACCAGAAGGGCACTCCGCTTCCGGCCTCGGGGCGCCTCTCCGAGATCGTGATCGGCCCGGGCGACCGGGTGATGTTCTCGATCGGGATCGATCCGAGCGAGGCCGAGGCCTTCGAGGCGGTGCGGCGGGCCGCCGAGGTCGCCGTGCTCAGGCTGCCGGGGGTGACGGGCGCGCTCGCGAGCCTCACGTCCGAGCGGCCGCAGGCCCGGCCGCAACCGCCGAAGCGGCCGGCCGGTCCCGGCGGGGCGCCCCGGCCCGGGCCGGCGCTGCCCGGCATCCGCCACGTGGTCGCGGTGGCTTCCGGCAAGGGCGGGGTCGGCAAGTCGACCACCGCATGCAACCTCGCCCTGGCCCTGAAGGCGCAGGGCCTGAAGGTCGGCCTGCTCGATGCCGACATCTACGGCCCCTCGGTGCCCAAGCTGTTCGGCCTCGACCGGAAGCCCGAGACGGTGTCGACGCCGGAGGGCCAGCGGATCGTGCCCCTCTCCGGCTACGGCATGCCGGTGATGTCGATCGGCTTCCTGATCCAGGCCGAGACGGCGATGATCTGGCGCGGGCCGATGGTGCAATCGGCCCTCACCCAACTCCTGCGCGAGGTGGCCTGGGGCGACCTCGACGTGCTGGTGGTCGACATGCCCCCCGGCACCGGCGACGCGCAGCTCACCCTGGCCCAGGCGACCCCGCTCGCGGGCGCGGTGATCGTCTCGACGCCGCAGGACCTCGCGCTGATCGACGCGCGGCGGGGCGTGACGATGTTCAAGCGGGTCGAGGTGCCGATCCTCGGCATCGTCGAGAACATGGCGACCTTCGTCTGCCCGCATTGCGGGCAGGCCTCGGCCATCTTCGGGCATGGCGGGGCGCGCCACGAGGCGGAGCGCCTCGGCGTGCCCTTCCTCGGCGAGGTGCCGCTGACGATGGCGATCCGCGAATCCTCGGATGCGGGCCGTCCCGTCGTGGCGGTGGACCCGGACGGGCCCCAGGCCGCGATCTACCGGGAGATCGCGGCGCGCCTCTGGGCGGGCCTGTCGGGGGCTCCCGCCGGCCGCACGCCGCCGCGGATCGTCATCGAGTGAGCGTCCCGCCCACCCTCGGGGTGATCCTGGGCGGCGGCCTCGCCCGGCGGATGGGGGGCGGCGACAAGCCCCTGCTGCGGCTCGGCGGCGAGACGCTGCTGGCGCGGGTCGCCGCGCGGCTCGCGCCGCAATGCGCCGCGGGCGTGGTCCTGAGCGCCAACGGCGATCCGGCGCGCTTCCGGCCCGCCTTCGCGGGGCCTGTCCTGCCCGATTCGGTGCCGGACGCGCCCGGTCCGCTCGCCGGGGTGCTGGCCGGCCTCGACCACGCCGCCGCACATCACCCGGGCGTCGCCTTCGTGGCCACGGTGGCGGGCGACACGCCCTTCCTGCCGGGGGATTTCGTGGCCCGGCTCCACGCCGCCCGCGCGGCGGCCGGCACGCCCCTCGCCACGGCCGCGTCGGGGGGCCGGGCGCATTACGTGGACGGGCTCTGGCCGGTCGCGCTGCGCGACGACCTGCGGGCGGCCTTGGTGACGGAGGGCTTGCGGCGGGTCGGGCAGTGGATCGCCCGGCACGGCACCGCCGAGGCGGCGTGGCCGTCCGAGCCGGTCGATCCGTTCCTGAACCTCAACACGCCCGACGACCTGGCCCTGGCTGAGGCGCTCGCCGCCCGCCACGGGCGCTGAGCCGTCTCGGCGCGGCAGTGCCACCGAGCCGCGAAAGGAAAAAGCCCGGCTGCGCGGGGCAGCCGGGCCAAGGAACGACCTCTGAGAGGAGACCAGAAGAGCACAGGCGCCCCGGCAACGAAACGGGAACCTGCGCGCATCCGCGTCGGGACCCCCGGAGGCGGAGCGCCGAGGATGCCGCTGCGCCACGGGCAGCGCTGTCCCATGGAACGGCGCCCCCGGAACGCAGCGTTCGCGAAGCCGGGCCCGGTCTTCGGCGGCGAACGACAGCCGGATCGCGCCCGGCCGCCATGCGCGGTCTCGCGAAGACTGGCAGCGGGAGACGCCGGCCGGTCACCCGGTCCGCGCGCCCTTGAGGAAGCCGGCCGCGAGCGCGCCGGCCGCGCCGAGGAGGGCCAGGACGTTCGCGGCCGTGCCGGGATCCTGGAAGAAGGCCGCCAGGGCCGGCCGGCCCGCCAGGCTCGCCGCCACCGCCGCCGCCGAGAGCAGCCCGGTCACCACCCCGGGCGTCAGGATTTTGGTCATCGTCTCTCTCCAGGTTGGCGCGCCGTCCGGCGGCGCGCGAGACATCGAGGGCCGCGCGGATCAGCCCCGCGCGAGCGTCCGGCCCGAGGACGCCGGTGCGGCCCGGCCGGCAGCGGAAGGCCCGCCGCAGGGGGCGGGCCGGGCCGGTCCCGGGCGGGTGAGCGGCGCCATCGGGTCGGGCGGCCGCGGCGCGGGCCCGGGCGGCGGCCCGGCCGGCACCCGCACCGGCGCCGCGTCGCCGGCGCGCGCCCTCGGCAGGGCCCGCGCGTAGGGCGTCCGCGCCTGGTCGCGCTCCGCCCGCCGCCGCGGCAGGATCGCGGCCGGCCGGTTCCACAGCAGGAACGCCTCCGCCGCCCCCGCGAGGTCGCCCGCATTGGCCTTGCGGACGATGGTCGATTCCGCGAAGCGCACCGGGCCGATGTTGTAGGCGAGGCTCGCGCAGGCATCGAAGAATTCCTGCGGCACCGGCTTCGCCAGCGCCCTGCGCACCGGGTCGACGGAGCGCTCCACCGCCTGCGCGAAGAGCCGGTCGCTCTCGGCTCGCGTGATGCGCAGCCCGGGCCTGACCACGATCAGCCCGGAGGCCGTGGTGATCCCGACGCCGATGGTCCAGACGCCCACGCTGTCCTTGTAGGCGGTCAGCCGCTCGCCTTCGCGCGCCCGCAGGACCGCGCGGCCGATGGGTGACAAGTCCACGACGTGCCTCCGGGAGAGAGGGGCCGCCCGAGGCGGCCGCGGGTCGTGCGGCGGGGCGGCCGCTCAGGCCGCGGGCGCCGCGGCGGGCGGACGGGCGGCCTCGCGCAGCGCGTCGCGCTCGGCGGTCACCGCCGCGAGCTGCCGGCGCAGCCCCTCCCGCTCGGCCTCCGCCGCCGCCAGCGCCGCCGCCTTCGCGTCCCGCTCCGCCGTCATCGCGCTCAGCACCTCCCCCAGCACCGCCGCGACCTCCGCCCCGGCGATCGGCACCGGATCCGTCTCGCGCTCGGCGTAGACCTCGCCCGTCGCCGGATCCGCCACCCGCTCCAGGTCCTTGCGGTGCGCCGCGATCGCACCGCTCGCCGCAATCCGGAACAGCACCTCGTAGAGGTGCACCGTCTTCTCGATCGCCATCCTCAGGCCCCCTCAGGAAATCGCCGCCCGGTCGGTCACCCGCCGCCAGGTCGCCCCGTCGCTGAAGGCCGGCACCGGGCCTCCCGCCTCGTTCGCGACGTGGATCTGCGCGCCCGCCCCCCGCGGCCGCCGCGCTCGGCACCGTCGCCACCGTGTAGCCCGGCAGCCGCACCGGGCCCGCGAAGGCCGCTCCGGAGAGGTCGGCCTTCGTGGCGTCGCGGAAGCCCTGGTGGAAGATCCTGTAGGCGTTGGCCCCCATGGACCAGCCGCCGACCTTCCAGGCGTTGTCGACGTCGAGGCCGAAATAGGCCGCGAACTGGCCCGGCCGGTGGAACGCCATAAACGCGGCATCACCGGTGCCAGTGCCAGCCCTGACTTCGAGTCGGGGTGTCCCAGAGGCGACTGCTATCGTCCCGGTTGTGCCGATGAACGACGCCGTGCCCGCGCCGAACGTCGACCAACCGGAGATGGTCAGCCCGGCGAAGGTCGGGGCGCTCTCACTCCCAAGCCCCAGCGCGCTCGCCCCCGCGGCCGCACTCGCCGCGGTCAGCACGGCGCGGCCGGTCGCCGTCGCGTCGGCGATTTCGGCCGCGGCCGGCCCGGCCAGCGCCCTGCCGCTCGCGCGGCTGTAGGCCCGCACCGTCCAGGCCCCCGCCGCGTCCGAGGTCGCCAGCGCCGTGTCCCCGGCCGCCGTCACCAGGGTGGCGCCGCCGGGCAGGATCAGCCGCGCCGGGTCGTGCGTCAGCCCGACCGCGCCCGAGAAGCGCAGGAGCCGCAGCCGCCGCGGCGCGCTGCCGAAGCTCGTCACCGTCGCGGCCCCGGTCAGCGTCACGCACAGCGCGTTCACCGCCCCGAGATCCACGCTCGGCCCCGCCGCCACGCTCGCCTCGGCCGCCCGCCAATCCACCCCGCCGGTGGCCCGGTCGACCCGCAGCGCCTCCGTCCAGGTTGCCCCGTCGCCCGAGACCTTCAGGTGCAGGTCGTCGTCCCCGGTCAGCCCGAGCTCGGCCCGCCCCGACCAGCCCGATTGCAGCAGCAGGGAGAGCGTGTTGCCGGCCGCCTCCTTGGTGAGCGTGTAGCGCAGGTCGCCGCTGCCGCCCTCCGCCGCCGGCAGCGCCGCCCACAGCGCCGTGTTCAGCTTGGCGGCGAACGGGTTGGCGGCGTCGGCCGTGGTGCCGATCCCGAGCCGCGCCAGGTTCTGCAGCGCGCTCAGGCTGCTCCGGAAGCCCACCCACGCGCCGCCGCCGGCCGGCCCGGCCGCGCCGGCCGGCCCGGCCGCGTAGGTGTAGAGGTCGCCCTCGTCCACCACGTAGGCCAGCCAGCCCGGCCGGGGGATGAACGACAGCCAGCGCCCGTCCTGGTAGCGCACCACCCGCCCCGCCCAGCCCGCCCAGGCCCCGGTCGGGTTCGCCCCGGCGAGCAGGTAGCGGTCCCCCTCCGCCGCCGAGGCCGGCGGGGCGAGCAGGTCCTTGTCCAGCACCGCGAGCTGCACCAGCGTGTCGAGGCCCATCAGCGCCTCGTTGTGCGTCACGTGCTTCTGCGCCTGCGCGGCCGCCAGCAGCGGCAGCGCCAGGTTGGGGGTGGACTCAGACATCGAGCGTGATCCTCAAGGGGATGCCCCGGCCGTAGGCGGCCGAGACCTGACAGATCGCCACGGTGAGCCGCCGCACCGGGCCGCCGAAATCGGCCGCCTGCTCGGCCACCGGATAGGTCAGGGACGGGCCCGCCGCCGCCAGCCTGCGCCGCACGGCGCCGGTCTCGGAGAGGATGTCCACCGCGTAGGCCTCCGTCTCCTCGGCCAGCGGCACCTCGACCTGGTCCCAGCTGTCCCCGTCCCGCCGCGTGCGCCGGATCCAGGACAGGTCGAGGTCGCCGCTCTCGCGCCGCCGCAGCCGCGCCTGCACGGGCGCGTAGGGCCGCAACCCCGCCCCCGTCACCGTCACGCGGGCCGCGGCGTAGGAGGGGTCCTCCGGACCGCGCGCCGCCGGCCCCCAGCGGAAGTCCTGCGGCAGCCCCCGCGCCGAGGCCGGCATGCCCGACTGCACCAGGGCCTGCGAGAGCACCACGAACGCCGCCCGGGCCGGCGTCGGGGCGCCCATGGCGAACTCGGTGCCGAGCTGCCCGCGCAGGAGCCCGGCGAGCCGGTAGCGGCCCGCCCCCAGCAGGGTGGCGCCGGCCCATTGCAGCACCTCCCACGCGCCCGAGGGCCCGAGCAGGGCCGCCGTGTTGGCGCCGTTCAGGACGTCGAGATCGGAGGCCGAGACCAGCTCGGCGCCGGGCGGCACCTGCACGAACACCTCGTTCACCCGGTCCCAGCGCCCGGTCGGGCCCGGGAACAGGTCGGCCACGAGCTCGCCGATGATCGAGCGCGCCTGGATCAGGGCGTCCGCCTCCGGCGCCCCGCCGGCGAGCGCCCGCAGCACGCTCACCGGCGACCACGGCACCGTGTAGGCCGCGAAGGAGGGCGCGTGGGGCACCGCCTGCGCGCTCAGGAGCGGCAGGTCGAGGATGCGGAACAGCCCCACCCCCACCGCCGCCGGCGGTGCCGGCGCCCGCCCGGTCCCGCCCCCGTCCCGGTAGGCGTAGACCCCCGCATCCGCCCGCACGGCGGAGAAGGGCCGGCCCGCCTCCAGGCCGAGCCGGGTCAGCCGCACCTCGACCGGGCTGCCGGCGAGGTCGAGCGCGACCACGTCCCCGACCTCCAGGGCCAGGGCCGAGGGCGGCAGGGTCGCGGTCACCGCCTCGCGCTCGACCACCGCCTGGTAGAGCAGCGCCTGCGCCAGGCCCCGCGCCGCCCCCTCCTCCAGGCAGAGCGGCAGGCTCACCCGCGACACGGAGGCCGCCCGGCCGGAGAGCCGGCGCGCCTCGACCGCCGCGCTC
This sequence comes from Methylobacterium sp. 4-46, assembly GCF_000019365.1. Taxonomy (GTDB): domain Bacteria; phylum Pseudomonadota; class Alphaproteobacteria; order Rhizobiales; family Beijerinckiaceae; genus Methylobacterium. The sequence continues at coordinate 6,564,006 of NC_010511.1, read as the reverse complement.
TGGTAGCCCCGCGCCGGATCGACGAAGCTCAGCGACAGCGCCGCCGGCAGCGCCGCCTCCTCGGTCCGGGTGCGCCGGAAATCCGGGCCCTGGCCCGCGGCGACCAGATCCGCTTGCGTGAAGCGGGCCACCGGCGCCCGGGCCAGCGGCCGGAAGCGCAGCACCCCGCCGCTCTCGACCCCGTCGAAGAAGAACGCGGTGCGCAGCGGCGCCAGGCTGTCGCGCGGGGCCTGCACCTCCGCCACCACGTAGCCGAACACCACCCCGCGCAGGGCCGAGACGTCGACCTCGACCCCCGTGCCCCGGCACAGGTCGGCCACCACGTCCAGCAGGCTGCCCAGGGTCAGCCGGCCGTTGAGCCAGTGCCCGAGCGCGTAGTTCGGCGCGTCGCTCCACACCCCGACCTGGCGCGGGAAGTCCGGGTAGGGCCGCGCATCCCAGGTCCACACGAAGATCCGCTCCGCATCGACCATGCGACCGCCATAGACCGCCGAGACCGGGTTGGCCTCCGGCGCCCGCCAGTGGCGCAGCACCGCCTCCAGGAAGGCGCGCTGCATCGCCACGTCCTGCCGGCCGTTCGAGAAGTACGGCAGGAGGCTCTCCGAGGATTTCGGGTCGACGAAGACGTTGGGCTGGTTGGCGCCCTTGTCGACCGCCGGGCAGCCGAGCTCGGTGAAGCGGATCGGCTTCGACTGCGGCACCCACGCCGTGGCCGTGGCTCGGCGCACCCCGCCCGGCCGGTCGTGGTGGGGGTTGGCCCACCAGGCGCGCAGCTCCTTGAGCCGGAACACCCAGTCCTCGCCGTGGGCGGTGTCGCGGATCGGCACCCGGTTCTGCGCGTCGCGGTCGGCCTGCGTCGGGTAGAACCAGTCGAACAGCTCGCCCCCGGCGACGTTGCCGGCGAGATAGGCGGGGTCGTCGACGCTCGCGAAGCGCCGCGCGTCCAGGTGGCCGAAGCCGTCGCGCCAATCGGCGAGCGGCATGTAGTTGTCGATCCCGACGAAGTCGATGTTGGGGTCGGCCCACAGCGGATCGAGGTGGAAGTAGACGTCGCCGCTGCCGTCCTGCGGGCGATGGCTGGCGTACTCGGTCCAGTCCGCCCCGTAGCCGATCGCCGTGCCGGGCCCGAGGATGGCGCGCGCGTCGGCGGCGAGCGCGCGCAGCTGCGCCACCGCCGGGAAGAGGCCGGGGCCGGAGCGCAGCGCGGTCAGCCCGACCATCTCGGAGCCGATCAGGAAGCCGTCGACCCCGCCCGCCGCCTCGGCGAGCCGGGCGCAGGTCAGGATGAAGCGGCGGAAGCTCCACTCGGCCCTGGCGCAGGTCACCGTGCCGCCGCTCCAGGCGAGGTCGGCCGGGGCGACGCGGCCGAAGAAGGCGGCGACCTGGTCGGCGGCGGCGGGCGTTCCGTCCGGGCTGCCGGGCCGGCCGATCGCCGGATCGCAGGTGACGCGCCCGCGCCAGGGAAAGGCCGCCTGCTCCGGGCCGCCATAGGGGTCGGGCAGGCCGTTGCCGGCCGGCACGTCCATCATCACGAACGGGTAGAGCGTCACCGAGAACCCGCGCCGCTTCAGCTCGCGGATCGCCTGCACCACCGAGAGGTCGCAGGGCGCCCCGCCGATCAACGGGTTGCCGTCCGGGTCGCGGCTGACCCGCTGCGCCTGCGCCCTCGCGAGGCCGCCGGCGCTCCAGGGCAGGTCGGTGGTCTTCCGCGCCGCCTCGGCCTTCGGGACGATGCGGCAGGCCGCGAGGCGCAGGTCCGTGCCCTGCCAGGCGACGACGAGGGAGACGTGGCGGCAGGCCGGCGCCTCGGCCTGAAGCTGGTCGAGGGCGCGGACGAGGTCGACCGCGCCCGAGACGGTGTTCTGCCCGGCGAGCGCCCCGAAGGCGTTCGCGGTCACCGGGGCGGTGGCGTAGACGAACTCGCCCATGGCCGGGATCAGGGTCACGGCGGTGACGAGGTCCTCCAGTGCCGGGCGACCATCGGCGCAGGGCGGGCGGCGGATGACCTCGGCGGTGATCACCGGCACGCGGTTGCCGAAGGCGGCGAGCGGCATGTCCTCGACCACGATGTAGGCGAGGCCGCGATAGGCGGGGGCGCCCCCCTCGACGGCCTCGATCTTGGGATCGGGCCCCTGCGCCTCGTCGCCGAGGTAGATGCGGGCCTGGTAATCGGCGAGCCGCAGCGGCTTGCCGTCGGCGTAGATCTCGCCGATGGCGGTGATCGGCCCCTCGCAGAGGGCGACCGCGAGGCTGACGCTGTACGTGTAGGTGACGTTGTAGGTCTTCTGGGTGGGCGCGCCCTTGCCGCCGCGGGTCTTCACCGTCTCGACGTGCTGCTCCTCGCGGAGCTTGGTGGCCCAGATGATCTGGCCGGCGACGCGGGGGCGGCCGAAGACGCGGGCGATCGCCGCGCCCTCGCTGGAGGCGGTGACGTAGAGCTCGGAGAGGCGCGGCCCCGCGTTGATCTGCGGCCTGGGGCGGGATCCGAACAGGGCGCGGTCGAGGACGCCGCCGAGGCCGGCGCCGGCGACGCCGCCGAGGAGGCCGCCGAGCGGGCCGGCCAGGGCGGTACCGGCGGCCTTGCCGGCATAGGAGAGGACGAGGGTGCTCATGCGCGGAGGCCCGGGAAGCGGAAGGCGTGGGCGATGCGCCGCGACCAGGCGCGGGGGAGGCTGCATTCGAGGACGGCGTGGCCGTCATAGGCGTGGAGCATCCGGGGCGCCGGCCCGGCGAGGGGGGCGGTGAGGATGGCGCAGTGCTTGGCGGGCAGGCCGTCGCGCCAGCGGAAGAGCAGGACGTCGCCGGCCAGCGCCTCGGGGGGCGGGATCTCGGCGAGGTGGCGGCGGGCGGCGTCGCGCAGGGGCTCGGCCGGGCCGTCCGGTCCGAGCGCGGCGCTCTCGGCCCAGCCCGGGGCGTAGGGGGGCGGCTCCTCGGGGCTGCGCCCGTAGAGTTCGGCGTAGACGCCCCGCACCAGGCCGAGGCAGTCGCAGCCGAGCCCCTTCAGCGCCGCCTGGTGGTGGTAGGGCGTGCCGCGCCACGCCCGGGCGGTCGCGACCACGCGGGCGCGGGTGAGATGAGGATCCGCGTTCATTCCGGGCACCCGTGCACGGGCGGCCCGGATGGAAGCCGCCTATCGCGACCGCACCCGAACGCCCACGATCGATGTCCCTCGACGGCTACGGTGCGGCGCATCTCTCGCTCAACGAGATGATGAAACCGACCAACGAGGTGCTTACGCGCCTCTCGGATTACCAGCTCCGTGAGACGCGCAGCGAATTCGAGCGTGCTCGGATCTCCGCGGCATGGGCCAAGATGGCGCTGACCGCGTGCCTCGCGCTGGCCGTCGTCGCGAGCGTGCTCGGCTTGGTCACCGTGCTGGTCGGCGTCACGCGCCCGCTCCTCGCCGCGACGGCGACCATGACGCCGCTGGCCGGGGGCGACCTCGCCGTGCCGGTCGAGGGCACCGCGCGCCGCGACGAGATCGGCGCGATGGCGCGCCGTCCAGGTGTTCAAGGACGCGATGATCGCCAAGCGCGAGGCGGACGAGGCCGGCGCCGTCGAGAACGCCGCCAGGACGCGCCGCGCGCAGGTGCTCGACGCGCTCACCCGGCAGGTCGAGGCGCAGGTCTCCGCCCTGACGCGGGGCCTCTCCGCCTCCTCGGCCGAGATGGCGGTGATTGCCCGCTCGATGAACGGGACCGCGGACGCGACGACGGCGCACGCGGTCTCGGTCGCCTCCGCGGCGGAGCAGGCCGCCGCCAACGTGCAGACCGTGGCCGCGGCGAGCGAGGCGATGGCGGCCTCGATCCAGGAGATCGCCGGCCAGGTCGCCCGCTCCTCCGCCATCGCCGAGCGCGCCTGCGAGGACGCGGAGCGGACCGACGCGATGCTCCGTCAGCTGTCGGCCTCGGCGGAGCGGATCGGCGACGTGGTCGCGCTGATCGCCAGCATCGCCGGGCAGACGAACCTGCTGGCGCTCAACGCCACGATCGAGGCGGCCCGGGCCGGCGAGGCGGGGCGCGGCTTCGCGGTCGTCGCCAGCGAGGTGAAGGCGCTCGCGGGCCAGACCGCCGCGGCGACGGAGACCCTCGCCGGGCCGCCCTCCTCGGCCCGGTCCGGGACGGGGAACCGGCCGCGGCAGGGCGCCGGTCAGGAGATCAGCGCCGTGAGACCGTAGGCGCCCGCGCCGATCAGCGCCGCCGCGGGCAGGGTGAGCACCCAGGCCACCACGATGTTGCTCGCCACCCCCCAGCGCACCGCGGAGGTGCGGCGGGCCGCCCCCACCCCGATGATCGCCCCGGTGATGGTGTGCGTGGTCGAGACCGGGATCCCGAGCCAGGTCGCCCCGAACAGCGTCAGCGCCCCGCCCGTCTCGGCGCAGAAGCCCTGCATCGGCGTGAGCCGCGTGATGCGCGAGCCCATCGTGCGCACGATCCGCCAGCCGCCCAGCAGCGTGCCGGCCGCCATCGCCGCCTGGCAGGACAAAACCACCCAGAGCGGCACGAAGAACGCGCTCCCGAGGTGCCCCTGGCTGTAGAGCAGCACCGCGATGATCCCCATCGTCTTCTGCGCGTCGTTGCCGCCGTGGCCGAGCGAGTAGAGCGAGGCCGAGACGAATTGCAGGTGGCGGAAGGTGCGGTCGACCGCGAAGGGCGTCGAGCGCACGAACCCCCACGAGACGATCAGCACCAGCAGGAGCGCGAGCAGGAACCCGAGCAGGGGCGAGAGCACGATGGCCGCCGCGGTCTTGCCGAGCCCGCCCCAGACCACCGCCTGCCAGCCCGCCTTGGCGATCCCCGCCCCGACGAGCCCTCCGACGAGCGCGTGCGAGCTGCTCGACGGGATGCCGAGCACCCAGGTCAGCACGTTCCAGGCGATGGCCCCCACGAGCGCGCCGAAGATCACGCGGGCATCGACCAGGCTCGCCTCCACGATGCCGGTGCCGAGCGTCTGGGCGACGTGCAGGCCGAAGAACAGGAAGGCGATGAAGTTGAAGAAGGCCGCCCAGACCACGGCGTAATGCGGCCGCAGCACCCGGGTCGAGACGATGGTGGCGATCGAGTTGGCCGCGTCGTGCAGGCCGTTGAGGAAGTCGAACAGGAGCGCGAGGGCGATGAGGCCGGTGAGCGCCGGCAGCGCGAGGGCGTCGGTCATCGCCGCCCTACACGTTCTCGATCACGATGCCGCTGATCTCGTTGGCGACGTCCTCGAAGCGGTCGACCACGTCCTCCAGGTGACCCAGGATCTCGCTGCCGACGATGTAGGCCATGGGATCGGTCCGCCCGTGCGCGCGGTAGAGGGACTTGAGGCCCTGCTCGTGCAACGCGTCGGAGCGGCCCTCCACCTTGACCACCAGCTCGGTCAGCATGGCGAGGCGGCCCGCCTGCGGGCCGATCGCCTTCAGGAGCGGCACGGCCTGGGCGGTGAGCCGGGCGGCCTCCAGCACCGTACCGCCCAGCTCCTGCATGATCGGATCGAACCGGCGCACATCGAACAGGGTGATGGCCTTGGCGGTGCGGTTCATCTGGTCGATGGCATCGTCCATCGACTGGATCAGGTCCTTGATGTCGCCGCGGTCGAACGGGGTGATGAAGCTGCGCCGCACGGCCTGCAGCACCTCGCGGGAGATGTCGTCCGCCTCGTGCTCGCGCTCGGCGATGATCCGGCAGTAGCGCGGCACGTCCTCCCCGCCCTTGAGCAGGTCCTGCAGCGCCTCGGCCGCCGCGACCAGGGTGTCGGCGTGCCGCTCGAACAGGTCGAAGAAGCGGTCCTCCTTCGGCATCAGCGCGCGAAACCAGCCCAGCATGCCCCACCTGCCTCGTCCGACCGCCCGCAGGCGCTTCTCTGGAAAGCCGGCTAACTTGCAAACAGGCCGTTTGTTCGTCCCGAGCGGGTCGTGCCGAGCCCGGCCCGAACCGGTCCGGACCGGGCACGACGGTCCTTGCCGCTGCGGCAGGCGGGCGCGCTCGGGACTGGTCTCGGATGCGGTCCCGGCTCCGCCGCAGGCGCGCGGATCGGACGCTCCCCGGTCGCTCCGGCCTCGGCGGGCGGATGCTTGGCGGTGACGCGCATCCCGCGGCGCGTGGACGGGCCGATCCGGCATGGACCGGGCGGCCGGACCGGGCGGCCGGCGCGCCGGCGGCCTCCTTGCTGCCGCAGGCGCCCGGCTACCGCAGGCGCCCGCCGTCATTGCCGGCCTCGTCCCGCCTGGAGGACACCGCGTAGTCGTTGCCCGGCAGGTCCGGGAAGCCGCGGAAATTGACCGCGTTGCCGAACTTGGTCCGGCAGCTGCCGAAGGACTTGTCGCAGCCGGCCGTGACCGTGAACGCGTCGCCCGCCGCCATCGCGGCCGGGGCCGGCTCCCACAGGTCGAGGAGCGCGGCGGCGCCGGCGACCCCGCGCTGATGCGCCCGCACCTCGACCACCGCGTTCGCATTGGCGCCCCGCGTCCAGACCAGCCGCCCGGCCGTGAACCAATCCGTGCGGAACGCGTCGAGGCCCGCGGCCAGGAGCGTCCGCGGCGAGCGCACGGCCGCGACCGTGCCGGTGCCGCGGTAGGCGGCTCCCGTCGCGTCGATCCCGCAGCGCGCATCGCCGAGCAGCGCGTCGCAGGAGCGCTGATAGAGCCGCCCGGTCGGCTGGCCGAGGCGGTCCGCGAGCCCCCGCACCTCCGCGGTGAAGCCGCAGGCACCGCGGGACACCTCGCCGAGATGCCCGCACAGCACCGGCACCGCGTTCGCCGGGGCGGACCAATCCACCCACCACACCGCCACCGCCGCCCCGTCGTAGAGGCCGCGCGCCAGTTCGCTTTCCGCCAGCCGCCCGGAGCGGAGCGCCCCCATGATCTCGCCCGTGTCGGGGCTCAGGCCCGCGCCCTGCTCCAGGGCCGAGCCGGTGGCGCCGGTCTCGGCCGCGCAGGGAACCCCGTCGCAGACCACGTCCTCGTCGTGGTCGGTGAAGCCGAGCCGCATCCCGTCCGTGCGGGTCAGGATCCAGCAGCGGCAGAGCGTGGTGACGCCGCTCGCGAGGCTCGCGGCGAGGGCGGGAGGCAGGGATCTCACCGGCGCAGCTCCAGGATCGGGATGTCGGCGACCACGCCGGCCAGCACCGCCTGGTGGTCGATCTCCAGGCGGTCGGTGGCGAAGCGCACCGGCACGTCGAACAGGAACCCCGCCGTCACCGCGGCGCCCGCGGGCGGGGCCTGCGCGAGGGTGACGCGGCCGGTGGTGGCGTCGACGGCGAAGCCGGAGGCCGGCAACTCGGCGCCCGCCACCGCCACCCGGACCGAGCCGGCCACCGGCTTGACGATCGGGCGCGTGTAGGGGGCGAAGGCCGCCCCGTAGGTCTTGGCGAGCGGGAACACGGTCGCGGCGCCGTCGCCCGTGCCGAGGGGCTGGTCGGTGGCGGCGGGCGCGCGGCCGAAGGGGCCGGAGGCGTGGTCGAAGGTGTCGCGCCAGCGGAAGCCGTAGAGGGGCCCGCGGCGCTCCTCGAAGAAGGCGATCAGGAGCGCGATGTCCTCGGCGCGGCGGAGCGCCGGCCCGGCATTGTAGGCGCGCCGAGAGTGGCGCCAGAGGCTGTTCCTCTCCTCGTCGCCGGAGCCGAGCGTGACGATCTCGGTGCGCCGCTCCGGCCCGCCGCGGGACCCGTAGAAGAGGGCGAGCGGAAAGCGCACCTCGTGGAAGGGCGAGGCCATGTCACTGCCCCCGCAACCCGCGCTGGACGGCGCGCGCCAGGGCGGCGGTGACCTGCGCCTCGGCGCGCGCGAAGCTCGGCGCGTCGGGCGTCTGCACCACCACGCTCACCTGGATCGGGGCGGGCGCGGGCGCCGCGGCCGGGCCGCGGGCCGCCGGGACGATGCGGCCGGGCTGGAGCGGCACGAAGGTCTCGCGGCCGCGCTCGCCCACCGTGTAGGCCACGCCCGGCACCACCGGCCCGCCCTCGGCGCGGCCGGTCGGGTTGAGGTCGAGGCCGAGGCCCTTGGCGGCCTCCCCCAGCAGGTCGCCGCCCGCCCCGCCCCTGGCGAGGAAGCCCTCGACGGTGCGGTCGATGCTCCGGGCGGCGAGCGTGATGGCGAAGCGGGAGAGCACCGCGTTGAGCCGCTCGCCGTCGAGGATCGCGCCCTTCAGCGCCCCCGAGAGGGCGGAGCCGAAATCCCGCGAGGCCTGCTGGAAGGCGCGCTGCGCCCGCTCGGCGTCCTCGACCTGCTGGGTCGCCGCGCCGTAGGCCGCCGCGACCTTCTCAACCTCGGCCGTGAGGGCGGGGGTGACGGCGAGATCCGCCTTCTTGGCCGCGTCGAGGAGGCGGAAGGCGGCCTCGGCCCGGGCGGCGGCGCCCTCGGACAGGCCGAGCGTCTCGGCCTCGACGCGCAGGAGCCCGGTCCGCTTGGTGAGGCGGGCGACCTCGGAGCGGAAGGCGTCGCCGTCGGGGGCCGCGGATGTCCCGGGGCGCGCCGCGGGCGGGGATGCCGGGGCGGCGCCCTGGAACGCGGGCGCCGCGGCCGCGGGCGCGGGGGCCCCGGCGGGTGCCGGGACCGGGAGGGCGGGCGGGAGGGCGCGCGCGGGTGCCGGCTCCTCGGCCTCCCCGGCGCGGGTCGGCCCGGGTTCGGCGCCGGACATCCTCCGGGCGGGGGCGCGGGCGCCGGTCGGCGGCGCGGCTTGCGGCGGCGCGCCGGATACGGAGGAGGCCGGCGGCGCGGCCGCGCCGCCGGCAGGGCGGGGGGCCTGGGCGGCGGGGACGGCGGACGCCGCGGCGGGGGCCTGCGCCACCATCCGGACGATCTCGCCGCGCACCCCCTCCCCGGCCCGCGCCATGGCGGCCTGCATCCGGGCGGCGCTCGCCGCGACGGCCCGCTCGGCCTGGCCGAGGGCGCGCTCGGCCAGGGGCGCGGCCCGGTCGAGGGCGCGCTCGTAGGCGTCGAGATTCGCCTCCAGGGAGACGACGAGGCGGTCAAGCTCGGTCGGCATGCGGGGCTCCCGCGGTCTCGGCCCGGATCCAGGCCCAGAGCCGGTCCTCTTCGGCGGCGCTCATCGGCTCGGGCCCGTCGGGGCCGTGGGCCCGGTTGAAGCCGTCCAGGTAGGCGGCGAATTGCCAGAGGCTCATCGCCCGCAGGTCGGCGACGGCGAGGCCGAGGGCGGCGGCGGCCTCGTAGAAGGGCGCGAAGGCCATGCGCCCGTCCGGGCGGGCCGGCGAGGGCCGGGTCCAGCGCCCGACCTCCTCGTCCTCGGCGCCGTCGAGGCCCGCCGCGAGGGCGAGCGTCGCCGCCGCGATGACGGTGAGGCAGGGCAGGCCGTCGAGGCCCGCCGCGAGGGCGTGGGCCTCGCCGACGCCGAGGCCGCCGCCGACCAGGGCGACGCGCAGGGTCTCGGCCACGTCCCGGAAGCGGTAGGGCCGCCCGGTCCGGAGCCGGTGCAGGAGGTCGGCGGGGCCGAGGCCGGTCGCCTCCTGGAGGGCTTCCAGGTCGCCGATCGCGAGGCGGAAGCGCCGGACCGCGCCGCCGAGGGCGAGGTCGACATGGCCGTCGCGGCTCATCGGATCCGTCAGGGCGCGGCCGTGAACGGCACCGGGCCGCTCGACTGCAGGGCGACCGTGACGGTGCAGCGCTCGCCGCGGATCGCCCCGACCTCGAAGCTCGTGAGGTGGAACAGCCCCTCCCAGTGGCCGGCGCCTCCGGCGCCGGTGCCGGCGCCTCCGGTCCCGTCCCCGGCGACGTCCACGCGGGTCCGCACGGGGCCGTCCGCCTCGAAGGCGGCGCGCCAGCGGCCGAGGCTCTGGCGGGCCATCACGCCCTTGCCCGAGATGGTCACGGATTTCGAGACCACGTCGCGGGCGACGAACGGGGCGGCGTCCTCGTTGACTGCGTCCGGGATGGCGACGCTGTTGGTCTCCTTGCTGAAGGAGACGGAGCGCTCGGTGAGCCCGACCGGCGCCTCGAAGGTACCGGCCCGGTCGGGGCTCTCGAGCTTCACGGAGACGCCCGAGAAGGGCAGCGTGGCGGCTTCGGTCATGGCGGGATTCCTCGTGGGGGGTCCGGGGACCGCGTCCCCGGCGGGTCCGGGGCGGCGCCCCGGGGGTCAGGCGGCGGCGACGGCGGAGAAGCGCAGCACCGCGTGCCAGGAGGCGGGCCCCTGGGGCTCGGGCACGTACAGGCTGCGCTCGTGGGCGATCCAGAGGAGCCGGCCGCGGGACAGGCGCAGATCGGCCTCGTCGAGGGCGGCCGCGGCCGCGGCGGCGAGGCGCTGGATGGCGCTTGTGCCGCGCTCGCCGCGGGCGAAGGCGTGCAGCGTGATGCGGCAGGTGCAGCCGACCCAGCCCTCGGCCTCGTAGGGGCGGGTCTCGACGGGGTCGAGGCGCAGGAAGGGCCAGTCCTCGCCCGCCCGCACGTAGTCGCGCACGCGGCCCTGCACGAGGGCGCAGAGGGCCGGATCGGCGGCGAGCCGCGCCATCACGGCCTGGCCGAGGGGTTCGCCGAGGTCGAGGCTCGCCATGTCAGGGCTCCGGGTCGGGGGGCTTGCCGGGCGGCGGGTCCGCCCGCAGGCAGTCGATGAGGGGCCCGAGCACGGGCCGGGCGGGCCGGGCGGCGGTGCCGAACTCGCGGGCGGCGAGGCCGGGCCCCGCGACGGTGAGGGCGAGGCCGGCCGGGGTCGGGGCCGGGCTGCCGGCGAGGCCGGGCGGCAGCCCGGCCAGGATCGCCCGGCCGGCGGCGTCGAGGCGGGCCCGAACCCGTGCGCGGTCCCGCCGCCTCACCGCGTCGAGGCGGGCCCGCAGGCGGGTCGCGTCCATCAGGCCGGCCTCCCCTGCAGGAGGAGGTGGCTGCCGGCAGGGTCCCGCTCCACGGCGGTGATCCGCCAGCGGCCCTCCGGCAGCGTGATCTCGTCCTCGGGCGTGGGCGGCGGGTCGAGGCCGGGGAGGAGCAGCATCAGGCTGATGCGGCGGCCGGGGAGGCCGGGGGCCTCCTCGCCCGCGCCGAGCGCCTCGACGCGGCAGCGGACCGGGACATCCGCGAAGCCGCCCTCCTCCCGGGCCCGGTGGAGGAGGCCGTCCCGGCAGAGGGGATCGGCGGCGGCGGCGAGGAGGGCCGCGAGGCTGTCGGGGCGATCCATCACACCACCGCGATGCCGGGGCTGGTCAGGCGCAGGAGGTCGCGGAACCGGCGCCCGTAGGAGGTCTCCGCGAGGGTGCCGGCCGGGTCGGGTCCGGCCTCGCCGGCGCCGCGGCGCTCGACCGTCAGGGTGCCGCTGCGCAGGAGCCGGGGGCGCCCCGCCCGGATCCAGGCCCCCTCGGCGCCGCCATGCCCGTCGAGGGTGAGGAGGTGCGCGGCGTAGAGCATCCGGGCGAGGCCGGCCTGCGGGAGGGCGGCATCGACCCGGGCGCGGGCCTCCGCCAGCGCCGGGGCGACCGCCTCGTCGGGCAGCCCCGCGAAGGCGGGGAAGCGGGCCTTGAACTCCGCCGGTGCGGGCGCCTCCATCTCAGGCCTCCCGGGGCCGGGCGCGCCGGCGCGGGGCCGGCTCCCCGGCGATCTCGATCTCGCCCGCCGCCTCCCAAGCCCGCAGGAGCGGATCGTTGCGGTCGAGGAGGTCGAGCTCGGCGCTCTCGCCGGGCGCGAGGCGGCGGGGCGCGGCCTCGCCGCGCACCCAGAACAGCCGGGCGCCGCGGGCGCGGTTCGTCACCTGCACCATGGCGTCAGATCCCGTCGAGGTAGCGGAAGGCGCCGGGGCGGCGGATGTCGAGGCCGCCGAGCCGGAAGGCGCCCGGCACGTCGAAGCGCCAGGGGCCGCTCTGCCAGGCCGGGAAGAACCGGAACGGCATCGGCAGCCAGAGCTTCAGCACCGTGGGGTCGCGCCGATAGGCGACCATCCGGGCCGAGCCCCCGGCCCCGGCATTCTCCAGGCCGCGCACGCCCAGGATGGTGAGGTCCTGGCCAGTCTCCAGGGTGTAGACGTTGTGGCGGCGGATCCAGTCGAGGATGGTGACCGGGTTGACGGCGTCGATGCGGCGCAGGCCGAGGCCGAGCATCTGCTCGTAGGGCAGGAGCAGGGTGTCGGCCATCTCCACGGTGGCGGAGGCGGTGAAGAGGCCGACGAGCTGCCCGTTGACGTCGGCGAGGATCTGCTCGGGGGTCTTGCGGGCGAAGGCGGTGGCGCCGCCCTCCCCGGTGGCGGCGGCGAGGCCGGTGGTGACGGCGGGGTGGTTGAGGAGGCCGGAGAAGCCCTTGCCGGCGTCGCCGAACAGGGCGACCTGGTCGATGAACTCCTCCGAGGCGAGGCGGGCGGCCTCGGCCTTCTCGCTGCCGAGATTCATGCCGAGCAGCTGGGCCTTGCCGAGTTCCTCGAGGTCGTAGCCGTAGCCGATCCCGGCCATGGCGACCGCGGTCTCGCTCTGGCGGCGCAGCACCTCGGCCCGGGGCACGTCGCTCGCCGCCCCGTGCAGCCAGGCGGCCTGCCCGACCCGGTCGGACGAGAAGTAGGTCACGGTCGGCACCCATTCGGGGGCCGCGGTGTCGACTGGGATCAGCCGGGGATAGCGGATCGCCGGGTAGAGGCTGCGATAGACGCCGGGCTCGATGAAGGCCTGCTGGCTGACCAGGAAGGCGAGGGCCCGGGGGGCGTCGGTGACGAGGGCGGTCACGGGGATCTCCGTCAGTTGAGGCGCAGGCGCGCGAGCCCGCCGGGGGCGGCGGAGGAATCGAACAGGGCGTTCGGGATCGGGACGTTGCCGGAGGCGGCGGCCGTGAAGGCGCCGGCCGGGGTGAGGAAGGCCGGGTTGCCGGCCGCGACCGCGCCCGCGACCACGACCCAGACCGCGCCCCTGATCATCACCGGGGCGGTGTCGCCCTGAGCGAAGAGGTCGCCGCCGTTGCGGGGAGCGACGTTGCGGTCCGCCAGGGTGACGCCCCGGAAGGTGGCGCCCTGCGCGGCGATGCCCTCGTCGCAGGCGCCCTGGAAGGCGGGCTTGCCGAAGCCGATCCCCGCCGGTGTCTCGACGAGGCGGCTGACCGTGAGGCTCGGCTCCTCGAAGGCGAGCATGCCCTCGTAGGCGGCGGCGGCGCGGCTGGAATAGGCGGTCTGGACGGGCATCAGCGGCTTCCTTGCTGCCAGGCGGTGCGGAGGGTCGCGATCATGGCGGCGTGGGCCGCCCGCGGGTCGAGGGCGTCGGCGGGCCGGCTCAGGGCCGCGCGCAGCGGGTCGGGCGGGGGCGCGGGGGCGGCCGTCGCCGCCAGGGCCCGGAAGGCGGCGGCGACCTCGGCCTCGCCGAGGCGGGCGGCGACGGCGGCGCGGCGGATCGCGGCGTCGAGGCCCGCGGGATCGAAGGCGTCCCCGAGAAGAAGGCGGGCGGCGGCGACGAGGCCGGCGCGCTCCGCCGCGAGGGCGTCGAGGGCGCCGGGGGCGCGCAGGGCCGCGACCTCGCGCTCGGCCTCGGCGAGCCTGCGGCGCAGCGCCGCCGCGTCGTCGAGGCGGCATTCCGGCCCGGCCCGGCCCTGCGCCACGATGGCGACGTGGTCGACGACGACGTTGGTCTGGCGGGCGTCGTAGGGGGCGCCGTCCGGCGTCGTGCCGGGCGTCCAGTCGAGGTCGCAGGTGTAGCCGACCGAGATCTCGCGCTGCCCGCCCGCGACGGCCGCGATGGCCTCGGCATCGGCCAGGAGGAGCGGGATGCGCACGAACTCGCCGTCGCGCAGCACCTCGCCGCCGACATGGCCGCGGGCGACGGCGCGCCACGTGCGGGGCGTGACCGCCTCGGGCGGATGGCCGAGGGTGACGGGCTTGTGGCCGAAGCTCGCGAGCGACTCCGCCCGGAAGACGGCCTCGGGGTCGCGGTAGACCCGGACCGTGCCGAGATCCGGCCGTTCCAGCTCGGCGCCCTGGTAGAGCTGGACGTTGCCGGCGCGGGCGGCGCGCCCCTCCACCACGACGGCGCCGCTGCGCAGGGCGCGCGCGTCGGCGATCCCGGCCGGGGGGCCGAGGCTCAGCGTGTCGAAGATCTGCATGGGGTCCCTCTGGGGTGGGATGGTGGATGTCTGCGTCCGATGCGGACCGGCCGCGATCGGACGCAGCCTGAGGATCTCGCCTGGGGATCTCGCGAGATGGTCAGAGACGAAGAGCCGTGCGCGGAGCGGGCGCGCCGGCGCCCGCCGGGCAGACCGGCCCGAGGCAGGTCCGCTCATCCGAAATCCGACGGATTGCTTCGCAATGCGGATTTCGGCTTCGCTCAAGCGCCGCGCGGGCTTGGCATACGCTGTCCGGACGTGATCGTCCGGCCGGACGTGATCTTCCGGACAGCGTATCAGCGGCCTGTTCCCGCCTCATGATGGCCGCCGAACCGGGGACCATTCCGGCGGATGAGGCTCAGGGCTGCCCGCGCCGATAGGCGGCCTCGATGCCCGGGAAGAGGTCGGCATTGACGAGCCAGCCCTCGACGCCCGCCTCCAGCACCGCGCGGGGCGCGAGGGCCTCGCGGGCCAGCGTCGCGGCGGTCTCGGCCCGCATCCGCCCGATCTCGGCCTTCTCGCGCTCGGAATCCCGCAGGAGCGGGCGCCAGGTGAACCAGATTCCCGGCGCGTCCCGGCCGAGGGCATCGCGCAGGAGGAGCGCGTCGAGGCGGGCCAGGGCGGGGGTCAGCTCCACCGCCTGGCGGGCCGCGACATGGTCGTAGTAGTTGCGCAGGTCGGCGTCGCCCGTGGCGTTGAGGCCGGCCGGGGACTGGCCGAGGAGCCGCGTCACCGGGATGTCGGCGGCGCCGGCCGCGATCTGCAGGAAGAGCCGGGCGACCTCGGGCAGGCCGGCGAAGTCGAGCTGCTTCTGCTGGTAGCGCTCGCCCTCCGGGGAGCGGCCGTCGCCCTCCAGCAGCAGCATGCCGAACATCGACTTCATGGCGGCGGCGTAGCCGAAGCGCTCGGTGAGGCGGCGCGTGCCCTCCTCGGTGGCGAGGGCCTGCGACAGGCCCGGGACCGAGATCACGTCCTGCTTGGCCTCGGGCAGCATGGCGGCGATGTGGGCGGCCGCCGCGGTCGCCTGGTCGATCGCCTCCAGCAGCGCCTGCAGCACGCTGTCGCCGAAGGCCTCGGCCGCGTCGGCGGGAAGCGGCGCGCCGACGAGCCGGACGATGCGCGAGGGATGCACCCGCTGCCCGCCGGCGAGGGTGTAGGTGTCGGGCTCGCCGAACCAGGGCGAGAGCGGGTCGCGCGCGATCGCCCCGGGCTGGAGCGCGTCCCGGGACAGGACGTGCAGGTAGCGCAGGCCCCCGCGTCCCACCGTCTCGGGGCGCAGCGGCCGGGCGGGGTCCGGGGCGCCGTCGCCGATCAGGATCGCCGCGCCCCCGTGCAGCCGCGCGAGGCGCAGGGCCCGCAGCAGCCCCTCGCGCAGGCGCAGCCGCGCCTCGGAGGCCTCGATGGCGGCGACCTCGGCGGGGGCGGCCTGCCAGGCGCGCCACTCGCGCAGCATGTCGAAGGGCACGATGTCCACGACCTTGCGGGCGAGCCAATTGTCCCGGTAGGCGGCGTCGAGCTCGGCCCGCCCCCGCGGCACGTGCAGGTGGCGGTGACCCGCGCCCTTGTCGCGCGGCCCGCCGAGGCCGGTGAGCAGGTGGACGAGGCGGTCGGCGAGCCACATCAGACAACTCCCAGCATGCCGTAGCGGCCCGGCCCGTTCAGGGTCCAGAAGGCCCGCGAGAGGGCGTCGACCTGGTCCAGGAAGGCGCCGTTCGGGAAGGCGGCGACCTCGTCCAGGAAGGCCTCGTTCCAGGGGCCGTCGAGGAGCAGGAGGTTGCCGGCCTCGCCCTGCGCCGAGACCGGGCCGGCGCGGGTGAGCTTGTCGCCGCTCTCCGGGCTGGCGCGGACGTCGTAGCCGGCGAGCTGCCGGATCAGGTCCTGGGCCTGGGCCTTGCCGGCCTGGCCGGGATCCTGCGGCAGGGCGATCCGGCAATCCGGCCCGTCCTCGGCGGCGGTGGCCAGGATCAGGCGGACCACCCCGCCCGGCGAGAGCCGGTCGCGGCGGACATCCGCCACCACGAAGCGGCCGTCCGGCGCCCGGGCGAGCTTCACCCCCGCGGTGAAGGCGGGGCTGCGGCCGGGACGCGGCAGGCTCGCGGCGAGGTCCCAGGCCCGCACCAGGCGGCAGCCGGCGGGCAGCGCCCGCAGGCGGCCGAACCAGTGGCGCTTGAACAGGCCGCCCTCGCGCGGGGCCGGCCGCTGCTGGAACTGGCCGGCGCTGGCATAGGGCCCCATCGCGGCCTTGTCGCGCTCCACCACCGCGCGCGGGAAGCGGGCGGGGAAGAGCAGTTCGCCCTGCTCCCGGCGCGGGTCGGAGAAGCCGATCCGAGTCGTGCAGCGCCGCTCCGGCTCGAACTCCATCGGCAGCATCAGGTGCTCGTAGCCGAGGTCCCGCGCCAGGATCAGGCCGGAGAGGTCGCGCTCGTGCAGGCGCTGCATGACCACCACGATGGCGGAGCGGGCCGGATCGGTGAGGCGGGTCGGCACGGATTCGAGGAACCAGCGGCCGATCCCCTCGCGCAGCCGCTCGGAATTGGCGTCCTCGGCCGAGAGGGGATCGTCCAGGATGACGCGGTCGCCGCGGGCGCCCGTGATGGCGCCGGGCGAGAGCGCCTCGCGCAGGCCGCAGGCCGTCGTCTCGAAGCGCTGCTTGCGGTTCTGGTCCCGGCGCAGGCGGACGCGGTCGCCCCAGAGGGCCCGGTACCAGCCGGAGGTGACGAGGCGGCGGGTGCGCAGGTTGTCGCGGACCGCCAGGGCCTGCCGGTGCGAGACGGCGAGGGTGCGCAGCCCCGGGCGGTTCCTCGGGCCCCATTCCCAGGCCGGCCAGAACACGCCGACGCAGAGGCTCTTCGACAGGCCCGGGGGCACGTTGATGAGGAGCCGCGTGATCTCGCCCCGGGTCACCGCCTCCAGATGCGCGCAGATCGCCTCGATCGGCCAGCCGTGCACGTAGGGGGTGGCGGGCTCGACGGCGGGCCAGGCCCGGCGCACGAAGCCCGCGAGGCTCTCCTCGCCCTCGATCCGGTCAAGCGCCCTCAGGAGCGCCGCCGGATCGTCGAGAAACGCTCTCGGCGATGCGGCGGAGCTGCTCGCGCTCCTCGGGCGCGAGGCCCGCGAGGGCGGCGTCGAGGTCGGGTCGCGGCGTCTCGTCACCGGCCGTGTCCTTCAGGCCCCAGGCCTGGCGTTCGAGGGCGATCCAGAGGCGGGCCGCCTGGGCGAGGTCGCGCAGAGCGGTGCTGCGCTTGGCCAGGGAGTTGGCGCGCTCCCGGCCGTCCCCCTCCGATTCGTCCGCGAGGGCATCGATCTGCGCGGAGGCGGCCAGCACCTCCTCCAGGAGCCGCAGGGTCAGGGCCTGGCCCTGCTCGATGACGGTCCGGTGGGCCGCGACCACGCGGCCGCGGTCCGCCGGGGCTCGATCCGGCGGGGTCCGATCCGGCAAGGCCTTGGCCGGGCGCGGCTGGCCACGCGGCCAGCCCTCCCGGCGCGCCCGCACCAGGATGCTGCTGTGCGCGACGGCGAAGCGCCGCGCCAGGGCGCGGGCGGAGGCGCCGGCGCACCACGCGGCCCTGATCGCCGCCCAGTCGATCGCTCTGTCTGTCATGGGATCCGGGATTCGGCTCCGGGCGGCTCGCGCCGCGGGACAAGACCCGCGGGACACGAGCCGCGGGACACGAGCCGCCCTTGGCCTCGGTGATGCCGTGGGCCGGGTCCGGGGACACATCCCCGGGCGACGGACGAGCATCCATCGGCGGGGCAGTCGGGCGGCCACGGCCTCGAAGGCGGGCGGCGGACCCGGAACACCTGCGACCTTCGTACATGATCCCGTTTTGTTCGTCAAATGTTCTTTTTCGGGGTGGGGCCGGCGGCGGGCTCTGCACGGTGCGGGGCCCGTGCCGGCGCGGCGGATCGGGACGCGGCGCTCGGCCCCGTGGAGCCGGGCGGGGCCTTCCCGGCCCAACTCCTGCCGGCCCAACTCCTGCCGGCCCAACTCCTGCCGGCCCAACTCCTGCCGGCCCTTGGCGGGCAGGAGATCGTCTCCGTGCTGGGGAGGTCGAGCGCGGCCGCCGACCGCGTGGTCGCCGCTCGGGACCGGGGATGGCGCCGCCTGTCCGGGGCACCTGCCGCACCGGCGGCGGGCCGGCCCGCCTCCCCGTCGCGGCGCGACCGGCGGGGCGGCCGCCCCGCCGCGGTTCAGGGCAGGAAGACCGGCGGGACGGCGTGGGCGGCGAGCGCCCCCGCCGCCGGATGGTCGCCGGGGAGCACGACGGCGCCGAGCCCGATGCGGAAGGGCAGCGGCGGGGCGCCGAGGAGCGCCAGGTAGGTGTCGGGCAGGTGCTGGTGCAGGGTCTCGATCAGGAAGGCGATCGGCGTGCAGGCGGTGACGGGGCGCGCCACCTGCCCGGCGAGCGGGACCGGCGTGCCGATCGCCGCGTAATCGTAGCCGCGCAGCCGCCACGCCGTCGCGTGGAGGGCGAGGTCGAGGATCACGCCGCCCTGCGGCGCCGGCTGGAAGAAGTCGCGTGTCGCCAGCACGTCGTCCCAGCCGTAGGGCACGCTGTCGAGGGTGTTGTAGAGGCGCGCGACGCGCCCCTCGAGGAGGGTGCCCGGCCCGAACAGGGCCGCGAAGGCGGAATTGCCCGGCGTCATCCCGGCGAAGGTCGCGACCTCCGGCCGGCGCGGCGGCGCCCGGCCCGCGAGCCAGAGCGCCACCACGGGGGCGAGCGTGCCCCCGAGGCTGTGCCCGGTCACGGCGAGCGGGGTCTGCGCCGGCAGGCCGTCGAGGGCCTGGGCGAGGCTGGTGCCGGCCGCGTCCGTGAGGGCGATCAGGGACGAGAAGCCCGCCCAGGTGCCCCCGGAGATGCAGGGATCCCCCGGCTCCTGGTCGCCCGGGTCGACGGTCGCGCCGGAGGGCCATCGCGCCATCGGGCCGAAGGGCGAATCCTGGCGCGCATCGTCCCAGTAGGCGGGCGAGAAAGGGTTCGGGTAGGTGCCGCGGATCGCGAGCGCGACCCCGCCGCCCGGGCGCCGGTCCCGCGCCAGGAAGGCGAAGTTCACCGGCACCGCCTCGTCGCGGGCGATCCAGATCGCCTCCCAGATCCCGCCCGTCACCGGGCTCGTCGCCAGGTAGGCGGGGATCGCGGCCGGGTGCCCGTAGGCGATCCCGGCGAGTGTCATCAGTTCGGCCGCCGGGAGCGCCATGGTCGCCTCCCTCAGCCGCCCACGACCGGGCCGCCCGGGATCGCGACCGAATAGGCCGCCGCCGCGATCGGCACGAGGGGATTGCCCGTCTGGCTGACGAAGTATTGCCGGATCGTAGCCGTCACGAGCAGCGGGGTTCCGGCATTCACCTGGAGCAGGACCGAGCCCCGGTTGGCGGCCGATTCCGTCGCGGCCACGCCCTGGCTCGCCAGGCCGAGCCCGGTCGCCACGTACTCGACCCCGACGATGATCGTCCCGCCGGGCGGGATCGTGCGTCCGAAGGTCGGCCGGCCCGGCCGATTCGCGAATTCGGGCGTGATGTTGCTGATCGAGAGGTCGCTGCCGATCAGGTTCGCGGCGAGCTGGATCTTGCCGCCGGGGGGCGCGACGACGAACGGAACGGTGGGCAGGTAGGTCAGCTGGAGGGTGGCGCTGCCGACCGCCGACGTGTTGGTGATCTGGATGAAGATGCCCTGCAGGACCAGGGGAACCTGGGTGAGGCCCGGAACGATCGGCTCCCCCAGCACCTCGAAGGGGATCAGGCCGGTCGCGACCGCGGCGGGGTCGGAATCGGGGACGAGGAGGTCGTCGGGGGCCGCCAAGGCGGCGGACGGGTTGGCGATGAGGGGCATGAAATGTCCTCCCGCGGGCGATATCGGCCTGCGCGGCCGGCCGGAACCGCGTGCGCGGATGCCGCCCCCCCGCTCGGATCATGCCGATGACTGCGCCCGGTCTGCGTGCTTGTTGTGATGGGGATGGCGAAGACTTCCGCCATCGAAGATTTCATCCCATGATTCTCTGAGTTCATCAAGGTAAGTTTCACTCACTTTGTTGCGCAAAAGAGTTTTCCGTCGGCCCGGTTCAGGGGCCGGGCGCCGCGCCCTCGTCCGGCGCGACCTCCTCCGCCGCGAGGTCGACGCGGGTGGCCCGGCCGAACAGCCCGAGGGCGACCCGGTAGCGGCGCCGGGCGGGGTCGACCGCCTCGATCGTGCCGCGCAGCGCCGCGAGCGGCCCGCGCGTCACCCGCACCGCGTCCCCGAGGGCGAGGAGCACCGCCTCCACGGCCTCGTCCTCCCCCTCCCCGGCGCGGCCGGCCAGCGCGTCCGCGAAGGCCTGCAGGATCGGCGCCGGGATCGTCACGGCGCGGCCCTCGCGGAACAGCACCCGGAGCACGCCCGGATGGGCCTCGGCGCGGGCGAGGTCGGCGTCGTCGCGCAGGCCGAGGAAGACCAGGCGGTGCAGGAGCGGGACCGCGACGCGCCGGCGCGCGCCGTCCGGGCCGACCCGCTCGACCTCCTCGCGGGCCTCGAAGGCGCACAGGCCCAGGGCCGCGAGGTCCCGCACGACCCGGGGGGCCCAGCGCGGGCGGGTGCGGGCGACGAGCCAGACCCGGTCCGGCGCGACCAGGATGCGCGGCGGCCGGTGCCGGCGGCGGCGGCGGCGGATCGCCTCCGGCGCGGCGGCGGGCGGCCGGTCGTGGGCGAGGGCGGCGCGGCGGCGGCGGCAGACGCGGCGGCGCTTCTGCGACGCGCGGCTCACGCGCGCCTCCCGGCCGGCCGCGGGGAGGATCCCGCGGCCCGCGCGACCGTTCCCGAAGCGGCCGTCAGGGCTCCGGGTCGCGGCCGGCCTCGCGCGTCTCCCCGGGAGGGTTCCGGTCGAGGTCCCGCAGGGCGCGGTCGATCCGCCGGCGCACGATCACGAACAGGAGCACGCCCGCCGCGAGGGTCCAGAGCACGATCAGGGCGGCCTTCATGGGGGCGTCCTCGGCGGGGTTGCGCGGGGCCGGACCGGCCCTCGGCCCGCACCGGATCGCGCCGCGGGCCCGCGGCGGCGCCCGGGAACCGGGCCGCGCCGGGCCGGCTTAGCGGCGAACCGGGCCCGGCGGAAGCCCGCCCCCCGGCCTCGAAGGGCCGCCTCCCGCCAGCGGGGGGCCGCCTCCCGCCAGCGGGAACGCGGTCCGCGCGCGGAAGCGCGCGCGGCGCGGATCGGCGCCGTGTCATGGTACTCTCCTGCCGTTACGGAAGAGCGCGCGGCGGGCGCGATCGGGCCGGCCGCTTGTCTCACCGATCACTACATGATGTAATGACCGCGATCAACACGCTAGGTAGCGAATACCTCTCTCAAGGTTGTGGACAGATGGACGAGGCCCGTCTCCGGATCGATCAGGGCGAGCGGCTGCGCCTCGCGCGGCTGGCGGCGGGCTACCGCTCGGCCCGCGACGCGGCCCTGCGCAACGGCTGGCCGGAGAGCAGCTACCGGGCCCACGAGGCTGGCACGCGCACGATCGGGCAGGACGACGCCGAGCGCTACGCCGCCCGGTTCCGCCGGGACGGCGTGCAGGTGACCGCGAAGGGCCTGCTGTTCGGCGACGACGAGGCGGGCGAGCCCCCGGGGGAGAGCGGCCAGGTCGTGGGGGTGCGCGGCGTGATCAGCGCCGGGGGGCTGATCGCCACGGGGGACGAGCAGCCGGACCCGAGCGGCAACCTGTTCGAGGTGACGGTGCCGTTCTGGCTCCCGCCCGGCACGATCGCGTTCCGGGTCGCGGGCGCCTCCATGCACCCGAAATACGAGCCGGACGACATCGTGCTGTGCGCGCAGGGCGGGGAGAGCCCGGAGCGGCTCTTGGGCTGCTACGCGGCGGTGGCCACGCCGGACGGCAACCGCTTCCTCAAGAAGATCCTGCGCGGCTCGCGGCGGGGCACCTACCACCTGGAGAGCCACAACGCCCCGCTGATGACCGACCGCCGCCTCGCCTGGGCCTCCGGCATCATCAGCACGGTGCACGCGCAGCATTGGCGGCGCTTCACGGGGCCGCGCTGACCTTCACGGGCGCGTCGAGGGCGTAGACCCCGTCGCCGAGCCGGCGCAGGGCGGTGCCGCCCTGGGCGCGCTTCCACAGGCGGGTGTTGAGGGCGGCGACCGGATCGTGGCCCGGCAGGGTGTGACCGCGCGCGGCGATCGCCTCCCAGATCTCCGCCGCGTGCATCGGCCGCCCGGCCGCGGCGAGCACCGCGAAGGCCGCCTCGATCACCCGCCGGCCCTCCGCGCGCGCGCCCGCCGCGGGCGGCCCCGCCGAGCGGGGCGAAGCGGGCGCCGCCGGATGAAGCGTCGCCGGATGAAGCGTCGCTTGGGCGCTCGCTTGGACGCTCGCTTGGGCGCGCGCTTGGGCGGTTGGCGCGGGAGCGGGCGGAGCCTGCGCCGGGGCGGGTTCTGCCGCCGCGAGCCGGCGGCCGAGTTCGAGGTAGAGTTCGTGCTCGGCGATGGCGCGGTCGAGCGCCGCGCGCTGCTGGCGCAGGGCCTCCAGCCGCGCCCGCACCTCCGCCTCCGACAGGACCATCACGCCCCCAGCCGATTCCGTCCGCCCTCCCGGCGAGGCGTCCGCTCAGGAAGGAATATCGCCGCCGCGGGACATTCCGCAAGCGGCTGGAACGATCCATTCCATTCCGCTTACGGAATTATTCCGCAATCCTCCCTCGCCCCGCGCCGCGGCAGCGCCACGGGGCCGCCCGCGTCGAGGGGCGCCAGGGGAGCGAAGGCCGGTTCCCAGGGATCGCCGTCGGGATCCGCCACGGAGCCGGAAGAGCCGCCCACAAGACCCGCATCCGCGGCGAGCGCCGCGCGCGAACGGGTCCGGCACCGCGCCCTTGTCCGGTGAGGGTGATGTGCGGCGGGAAGGCGGGGGCGCGCCACGCCGGCGATCCCGGGGGTGAGCAGCGAGAGGCGCGGAGCGCGCACGCCGCCTCGATGCGAGCAGGGCGGCGCGGCCCTCGCACCGCCCCGGCGCCGCCTTCCGGCCTCAGCCGGCGGCCTTCTTCCGGGCGGGCTTGGGCGGCACCAGGAGCGTGCTCGGATCGGCGGGCAGGAGCTGCATGCCGGCCTCGTCGAGGCTGATCGGCAGCTTCGGAAACACCTCGCGCAGGTGGGCGACGTCGGCCTTGAAGGCCTGGCGGAAGCTGCGCAGGGAGGCGTTGTCGGCCCCGAACTGCTTGTGCAGCGTGTCCCAGGACAGGCGCAGGGGCCGCGGCAGGGCGCGCAGCCGGTAGCCGACCCAGAACAGGAGGTCGAGCTTGCGGGCCGAGCCCGCGAAGGCCCGGGCGGCCCGGATGTCCACCGGCAGCGCGTGCTTGACCAGGTTCTCGTAGAAATCCTGGTGGAACTGCACGGTCTTCGACCAGGCAGCGGCCTGCCCCTCGCCCCGCCAGAGGTCGAGCTTGCGGAAGGGCGGCATGGTCAGGGTGGAGGAGCGGGACTGGCCGTCCCAGAGGCCGATCTGCAGGGTGCAGGCGGCGAGGCGGTTGAGCTGCTCCTTGAACTGCCGGATGGTGCCGCGCTCGCCCCCCGTCACCGCGAAGCCCATCTCGCGCATGAAGCCCGACAGGCTGTCGGCGACCTCGATGGTGGGGCTGCGCTGGCGCACCGCCTCGGTGCAGAGGTGCAGGAGCACGAGGCGGGCCTTCGGGCCGTAGGGCAGGCCCTGCAGCTCCATCTGGCCGGTCGCCGGGTTCTTGATCCGCCCGGCCAGGATGCTGAGCGTGTTGCGGCCGTACTCGCGGAAGAACTCCCGCGTCTCGCCCGGATCGCGGTAGGGCAGCCCGCACAGGGCCAGCACCGAGTGGATGTGCTGGATGTTCTCGGGGGCGACGGGCTCGGTCTCGATCACCGCCCGCACGGCGTCCCGGCGGCGCTGGTCGCGGGACATGCCGGCGCGCGCCTCGGCCGCGCGCGCCGCCGCCTCCCGCTCGGCGTCGCGCTGGGCCTGCCGGTGGGCGATGGTCTCGACGATCACCGCGAACAGGAAGCTGCCGCGGGCCGCCTCGAGCTCCGCCCTCAGATCCTCGTCGCGGATCGCCTCGATCTTGGCCTCGATGCCCATGGCCCGATGCCTGCGCCTCCCCAACCGGGCCTCGGGGCGAGGCTCGCCCTCGCCGCGGAATCCGGCCTCACCACCCTGCGGAAATCCGTCATGGCCGATTCCGCTCCCGGGAATCCCGTGGCCCGGCGGAGTTATCCCAAGATTCCCGCGAGTCGTCCCCATCATCCTCGCCCCATCATCCTCGCCCGACGCCCCGCGCCCGCGGCCCTCGCCGGCGCCGCCGGCGCGGCCGGGGCGCGGCCAGGGACCGGCGGGGCCGGGGACCGGGTGTGGACCGGTCTGGGGACAGGGCCGGGAGCACCCTGTCGCCGAGCGCGGCGCGGAGCGGGGACGGGCGGTGGACGGCGCCGCGATCCCGCGCAGAGTTCGATACGCCCCGGATCCGCCGCGGCCCCCCCGCGCAGAGTTCTGTGCGCCGGGGGGTCTGAAAACCTGTGGGATTCCGAGGGGCTTGGGCGGCGGGCGACGCCGAATCCGATGCGCGGCCGCGCAGAATCCGATGCGCGACCCCGTGCGATCCCCGCAGAATCCGATGCGCGGCCGCGCAGAGTTCCATGCGGGAATGCGCAGAGTCGGATGCCGGATCCCGGCCCAACCCCTTGGCCCGGTTGAGAGATCCGCCTCTCCATATAATCCACAGAACTGACTCTCTGAAATCCATACCCGATAGGGTCTCGTATAGGGGCCGATCCGGGGTTCGTTTTGCAGAACGAAGGCATGCGGGAGCGGGATGGCTTCGCCCCCCGCCCCCGCGGCCGCCGCTTCGAAAGGAATAAATGGAATATTACGATCGAGGGTGAGTGCGGCGTTGCCGGCTTCCTTCACCATCGGCGCGGGCCGGCTTATGAGCACGGGGCGCCGCCGGGACGGCGCGTCGGCCGGCGAGACCCCGCATGAGCACCACCCCGATCGAGCGGCTCCTCGCCATCATGGCCCGCCTGCGCGACAGGGAGACCGGCTGTCCCTGGGACCTGCGGCAGGACTTCGCCTCGATCGTGCCCTACACGATCGAGGAGGCCTACGAGGTGGCCGACGCGGTCGACCGGGGCGACCTCGACGACCTGCGCGACGAACTCGGCGACCTGCTGTTCCAGGTCGTGTTCCAGGCGCGGCTGGCGGAGGAGGCCGGGGCCTTCGCGTTCGCCGACGTGGCGACCGCCATCGCCGACAAGATGGTGCGGCGCCACCCCCACATCTTCGGCGAGGCGCGCGACCTCGACCCCGAGGCGGTCAGCGCCCAGTGGGCGGCGATCAAGGCGGCCGAGCGCGCGCGCAGGGGCCGCCCCGAGGGCACGCTCGGCGGCGTGCCGCTCGCGCTCCCGGCCCTGACCCGGGCGGAGAAGATCTCGGCCAAGGCCGCCGCGGTCGGCTTCGACTGGCCGGACGCCGCCGAGGTCGTGGACAAGGTCAGGGAGGAGACGGAGGAAGTGGCCGAGGCCCTGGCGGCGGGCGACGGCGAGGCCCTGGCCGAGGAGATCGGCGACCTCCTGTTCTCGGTCGCCAACCTCGCCCGGCACGCCGGAATCGACCCGGAGGAGGCGCTGCGGCGCGCCAACCGCAAGTTCCGGCGCCGCTTCGAGGCGATGGAGGCCCGCCTGCGCGCCCGCGGGCAGGACCTGCCGGAGGCGGGCCTCGCCGCGATGGAGGAGGCCTGGGCGGCGGTGAAGCGGGAGGAGTGAAGCGGATCCCGGATCACGCGCCCGCGCGGCGCGTGAGCGAAGCCCAGATCCGCCATCCCGGGGATCAAGCGGATGGGGTCTGAGCCGGACCGATCGCGGCGCGCGGCCCGCCGGGGTCCCTCCCCCGCCGGCGCGGGACGGCCGCCCCACGGCCAGTTGAGCGCAACCCGTCTTGCGCCGGACCTTCCGTCCGGGCGATGGTCCGCCCGATCGTATCGGAAGGCGGCTGCAACCGGAGATTTCGATGGGTTACGCCAAGATCGGCGCCGTCCTGGCCGCGGGGCTCGGGCTGGCGATCGCGGGGCCGCTTCGCGCGCGGGCCGAGGAGGCCCCGGTGCCCGAGCAGCTCGTCGACGTGATGAACACGCTCTGGGGCAAGCACGCGGGCTTCCGCGCCAACCACGCCAAGGGCGTCGTGGTGGAGGGCTCCTTCACGCCGAGCCGGGAGGCCGCCGCGCTGAGCAAGGCCTCGCCGTTCCGGGGGCCGGCGGTGCCCGTGCGGGCGCGCTTCTCCGACGCGACCGGGCTGCCCACCATCCCGGACGGGGACGCGAATGCCAAGCCGCACGGGATGGCGCTGAAATTCGCCCTCGCGGAGGGCGGCGAGATGGACGTGGTGGTGAACTCGCTGAAGTTCTTCCCCGTGGCGACGCCCGAGGAGTTCCTGCAGCTCCTGAAGGCCGCGGCGGCGAGCGGCCCCGGCGCGCCGCACCCGACGCCGGTGGAGACCTTCGTCGCCAG
This sequence comes from Methylobacterium sp. 4-46, assembly GCF_000019365.1. GTDB lineage: Bacteria > Pseudomonadota > Alphaproteobacteria > Rhizobiales > Beijerinckiaceae > Methylobacterium. The sequence continues at coordinate 6,537,530 of NC_010511.1, read as the reverse complement.
CCACCCGGCGGCGGGCCGGGCCGGCGCGGTGATCGGCACGCCGACGAGCCTCGCCGGGCAGGTCTATAACGGGGTCAACGCCTTCGTGTTCGTGGACGCGGCCGGCAAGCGCACGCCCTTCCGCTACCGCTTCGTCCCGGTCGCCGGCACCGCGTACCTGGAGGCGGCCGAGGCCGCCAAGCGCGACCCCGACTTCCTGATGCGCGAACTGCCCGCGCGCCTCGCCCAGGGGCCGGTGGAGTTCCGCGTCCTCGCCCAGCTCGCGAGCGAGGGCGATTCCACCCGGGACGCGACGCGGCCCTGGCCGGAGGACCGGCGCCTCGTCGAGATGGGCACGCTCACCCTCACGAAGGCGGTCGCGAACAGCGAGGAGGCCCAGAAGGCGCTGCTCTTCATGCCGAACGCCCTGCCGGACGGGATCGAGGTCTCGGACGACCCGCTGATCGACGCGCGGGTGCAGGCCTACGCCGTCTCCTTCAGCCGCCGGTCGCAGTAGCGGCGGACTCGAGCGGGGGCTCGGTCGCGGGGCGAGCCGCCCCCGGTCAGGCGGTCGCCGCCCGCAGGGCGGCCCGCAGGGCGTCGAGGTCGATCGTGAAGGCGCCGTGGTTCGGCCGCTCCTTCGAGTCGCTCGCGCCGTAGAGCGCGTGGTAGCGGTGCCCGCGCACCGCCGCGAGGTCCCAGAAGAACGGGTCGTTCCAGCCCTCGGCCGCGAGGTGGATCACCTGCGTCCCGGGCAGGCTGAACAGCGTGTTGGTCATGGCGGCCCCCATGCCGCCCACCACCACCCCGGCATCGGCGAACTGCGCGACCTGCTGGCCGAACGGCAGGGTCAGGGGATCGACCACCTCGAAACCCTCGCCGGACAGGAGCGCCAGCACGTCGTCCCGGTTGAGGAGGCGGCGCCCGTAATCCGGCGCGCGGTCGACGAAGAGCCGCCGCCGCAGGGGCCGGCGCCGGGGCGTCGCCAGCAGGGCGTCGCGGGCGATGCGCAGGCGCGCGAGCAGCACCCGGCGCCGCAGCGTCCCGGCCAGGAAGGCGAGCGCCTCGGGGGATTTCAGCACCGGGTGCAGGGCGATCGGCGAGGCGAAGTGCAGCACGTCGAAATGCAGCGGCTGGTCGCGCGTGATCGTCACGATCCGGATCCCCCGCAGGCCCTCGAGCATCAGCTTGATCGAGCGCAGCCGCACCTGGTCGATGATCTCGTGATAGGTCGTGATGATCAGGTTGATGGGCCGGCCGGGAAAGCGGCGCCGGAGCACCCGGACCGCCTTCAGCCGCGGCAGATCCTCCACCAGCCAGTGGCCGTAATTGAACGAGGCGGAGTTCGTGAAGACGAGGTTGAGGGCGCCGTCGGAGGAATCCTGGTCCCGGATCGGGTGCGGCGCCTGGTCGAGCGGGAAATGCGCGAGGTCCTGCGGCCGCGCGGTCTCGTAGACGACGGCGCGGCGCGCGCCGCGCAGGAGATGGATGACGTTGTCGTACAGGACGGCGTCGCGGATGCGGAACAGGGCCGAGGCCGCGCCCCGCCGGGCGCCCCGGGCCATGTCGCTCTCGATCTGCCGCATGTGCCGCGCCGCCTCCTCGTCCCCGCAGACCTGCGTGAGGGGGGCCGGCCGCTCGTACGCGTAGGCGGGGAACAGGTCGTCGACGAAGTCGATGTCGGGGCTGGAGGGCTCCATCGGGGGCAGCGCGTCCGCCAGTTCGGAGGAGCCGTCCGACCGGTACAGGCGGTCGAGGTCGCATGAGACCGGGACCAGATCGTGTTCGGGTGCCATCGCGCGCGTCTCTCAACCGACCTCTCAACCCGGCGGTCCCGTCCCGCGGCCGCCGAGGCGGCGCGCGGCGCGCCGCCACGCCCCCGGGTTGGCGGCGCCGCCGCCACCGGGTCAAGCTCCCGCCGGGCCGCTGCCCCGCCGCCGGGCGAGGCCCGGCCGCGGGGCGCGGCGCCGGCCGGGCTCAGGCTTGCTTCCAGTACTTCTCGACCAGGGAGCGGATGCGCTCGCTGAGGTCGAGGTCCATCTCGACCAGGGGGGCGGCGTTCCTGACCGCCCGCAGCATCTCGGCGGCGTCGCGCACCTCCTGGCGCGGCCCGGGCCGGGGCACCGGCTCCTCGTAGGGGAGGTCGAGGGCCTGCATCACCGAGGCCGAGAATTCCCCGGCATAGTCGTGGTGCCCGACCACCTCGAAGCGCGACAGGTTCTGGATCGCCGTCGACCAGTGGCCCGGATTCAGCGCCTCGCGCTCGTCCCGGGCGCCGAGATAGCGGGTCATCGGGTTCGACAGGGTGTTGGTGGTCTTGGCATCGAGATTCCGGAAACTCTTCTTGAGGAGCGGCAGATCGCTGAAATCGAGCGAGGAGGCGAAGTAGCACGCATCAACGATCTCCTCGATCTGCCAGTGGCGTGCGCTGCTGACCGCCAGCTCCGAGACCCTGCGCAGCCAGAAGATGCGGCGGGCCAGCTCCAGGTAGGGGTCGTGCGCCAGGAAGATCTTGAGGAACTTGTGCTCGATCAGAAAGGATTCGCAGACCGGATAGAAGATCGGGCCGTAGCAGAACAGCGAGTTGAGGAATTGATTGCCGATGATGCAGTTGAGGACGGGCTGGCTCACGCCCTTGAGCATCAGGTGGGAGATCTGGAATTTCGAGAACAGGGTGTCCCGGAGGGGACTGGCCTGGCCGATGGTGTGGTCGAGGAAGAGCACCCGGCGCTGCGTGTCGCCGAGTTCGCGGCTGCGGCGGTAGAGCAGGATGTTGGTGTCGTAGTCGCGGACCTCCAGCAGGGCGGCCTCGCTCAGGCCCGGGAAGGCCCCGTCGTGGAGGTTGAACGCGCACAGGCCGGTCGAGTGCCAGCCCCAGGATTTGAGGTTGTGATCGACCTCGTTCGCCGAGCTGACCGTGGTGACGCCGTCGACCGTCACCTTGATGCGCGGGACGACGCGCTGGTCGTCCGGGGCGATCCAGATCGAGAGATGCGCCGGGTGGTGGATGTGGAGTCCGAACAGCATGGAGATGTCCCTGCGCCGTCGGGGGCCGCCGCGCAAGGGCGGACCGAAGCGGCCCGCCCCGGCGCGGGGATCCCGGTCAGGGCCGGGCCGCCTCCCCGGCGGCGCGCAGGCGCCGGGCCGTGCCGAACCGATTGAGGAGGCGGGGCTCCTTCTCGGGGGCGACGCGCACCACGAGGTGGAGCCGCCCGCCCGCATCCTCCCGCCGGTCGAGCACCTCGGCATTCTCGTAGAGCCAGTGCAGCCCGGCCCCCTCGGCCGGGTCGAGCACGAGGGCGAAGCTCGCCCGGCTCTCGGCGATGCGCCCCTCGATCCGGGCCAGGAGCGCGTCGGTTCCCTCCCCGGTGAGGGCCGAGATCAGGACCGGCCGGGTGCCGGTCTGCCGGCTGAGGTTGAGCAGGCGCTCGCGCTCCTCCGGGCCGAGCAGGTCGGCCTTGTTCCAGACCTCGATGATCCGGTCCGCCTGCGGGGCGATGCCGAGTTCGGCGAGCACCGCCTGCACGTCCTCCCCCTGGGCCTGCGTGTCCTCGTGCGCCATGTCGCGGACGTGGAGCAGGATGTCGGCCTCGATCACGTCCTCCAGCGTCGCCCGGAACGCCGCGATCAGCATGGTCGGCAGGTCGGAGATGAAGCCGACCGTGTCGGACAGGATCGCGGTCTCGCCGTGCGGCAGCTTGATCGCCCGGGCGGTGGGATCGAGGGTCGCGAACAGCATGTCCTCGGCCCGCACCTCGGCCTCGGTGAGGCGGTTGAACAGGGTCGACTTGCCGGCATTGGTGTAGCCGACCAGCGCCACGATCGGGTAGGGCACGCGGCGGCGGCTCTGCCGGTGCAGGCCGCGGGTGCGGGTGACGGTCCCGAGTTCGCGCTCGATGCGGGTCATGCGCTCCTGGATCAGGCGCCGGTCGGCCTCGATCTGGGTCTCGCCGGGGCCGCCGAGGAAGCCGAAGCCGCCGCGCTGGCGCTCGAGGTGGGTCCAGGAGCGGACGAGGCGGCTGCGCTGATAGGCGAGATGGGCGTGCTCGACCTGGAGCGCGCCCTCGCGGGTGGAGGCGCGGCGCCCGAAGATCTCCAGGATCATCCCGGTCCGGTCGATGACCTTGACGCCCCACGCCTTCTCCAGGTTGCGCTGCTGCACCGGCGAGAGGGCGCAATCCATCACCACGAGGCGCACGGATTCGGCGGCGATCCGCCCGGCGATCTCCTCGACGCGGCCCTTGCCCAGGTAGGTCGAGGGCCGGATCGCCTGGACCGGGAGCATCAGCCGGTCGACCACCGCGAGGTCGATGGCGGCGGCGAGCCCCACCGCCTCGTCGAGCCTCGCCTCGGGGGGGCGGGTGGGCGCCCGCGCCGCGTCGCCCCTCCGCGTGAGGTAGGGGCCGAGCACGAGGGTCCGGGTGGCGGCCGCGATGGTGCCCTCCGGCTCCGCCATCCGCTGCAGCCGGGCCTCGCCCGGCCGCGCCTCGTCCGACAGCCGGGTGTCACCCGGGATCCGAGGTTCCATGAAGTGCCGATCTCACCAGAATCCCGCCGCAGGCCGGCGGGCCGATCCGCTGCCCGGCGATCGGTGTCAGATTGGAGGTGGGCCGGCCGCAATCAAGCGCCGGGGGGCGGATTCGCCGCCCCGGCGCGAGGAGGACCGGGCTCAGCCCTTCTCGGCGCCCTCCTCGCCCTGCTCGAAGAGCTGCACCGGATGACCGGGCATGATCGTCGAGATCGCGTGCTTATAGACCAGCTGCGAATGTCCATCCCGCCGCAGCAGCACGCAGAAATTGTCGAACCAAGTCACCACGCCCTGCAGCTTGACGCCGTTGACCAGGAAGATCGTGAGAGGGATCTTGTTCTTGCGGACGTGATTGAGGAAAGTGTCCTGCAGATTCTGAGCGCGCTCGCCCGCCATTCTTCTTATCCTTGTGAACCCGCTGCCGGCCCCGGATGACGGGTCGCTCCGTTGATTCTTGCGGGCCGCGAGACGCGGCCCCGGACCCGAGACCCATTACACGGTGAAGCTCGGCCCGGCGCAAGAGGCATCCGGCCGCGACGCGAGACACCGGCCAGACGACCCGGTCGGGGCGCCCGCGGCGGCCGCGTGGCTCATAGCAAGATCGCGGCCGGTCCGCATTGTCAAATGCGGACCGGCCGCGCCGGATCACGCGCCGATGCCGAGCGACTTGAGCTTCCGGTGCAGGGCGGAGCGCTCCATGCCGATGAACTCGGCGGTGCGGGAGATGTTGCCGGAGAAGCGGGCGATCTGGGCGACCAGGTACTCCCGCTCGAAGATCTCGCGGGCCTCGCGCAGGGCGAGGCTCATCAGCTTCTCGCCCCCCGCCCCGCTCGGGGTGGTGGGGACGAGGGCGCCGACCTCGCTCGGCAGCATCTCGGTGGTGACCTCGGTCTCGGGATCGCCCTGGGTGAGGATCATCAGCCGCTCGACGTTGTTGCGCAGCTGGCGGACGTTGCCGGGCCAGTCGTGGGATTGCAGCACCGCCATGGCGTCGGGGGCGATCCGGCGCTGGGGCAGGCCGGTCGCCATCGAGATCTGCTCCATGAAGAAGCCGATCAGCTCCGGCACGTCCTCGCGGCGCTCGGCCAGCGGCGGCACCCGGATCGGCACCACGCTGAGGCGGTGGAAGAGGTCCTCCCGGAAGCGGCCGCCCGCGATCTCCTCGGCGAGGTCGCGCGAGGAGGAGGAGATGATGCGCACGTCGACATGGACCCGGGTGGTGCCGCCGACGCGCTGGAAGTTCTGGTCGACGAGGACCCGCAGGATGCGGTTCTGGGTCTCGCGGGGCATGTCCGCGACCTCGTCGATGTAGAGGGTGCCGCCGTGGGCCTCCTCCAGGGCGCCGACGCGGCGGGGCCGCCCGTCCGCGGCCTCGACCCCGAACAGCTCCGCCTCCATGGTCTCGGGCGTGATCGTGGCGGCGTTGATCACCACGAAGGGGCCGCTCGCCCGGCCCGAGGCCGCGTGGAGGGTGCGGGCCGAGAGCTCCTTGCCGGAGCCCGGCGCGCCCGAGATCATCACGCGGGCATTGGTGGGGGCGACCCGCTCGATGGTCTGGCGCAGCTGGTTCACCGCCACCGAGCCGCCGACGATGCGGCTCGCCTGGCCGGAGCGGGCCTTGAGGTCGCGCACCTCGCGCTTGAGGCGCGAGGCTTCGAGCGCCCGCTCGGCCACCAGGATCAGCCGGTCGGCCTTGAACGGCTTCTCGATGAAGTCGTAGGCGCCCGCCTTGATGGCCGAGACCGCGGTCTCGATGTTGCCGTGGCCCGAGATCATCACCACGGGCAGGTCCGGGGCCTGGGCCTTGATCACGTCGAGGAGCTGGAGCCCGTCGAGGCGCGAGCCCTGCAGCCATATGTCGAGGAAGACGAGGTGGGGCCGGCGCTGCTCGATGGCGGCGAGCGCCTCGTCGGAGGACCCGGCCGTGCGGGTGCGGTGGCCCTCGTCGTCGAGGATGCCCGCCACGAGGTCGCGGATGTCGGCCTCGTCGTCGACGATCAGGATGTCGGCGCTCATCGGTCACGGCCTCCCGGCGCTGCGGATGCCCGGCCCTGCGGCCGCACCCTGATGGTTCTCGCGATGGCTTGTCCGGCCCTGCCGGCGCGCCGCGCCGGGCCGCGGGGCGCTCGCCCGCGGCGCGCTGCGGCGCCCGGCCGCCGAACGGAGATCGGCTCCCGAGCGGAGCGGCTCCCGAGCGGAGATCGGCCCCCGAGCGGAGATCGGCCGGCTCACGGTGCGGCCCCCTGCGCGCTCGGCGCCGGGGCGTCCTGCCCCGCCGCGCCCTGCCCCGCCGCGCCTTGGGCGGCCGCGCCTTGGGCCGCCGCGCTCTGGGCCGGGGCGGCCGCGCCCTCGGGCGAGGCGGGGCGCGGCACCTCGCGCAGGAGGCGCATGCGCACCTGCCCGCCCCGCCCCGCCGGATTGTCGTTGAGATCGATGCCGCCGCCGTGCTCTTCCAAGACCTTGCTCACGATCGCCAGCCCGAGGCCGGTCCCCCCCTCGCGGGTCGTCATATAGGGCTCGAGCAGCCTCTGGCGCCCTTCGGCCGGAAAACCCTTGCCGTTGTCGGTGATCTCGATCACGGCGCCGTCCCCCTCCTCCAGGAGGCGCACGGCGATCCGCCCGCGGCCGCGCTCCGCCTCCGGCACCGCCTGGACCGCCTCGACGGCGTTCTTGAGGATGTTGGTGACCGCCTGGGAGAGGAGGCGCGTGTCGAAGGCGGCGCTGATCCGGGTGCCCTCCCCCTCCATCGCGAAATCGATGTCGGGATGCGCCACCCGCATCATGAACAGGTTCTGCTTCACGATCTCGGTCAGGTCGTTGCGGGAGATCGCCGGCTTGGGCATCCGGGCGAACGACGAGAACTCGTCGACCATCCGCTTGATGTCGTCGACTTGGCGCACGATCGTGGCGGTGCACTGCTCGAACACGTCCTTGTCGGTGGTGATGACCTTGCCGTACTTGCGGCGGATGCGCTCGGCCGAGAGCTGGATGGGGGTGAGCGGGTTCTTGATCTCGTGGGCGATGCGCCGGGCGACGTCGGCCCAGGCGGAGGTGCGCTGGGCGGCGACGAGGTCCGTGATGTCGTCGAGGGTGACGACGTGGCCGCGGTCGATGCCCTGCGCCTGCTCGCTGGTGACCCGCACGTCGATGGTGCGCTCGCGGCCCTTGCGGGTGATCTGGATCTGCTGCTGGAGCGGGCGCAGGCGCCCCTCGCCGGAGGCGCCGAGGAGGCCCGCCAGTTCCGGCACCGCGACCCGCAGGGGCGTGCCGACGAGTTCCTGCGGGGTGAGGCCGAGCATCCGCTCGGCCGAGGGATTGGCGATGGTGATGACGCCCTCCGCGTCGATCCCGAGCACGCCGGCCGGCACGCCGGCGAGGACCGCCTCGGTGAAGCGGCGGCGGCGGTCGATCTGGTCGCGCGCCTCGATCAGCCCGTCGTGCTGGCGGCGCAGCTCCTGGGTCATCTTGTTGAAGCTCTCGCCCAGGTGCTGGAGGTCCCCCTCGGTCTTGCGGTGCGGGACCTGGGCGTAGAAGTTGCCGGAGGCGACTTGGTCGGCGGCGTTGATGAGGCGGCGGATCGGGGCGACGAACCGGTTGGCGAAGTTGAGCCCGAACCAGACCGCCGAGAGCAGGGCGATCAGGGCGATCAGGGCGAACATGCTGGCGAAGGCGATCTGCACGCTGCGCCGCCCGGCATCGATGGTGAGGAACTCGGTCGCCGCCGCCCGCGAGACGCCCGGGAACTCGACGGCGAGGCGCGTCACCTCGCGCTCGATCAGCAGGTAGGCGTCGCCGTAGGCCGGCAGCTTCATCAGGGCCCCGAAGACGCGGCCCTCGCGGGGCAGCAGGCAGGTCGGGTCGTTGGACTTGGCGGCCTCCTCGAAATCGGCCGCGGAGGGCAGCGGCGGGTTCTTGAGCACGTCGATGTTGGCGCGCGCCACGGTCTCGTCGGCGGAGCGCATGATGCGGGCGATCGGCAGCCCGAGGGAGCTCGCGCGCGCGGTGAGGAAGTTCTCGAACCACGCCCGCTCGACCTCGAAGGCGGGGCGCGCCCGGGTGAGATCGTCCGAGAGGATGCGGGCCTCGCGGGCGAGGCTCTGGCACTGGTTGGTCAGGTAGGCGTCGGCGACGTCGACGGACATCAGCACGACGTTGCGCATCCGGTCGGAGAACCAGGGCGAGAGGCCGCGCTCCAGGGTGATCGAGGCCACGACCGCGAGCAGGATGGTGGGCAGGGTGGCGATGAGGCTGAACAGGCCGACGATGCGGGTGTGCAGCCGCGCCACCCGGGCATTGGCCTGCCGCGCCCGCAGGAAGACCCGGGCCTCCCAGGCGATCACCACCACGAGGCCGATCACCAGGGCGACGTTGCCGAGCAGCAGCGCGACGACGACGTCGTGGGTCGGGGCGATGCCGGTGGCCCCGACCAGGATCAGGAAGGTGGCGAGGGCGAGCGCCAGCGCCACCCCGACGACCAGGGCCCCGAACAGCCCCGGCCCCCGCGGGGCCGTCTCCGGCGGGGCACCGGGGGAGGCCCCGGGCGCGTGAACGCGGCGCGACAGCAACATGGCTGATGCAAGGCCACTACAGTGTGGCGAAATTAATACGGGAGCGCGGCGATTTCGGCCAGCCACCGCGTCCCGCGGATCACCGGCCGAGCGCAGCGGCGACCTGGCGGAGCTTGTCGGGATTGCGGACCGCGTAGATGGCGGCGACGCGCCCGTCGCGGACGGAGAGGGCCGTCGTCTGGAGCAGGCCGCCGCGCGTGGCGCTGACGTACCCGGGCAATCCGTCGATGATCGCAACCTTGAGGAGAACGGGTTGGAAATAGGCCTTGCCCGAGAGGCCGGCGAAGAGCCGGATCACCCGGTCCGCGCCGCGGATCACGTTGGGATAGGCGAGGACGCGGCCGCCGCCGTCCGAGCGAAGTTCGACATCGGCGGCCAGCAGCGAGGCGAGCGCCGCCGTGTCGCCGTCGCGCGAGGCGGCGAAGAAGGCGCGCGCGATGCGCTCGGCTTCCGCGGCGTCGACGCGGTAGCGCTGACGGCCGGACTGGACATGCCTGCGGGCCCGCACCGCGAGCTGACGCACGGCGGCCGGCGCGCGGTCGAGCGTCGCGGCCACTTCGGGCAGCGCGACGCCGAACACGTCGTGGAGGAGGAAGGCCGCCCGCTCGAGCGGCGACAGCCGCTCGAGCGCCAGCATGAGCGTCAGCGTGACGTCCTCGCCGACCGTCTCGTCCGGATCGGCCGCGCCCATCAGCGGCTCGGGAAGCCAGGCACCGACATAGGTCTCGCGCCGGGCCCGCGCCGATTTCAGCTGATCGAGGCACAGCCGCGTCACGATGCGCGTGAGGTAGGCGGCCGGCGTCGCGACGCCGTCCCGCACGCCCGACCAGCGCAGCCACGCCTCCTGCACCACGTCCTCGGCCTCGCTCAGCGCACCGAGCATGCGGTAGCCGAGGCGCAGCAGGCGCGGGCGCTGCGCCTCGAATTCCGCGAGCTGCGCGTCCTCCGGCAGCAGGGCTCTCCCGGTGGGTCCGGAGAGCGGATCGGAGCTCCGGGGCGTCATCGCGAGGTCCCCCGCGCGCGGGCTCGCGAGGGCATGCCGGGACGAACCTCGTCGGGCGCGATCCCGCGGCGCGCCCGCGGGACCGGCGCGGCGCGCGCGAGGCCGTTCGCCGCCAAGACGGGCCCGACCACGGGCGCGACCACGGGCGCGAGCGCGAGGCAGGGGGACGAGGCGCGCATCAGGCACTCCCCTCGCGGCTCGCCGCCGCGGTCAGCCAGTCGTCGAATCGCGTCGGCATGATGCGCGCGTTCGGTCCCGGCGTCAGGGTCGCGTCGGTGATCGGCACGCCGAAATACGGGGCCGCCGGATCGACCACGACGCGGCGGGGATCGTCGCGGTGACGGAGCCAGGTGCCGACGAACGCGGCGAAGGGGGCGCGTTCCGGCCCGGCGATCTCGACGATGCCGTTCGCCGGCTCGGCGAGCGCGACCTCCGCGAGCGCCCGCGCGACGTCGCCCGAAGCGATCGGCTGCATCGCCGCCGGCGAGAGGCGGACCACGCCGTCCCGCGTCCCCTCCTCGGCGATGCCGCCCATGAACTCGAAGAACTGCGTCGCCCGCACGATCGTGAAGGGGATGCCCGCGGCCGTGATCAGCTGCTCCTGGGCCAGCTTGGCCCGGAGGTAGGCGGGGGCCTGCGGGCGGTCGGTTCCGACCACCGACAGGGCGACGTGGTGAGCGATGCCCGCCTCCGCCTCGGCGCGCAGGAGATGGCGTCCCGAAGTCCGGAAGAAGGCCATCACCGCCTCCTCCTCGAAGGAGGGTGAGTTGGCGACGTCGACCACGGTCCGCGCGCCCCGCAGCACCGCGGCGAGCCCCTCGCCGGTGACCGTGTTCACGCCCGAGGCGGGTGACGCGGGCACGGCCTCGTGGCCGAGCGCGCGCAGGGTCGCGACGACCTGACGGCCGATCAGCCCGGTCCCGCCGATGACGACGATTCTCATGGTTTCCTCTCTGTCGCACGGCGCCGGCGCGGCGGCCGGCTCCTGTCCTGACGAGGCAGGGGATCGGATCGTGACATCCGGGCGGAGGCGGCCGGCCCGGCCTGCGGCCCGAGAGCCGGCCGCGCCGCGCGATGTCACGGGGGCGCCGGCCCCGGGGCCCTGGCGCGCTACCTGGATCCCGCCTTCGTCGATGCCGCGGCCTGGGCGACGAGCGTCTTCACCGCCTGCCTGATCACCGGGATCCTCGCGGTCGTCGTGCACCGCGCGCGCCGGCTGGTCGAGGCGCAGGCGCGGGTCGCTCGCGCCCGCGACAACCTCGCCCGCCACGTCTCGGCAAATCTCGTGGAGGAGCTGGCCGCGCTCGACGAGCCGTTCGGTCCCGCGCGGGTCCAGGACGTCGCGATCCTCTTCGCCGACGTGGTCGGGTTCACGGGCCTGTGCGAGCGCCGTTCGCCGCAGACCGTCATGGCGATGCTGCGCGGCTTCCACGAGCGCATGGCCGGCTGCGTGTTCGAGGCGGGGGAACGCTCGACAAGTTCGTGGGCGACAGCGTGATGGCGACCTTCGGCACGCCGAGGCCGGGCCCCCGCGACGCCGCGGATGCGCTGGCCTGCGCGCGCCGGATGCTGGCCTGCCTCGACGCGTGGAACGTCGAGCGCCGCGCGCTCGGCGAGCCGGCCCTGCAGATCGGGATCGGCCTGCATGTCGGGCCGGTCGTGCTCGGCACGATCGGCCACGCGCGCCGGCTCGAATACGCGGTTCTCGGCGACACGGTGAACGTCGCGAGCCGGCTCGAAGCGCAGAGCCGCGGCCTCCGGACCCCGCTGGTGAGCAGTCACGCCCTGGTCGAGCGGGTCCGCGCGGAGGCCGGCGAGCCCGCCCTCGACGGCCTGCGCCGCCACGCGCCCTTGGTCGTGCACGGTCGCGCGCAGGCGACGGAGGTCTGGATCCTGGCCGAGCCGGAGTGGCGACGGCCAGCCCCGCGTCCGGGCGCCCCGGCATCGACGGCGGCCGTGCCGCCAGGGCGGCCCGCGCCGCTCTCGTGACCGCGCAGGGCGAGGGGACCGACGGTCATCCGCGAAGCAGCGGTGCGCAGCCGCAGAGAATGCCGCACGATCGATGGTCCGGGGCAGGAACCCCGTGCGCCGTGCGCGCGCCCTGCCCAAGGCCCGGCGGAGAACCGCCGCCCAGAGCTCAAGGTCGGCGGTCGCGGCGCGACCGATCGGACGAGGGGGTCGTGAGAAGCGGCTCGACGATCGCGGACATCCGTTCGGCCGTCGTGCCGGGAGGAAAAAACCCGAGGTAACCGCCCGACCGATCCATCAGATAGATGAACGCCGAGTGATCGACCGTGTAGTCGCTGCCGCCGAGCTGCACGCGCTCATGATAGACCTTGTAAGCATCCGCAATGTTGCGAACGGCCTCGGCGCTGCCCGTGAGAGCGATCAGCCGGGGATGGAAACTCGGAACGTACGCGGCAAGATGAGCGACCGTGTCCCGCTCGGGGTCGAGCGTGATGAAGAGCGGTTGGATCGAGGCGCCCCGGTCTCCGAGGAGGTCGAGCAAGCGGCCGATCTCCGCGAGGTCGGTGGGGCACACATCGGGGCAGGACGTGAAGCCGAAATAGACGAGGAGCAGTGTGCCCCGGAAGTCGGCGTCGGTGCGCGGGCGTCCGGTCTGGTCAACGAGCGCGAAGGGACCGCCGACCGGCTCGCGGTTCCACATCAGCACGTCCATGAGTTCGGCCGCCGACCGGCGGCCCGGTTCAACGGCCCGGACCGGACCGCCCGCGACGCCGGCGAGTCCTGCCAGCAGGGCGGCGCGCAGGACGGCGCTACGCACCGAAGCGCAGCCGGCTGCCCGTCGTCGGCACGAGCACGTTCTCCGGCATCTGCGCCTGCGCCTCGAGGACGAAGTTCAGGCCGCTGCAATGCATCGGGATGACGACGTCCGGCTTCAGCTTGGCGATCTCGGCGACGACCTGGGTGAGGTAATCCTTCGGAGCCGGGCCGAGGTGGAACCCTCCGACGATGGCGTGGATCTTCTCGACGCCCGAGACCTCCTGCGCCTGCCGGACCGAATTCACGATTCCGACATGCCCGCACGAGCTGATGACGACGAGGCCCCTGTCCCGGAGATTGAAGCAGGTGGCGTGCTCGTGGACGTGCTCGTCCGGGATGATCTTCCCTTCCAGCTCCGCCGGGGAGTAGTGGGCGGCATCGCAGCCCGCGCCGTCCTTGAATCCGCGCTCGACGAAGGTGTTGGGCAGGACGCGCTCGAGCGAGCGGCGCTTGATCTGCCCCGTCGTGAAGGCGTGCCCGGCGATCACCGTGGGCGCCTCGCACAGGACGGTGGTGATGTGCCGGGCCGCCAGTTCGCGCCGATCGAGCAGGCCGAAATCCGTGAACTGGCCGGCGGTCCCGCTCGGCACCAGCCGATGGCAGAAATTGTCCTCCCCGCCGGCGAACAGCTTGACGTCCGGCGACAGCGACGCCCTGTACCGGTCCAGGAAGCCGATCAGGCCCCCGTAATGGTCGTGGTGCCCGTGGCTGACGATCAGGGCATCGGCCTTGCTCGGATCGAGCTTCAGGATCTCGATGTTGTTGAGAAGGGCTTCCGGCGTGTAGCCGAAGTCGAGGAGGATCGTCTTGGTCTCGTCGCGTCGCTGCGACTCGGCGAAGAGGGATAGACCCCACTGGTTGTGCAGAACCTTCCTGTAGTCGCTGCCGCGGCCGCCGCCGGGTGGCTGATGAACGACACCTTGCACGGTGCTGGGCTTGAGGAACTGATCGTGCGCGGAATCGACCAGCACGCGGAGGGTGAGCGCGTCGACCGTGGGAATCTCGATCGGCGCGGCGGTCGCGATCTCGAGGCAGGCGAAGCCCGCCGCGGCACTCGCGCCCAGCGCGGCCGAAGCTTTCAGGAAGTCCCGTCGTGCCAAGCTTCGCATCATGGCGCGTCCCCCGCCACCTGTTCCGACGCAGCTGCCTAGCTGGCTCGTGGAACTCTCGAGGTTGAGGCTCTATAGCACGAATTATTCCATCGGGCCAATTCACCTCAATACATGTAGCGGGCACCCAACCGATCCGTCGCTCCTTCAGGGGAGCCTCGACTCCTGAAGAGCCGCCATGGACCCTTGCAATGCAAGTGACCCTTGCAAGTGACCCTTGCAAGTGAACGAGAGCCACCTGAGCGCCCCGTCCGAGGGCTGCCGAGGGTGGTTCCCCTGCCCTCAGGATCGTCCCCTGGGTCGTGCTGAGCAGGCTCAGGGATCGCGCCCCGATCGCGCTTGCCTTCTCCCCAAACCGGCAGGACCGGGGCCGGGTATTCTGGATCGCGGATCGCCCGACAGCGATCCGATCAAGGCGGGACGCGTCCCGGCGCGGGCCTGGACGCTGGACCCGCTGGTGGGGCGGGAGGTCTCGAAGCTGCCACCCGTCGCGGCCGTCTCAGAGCGCCTCGCCGGTGACCGCGCCGGCATCGTCCGGGTCGTCGGCGCCTTCGCCGAGCGGTGATCCGCCTCGGCGCTGACGGCAGCGGCAGCGACGGGCAAACACCGACGAGCTTGGACCGGGCAGATCGACTGCGGGCCGTCCGCACCGGCACCTGGCACCCGTCGGACCCTCCCTCGCCTCCCCGAACGACGCGGGATGCGAGGCCCGCAACGGGTGCAGGCGGCGCGGGAATGCGAGCACGCCGCGCCGCGGGCGTCGCGGACCGAGGAATCGCCCCTCGCGGGACGACCTCCCCTCTGGGGAGATGAACCGCCGGTCGCGGTCCGCGCCGTCGCGTTCTCACACGGCCTCGGCCGAAAGCCGCCCGCCGGAGGAACGGCCCGGTCGCGCGGACCCTCGGAGCTGCGCGGGGGCCGGGGCGCGCCCGGCGGGCCCCCTCCCCTCGGCCGGCGCACCACCGACGCGACGACGCCCGCGGAAGCGGTCTTCCGCGGGCGTCTGATTCGGTTGCGGGTCCCGGGACGGGCGCGGGATCACGCCGCCTGCGTGGCGCGGGGGCGGCGGGCGACCGGCTTCTGGCCGAGGCCGATGCTCTTGGCGAGTTCCGAGCGCTGGGCGGCATAGTTCGCCGCCACCATGGGATAATCCGGAGGGAGGCCCCACTTCGCCCGGTACTGCTCCGGCGTGAGCCCCCGGCCGGCGAGGTGGCGCTTGAGCGTGCGGTAGCGCCGCCCATCCTCCAGGCTGATGAGATAGTCCGGGGTCACCGTCTTCTTGATCGGAACCGGCGGGACCAGCTTCTCCGGCTGCGGCGCGGCCGGAGCCCCCAGTTGCGCCACCGCCTCGTGCACGCTGCGGATCAGAGCGGCGAGTTCACCCACGGGCACCGAATTGTTCGACACGTAGGCCGACACGATGTCGGACACCAGCTCAATCGACTGCGGAAACTCGGTCTGGTTGTCGGAGTCCATCATCATCCTCTTAAAACGGCATGCCCCCATCCAGTGCGGCAGATGTTACGCGAGATGCCGCCAACTTCAAGGTCTGCGGGGGCAGAAACCGAGAGGATATGCTTGGGCGCGGCGCCCTTTCGTAACGTCAGACAGGCCGGCGCGGGGGCGCGGATCCTTGCCGCTGCTGCATGAGGCCGCGCCCGGCCGGGCCCGCCGCGCGGACCGAAAACCGACGCGCCCTCAGTGGCTTGAGTTAGTCCTTACGGGTTATGCCGAAACCCGGAAGCCTAGCTCACTCGAACGCGTGTGTCCGCGTCGCCGCAGGCCGGCGGAGATTCGAGAAAGGCGAAATGTCGCCGGACTTTGTGGGGGATTCCGGGCTACCCTCAGGGGGTTCGGAACCATGTGGGGCGCGGCGCGCGCACGCATCCGGGTCAACCGGAGGGCGCGTCCATCCTGCCAGAAGAAGGCCGGGATTGGGGGACGTTTCAAAGATGACCAAGCGCAAGGATGGCCAGATCTTCGGTCGCCACAAGAAAACGCGCGGCCGAAAGCCGGTGAAGACTCTGCCGGCGACTTGGCAGGCCCGCCGCCGCGTGCTGACGGCCGGCGAGATTTCCGACGAGTACCATGGCCATCCGGGACCGGGGGCGAACGACAACATGAAGTTGTATTCCCGCAAGCGCCTCTACTGCGTCCCCGTCGCCGCCGACGAGGCCGCACTGCCCTGCGCCTGAGGCATGGCTGAGCCGGGTCCGGCCGGCCGCCGAGCCGAGGCCCTGCCCGCGACGAAATGTCTCGCAGATTCGTGGCTCCGGGCGCAGGTCTTCGTGGCCCTCGCGTGGGTCGCGCGACTGATTCCGAGAGCTCAGGCGGCCGCCGCCGCCGGGCGAGGCCGCGGATCTGCTGTGCCGCGGCCGCCCGGGTCTGCCGGCGACGCTAGCGCGGCGTGCGGAAGACCTGCAGATCGAGGTCCCGCACCTTCTTGCGCAGGGTATTGCGGTTGACGCCGAGCAGCTCGGCAGCCCGAATCTGGTTGCCGCGCGTCGCCGCCAGCGCGGCGCCGATGAGCGGGCCCTCGATCTCGCGCAACACGCGGTGGTAGAGGCCGGGCGGCGGCAGCGTGTCCCGGAAGCCCGAAAAGTACTCGGCGAGGTGGCGCTCCACGGCCGCCGAGAGCCCCTCCGCGTCGGGCGTGCCCTTGCGCGCGCCGCCGCCCGCCGGCGCGGGCGCCGCGAGGGGCAGCGTGTCGAGTTCGGCCTCGATCACCGGGCCGGTGATCGTCTCCTGCGGGTAGAGCGCCGCGAGGCGCCGCACGAGATTCTCGAGTTCGCGCACGTTGCCCGGCCAGCGGTAGCGCTTGAGGCGCTCCATCGCGTCCGCGTCGAGCTGCTTGCGGCTCAGCCCCTCCCGCTCGACCAGGGTGAAGAAGTGGCGCACGAGGTCGGGCACGTCCTCGGTGCGCTCGCGCAGAGCCGGCAGGCGCAGCGGCACCACGTTGAGGCGGAAGAACAGGTCCTCGCGGAAGATGCCCTGCTGGATCGAGACCCGCAGGTCCTTGTTGGTGGCCGCGATGATGCGGACGTTGGTCTTGATCGGCACGCGCCCGCCGACCGTGGTGTACTCGCCCTGCTGCAGGACGCGCAGGAGGCGGGTCTGGGCCTCCATCGGCATGTCGCCGATCTCGTCGAGGAAGAGGGTTCCGCCCTCCGCCTGCTCGAAGCGCCCGGCCGAGCGGGCGGTCGCCCCCGTGAAGGCGCCCTTCTCGTGGCCGAACAGCTCGGATTCGATGAGGTCGCGCGGGATCGCCGCCATGTTGACCGGGACGAAGGGCCCCGCCCGGCGGCGGCCGTAATCGTGCAGGGCCCGGGCGACGAGCTCCTTGCCGGTGCCGGACTCGCCCGTGATCATCACCGTGAGGTCGGTGGGCATCAGCCGGGCGAGCGAGCGGTAGATCTCCTGCATGGCGGGCGAGCGCCCGACCAGCGGGATGTCCTCGTTCTCGGGCGCCGCGCCGGGAAGCGCGTTGCCCCGCGGCCGCGACAGGGCCCGCCCCACGATGGCGGTGAGTTCCTTGAGGTCGAAGGGCTTGGGCAGGTACTCGTAGGCGCCCCGCTCGGAGGCCCGGATCGCCGTCATGAAGGTGTTCTGGGCGCTCATGACGATGATCGGCAGGTCCGGCCGCACCCGCTTGATCCGGGGCAGCAGGTCGAAGGCGTTCTCGTCGGGCATCACCACGTCGGTGATCACGAGATCGCCGTCGCCCTGCGCCACCCAGCGCCAGAGCGTGGCGGCGTTGCCCGTCGAGCGCACCTCGTAGCCGGCCCGGGAGAGCGCCTGGTTGAGGACGGTGCGGATGGCGGCGTCGTCATCCGCCACGATGATGTGTCCGTTCGGCATGGAACCGCTCTTCTGGGGTCACTCGGCATCCGGGGCCGATTCGCGCCCGTCGCGGGCGTGGGACATCGGCAGGAGTACGCGGAAGGTGGTCCGGCGGGGGGCGGGATCGCACTCGACGATGCCGCCGTGGTCCCCGACGATCTTGGCGACGAGGGCGAGGCCGAGCCCCGACCCCTGGGCCTTGGTGGTCACGAAAGGGTCGAAGAGGTCGGGGAGCAGGTCGGCGCTCACGCCCGGCCCGTTGTCGCGCACCGCGACCTCGATCGGCAGGCTCACCCGCTCGCGCGAGCCCGGCACCTGCAGGCGCAACCCCGTGCGGAAGGCGGTCGAGAGGGTGATCTCGCCGTCGACCGCGTCCGCGCCGATCGCCTCGGCGGCATTCTTCACGAGGTTGAGGATCACCTGGACCAGCTGGTCGCGGTTGCCGAGCACCGGCGGCAGCGAGGGGTCGTAATTCTCGACGAAGCGGATGTGGCGGGCGAAGCCGGACTGGGCCGAGCGCTTCACCTGGTCGAGGACGCCGTGGACGTTGACCGGCCCGCGCTCGACCGGGCGCTCGTCCCCGAACAGCTCCATGCGCTCGACGAGGCGCACGATCCGGTCGGCCTCGTCGCAGATCAGCCGCGTCAGCATGCGGTCGTCCTCGCCCGCCGACTGCTCCAGCAGCTGGGCGGCGCCCCGGATGCCGGCGAGCGGGTTCTTGATCTCGTGGGCCAGCATGGCGCCGAGCGCCACCATCGAGCGGGCCGCCTGCCGATGGGTGAGCTGGCGGTTCATCTTGTCCGCGATGGTGCGCTCCTGCAGCATCAGGACCACCATCTCGTCGTCGAGATAGGTCGCGAACACGTCGACGCTGCGCTCGACGCCGGAGCGCGGCGAGCCGAGCTCCACCCGGTACTCGCTGACACTCGCGTGCCGCCGCCGCACCTCGTTCACCAGGGCGATGATCGGCGAGGAGAACGGGATGATGTCGCGCAGGCGCTGGCGCTGCATCAGCCGGCGCGAATAGTCGAAGAAGTGCTCCGCGGCCATGTTGACCTGGAGGATGCGCTCGTCCGGCCCGATGGTGAGCACCGGCAGCGGCAGCGCGTTGATGATCGCGTCGCAGGTGGGCGCGCTCATGCCGCCCACTCCGCGGCCGGTGCCGCCCACTCCGCGGCCGGTGCCGCCTCCCCCGCGACTCCCTCGCCCGCGAAGGCCCGGCGCAGCAGCGCCAGCGCCTCGGCCGGGTCGGTCGTGGTGACGAGGCGCGCCCGCTCGCCTGCGGCGAGGCCGCCCGCGTGGTCCGCGTAGGCCGCCAGGTGCTTGCGGGCGTGCCGCACCCCCATGGCGACGCCGTAGAGGGCGAGCAGGCCCTCGTAATGCTCCCCCGCGAGGTCCGCCTGCGCCGCCCGCGTCAGGGCGGGCGCGGGCGCGCCGCGCAAGCCGGCCGCCACCGCGCCGACGAGCCAGGGCCGGCCGACCGCCGCCCGGCCGATCATCACCGCCGCCGCCCCGGATTCCGCCAGGCAGGCGCGGGCCTCGGCGAGGCTGCCCACATCTCCGTTGGCCACGACCGGGATCGACACCGCCTCGACCACCGCGCGGATCGCCGCCCAATCGGCCCGGCCGGCGTAGAATTGCTGGCGCGTGCGGCCATGCACCGTGACGGCGGACAGGCCGAGGGCCTCGGCCCGGCGCGCGAGGTCCGGCGCGTTGCGGGACGCGTCGTCCCAGCCGAGGCGCATCTTGACCGTGACCGGCACCGCCACCGCCTCCCGCACCGCCGCCAGCAGCCGCGCCGCGTGGTCGAGGTCGCGCATCAGCGCCGAGCCCGCCTCCCCGCCCGTGACCTTCTTGGCCGGGCAGCCCATGTTGACGTCGATCACGTCGGCGCCGTTCGCCTCCGCCAGCCGGGCGCCCTCCGCCATCCAGCGCGGGTCGCAGCCGGCGAGCTGGACCACGTGCGGCCGCACCCCCTCGCCCTCGGCCCGCAGCCGCGCCTCCGCGCTGCCGCGGGCGAGATCCTCCGCCGCCACCATCTCGGAGACGACCGCGCTGGCCCCGCACCGGCGGGCGATCCGGCGCAGATGCAGGTCGGTCACGCCCGACAGGGGGGCGAGCAGGGCGCCGGGCGCGCGCGCCCCCGGTTCGGGTGGCGGCGCTCCCGGATCGGGCCCGGGCCGCTGGCCGCTCAAAGAATGGTCAATCTTCATTCTGCACAACAAATAGCCAAAACTCGGCCGTGCGCAAGCGGAGAAGCTTCGCAGGCCGCCGATTTGATTTTGCGCCGCACCCCTTCTAGGAACGGGCATCCCGTCGGGACGCGCGTCCCCGCCGTGTGAGGATCCGGTCCATGTCCGAGACTGCCGCGGTCGTCGTCGCCGCGGGCCGCGGCATCCGCGTCGGCGGCGGCACTCCCAAGCAATATCGCCGCGTCGGCGGCAAGGCGGTCCTGACCCGGACGCTCGAGGCGCTGGCGCGGCATCCGGGCCTGGCGCGGATCCAGGTCGTGATCGCGCCCGACGCCGCCGCCTTCTACGCGGAGTGCCTCGCCGGTCTGGGCGATCTCGCCGCCAAGCTGCTCCCGCCGGTCCCGGGCGGGGCGACGCGCCAGGATTCGGTGCGGGCGGGACTGGACGCGCTGGAGCGCGCCGGGGCGCCGGACCTCGTGCTCGTCCACGACGCCGCGCGGCCCTTCGTGGACGAGGCGCTGATCGAGCGGGCGATCGCGGCGGCGCGCCTCCACGGCGCCGCGGTCCCGGGCGTGCCGGTCAGCGACACGATCAAGCGCGTGGACGCGGCGGGCGTGGTGCGCGAGACCCCGCCGCGGGATGCCCTGCGGGCCGTGCAGACCCCGCAGGCCTTCGGCTTCGCGCTGCTGCGCGACGCGCATCGCCGCGCCGCCGCCCAGGGCCTCGACGCCTTCACGGATGACGGGGCGCTCGCCGAGTGGGCGGGCCTGCCCGTGACGGTCTTCCCCGGCGACGTCCGCAACCGCAAGATCACGCAGGCGGCCGACCTCGAGGAGGCGGACCGCGCCTTCGCGGGCCCGGGCGGCGCCGCGCCCGCCCCAGGGGATGCTCCAGGAGATGCCATGACCCTCGTCACCCGTCTCGGCACCGGCTTCGACGTGCACGCCTTCACGGAGGGCGACCACGTCTGGCTCGGCGGCGTGCGCATCCCGGCCGCGCGCGGCGTGCTCGCCCATTCGGACGGCGACGTGGTGCTGCACGCGCTCACCGACGCGATCCTGGGGGCGCTGGCGGACGGCGACATCGGCGTGCACTTCCCGCCGAGCGACCCGCGCTGGCGCGGCGCCTCCTCGGATCAGTTCCTGGCCGACGCGGTCGCCCGGGTGGCGGCCCGCGGCGGCGTCATCGACCATCTCGACGTCACGGTGCTGTGCGAGCAGCCCCGCATCGGCCCGCACCGGGAGGCGATCCGCGCCCGCATCGCCGAGGTGGCGGGGATCCCCGTCGGATCGGTCTCGATCAAGGCGACCACGACCGAGGCGCTCGGCTTCGTGGGGCGGGCCGAGGGGCTCGCCGCCCAGGCCGCCGCGACGCTCCGCCTGCCCGCCGCCTGAGGGAGCGCCGCGTGATCACCGACACCGCCCTCATCGCCCGCGCGGGCGTGCTCATCGCCGCCTACCGGGAGCGCAGGCGCCGGATCGTCACCGCCGAATCCTGCACCGGGGGCCTGCTGGCGGGGCTGCTCACCGAAGTGGCAGGCTCCTCCGCGGTGGTGGAGCGGGGCTTCGTCACCTACTCGAACGAGGCCAAGGCCGAGGTGCTGGGCGTCGATTTCGGCCTGATCTCCGAGCACGGCGCGGTGAGCGAGCCGGTGGCCCGGGCGATGGCGGACGGGGCGCTCGCCCATTCCCGCGCCGACGTGGCGCTCGCCATCACGGGCATCGCCGGCCCTTCCGGCGCCACCGCCACGAAGCCGGTCGGCCTCGTGCATTTCGGCCTCGTCACGGCCGGGCGCGCGATGCGCCACCTGGAGCGGCGCTACGGCGATATCGGCCGGGCGGAGGTGCGCCGCAAGGCGGTGGAGGACGCCCTCGGGCTGCTGGAGGCGGCGCTGACCGAGGTGTGATGCGCTGCCCGGACGATCACGTCCGGACAGCGCCTGATACGCCATCCGGTTGATGGCGAAGCCATCAACCGGATGGCGTATCAGGCCCGCGCGTAGATCCGGTCCGCCCGGCTCTCGAACGCGTCCGTGAACTTGCGGAAGGCGCGGTCGAACATCTTGCCCATGAGCAGCCCGAGGGCGAGGCTCTTGAACTCGTAGGTGATGTAGAATTCGACCAGGCAGCCCCCGCCCGGCGCCTCCCGGAAGGTCCAGCGGTTCTCCAGGTGGCGGAACGGGCCGTCGATGTACTCGGCCACGATGCGCAGGTTGGGGCGGTCGAGCTGGACGCGGGTGGTGAAGCGCTCCGAGATCGCCTTGTAGCCGACGCTCATCTCGGCGACGAGGATCTCGCCCCCGGCCTCGCCCGGCTGGCGCCGCAGCACCCGCAGCGCGTCGCAGAGCGGCAGGAATTCGGGGTAGCGCTCGACGTCGGCGACGAGGGCGAACATGTCGTCCGGGCTGTGGCGGACGCTGCGGGTGGTGCGGAAGCTCGGCATGTCAGGCGGTGGCGAGGCGGTCGCGCCGGGCTTGGGAGAGCCTTGCGAAATCCGCCCCGGCATGGTGGGAGGAGCGCGTCAGCGG